>NZ_CP093340.1:916500-1222000 GCF_022637415.1 Luteimonas sp. S4-F44
GCATGACGCGCGAGCGCTTCGGCCAGATAGACCGAGCGATGCCGGCCACCGCTGCAACCGAATGCGACGGTGACGTAGCTGCGCGTGGCGCTGCGCATGCGCGGCAGCCAGGTGTCGAGGAACTGCGTGACCTGCGCCACGAACTCGCCGACCTCGGCATGGGTCTCGAACCAGGTCCGTACATCGACATCGCGCCCCGACAGCGGCCGCAGGCGCGGATCCCAATGCGGGTTGGGCAGCGCACGGGCGTCGAACACGAAGTCGGCATCGGGCGGCACGCCGCGGCGGTAGGCGAAGGATTCGAACAGCAGCGACAGCGCATCGTTGTCGGCCAGTTGCAGTTCGGTGACCACGCGCCGACGCAACTGGTGGACATTGAGGTCGCTGGTGTCGATCACCGTGTCGGCCAGCGCCCGCAACGGTCGCAGCAAGGTGCGTTCCAGCGCGATCGCGTCGGCCAGCGACACGCCGACGCGGCTGAGCGGATGGCGGCGGCGGGTGTCGGCATAGCGGCGCAGCAGAATCTCGTCGCCGGTCTCGAAGAACACCAGGCGCGGGTCCAGCCCCATGCGACCGACCTCGGCCAGCCAGGTCGGAATCCGCGACAGGTCGGTATGCCGGTTGCGGACGTCGATGCCGACCGCGAGCCGCCGCGGCGGCTCGTCGTCGCGGGTCACGTTGCCGACGAACTCGGCCAGCATGCCGGCCGGCAGGTTGTCGACGCAGTAGAAGTCCAGGTCCTCGAGCGTGCGCAGCGCCACCGACTTGCCGGCGCCCGACAGGCCGCTGACCACGTACAGCAAGGGCGCATCGGTCATGGCGCGCCCCGCTCGAGGAACTGCGAGTGCCGAGCCAGGAACGCCGCCGCCGGGTCCAGGCCCTTGGTGCGCAGCACATGCGTGCGTGTCGCGGCCTCGGCGAGCACCGCCAGGTTGCGGCCGGGCATGACCGGCAGCGTGATCAGCGGCACGTCCAGGTCGAGCACGCGGCGGATGCCCAGGTCGCCGGTCAAGCGCACCATGCCATCGCTGTCGCCGGCCAAGGGGTCGGCGTTGGGCCGGCTCAGGTGCACGATCAGCCGCAAATACTTGTTCCGCTTGACCGCGGTGTCGCCGAACATCTCGCGGATGTTGAGCACGCCCAGTCCGCGCAGTTCCAGCAGGTCCTGCAGCAGCTCGGGGCAGGCGCCGTCGAGCACGTCCGGTGCGATCTGGGTGAACTCGGGCGCATCGTCGGCAACCAGGCGGTGGCCGCGGGTGATCAGCTCCAGTGCCAGTTCGCTCTTGCCCGATCCCGACTCACCGGTGATCAACACGCCGATCGAGTAAATCTCCATGAAAACCCCGTGCAGCGTGATCCTGGGCGCAAGCACGCGCGCCAGGTGGTACTGCAGCAGGTTCAGCAGTTCGTGGCCGCGCTTGGGCGAGCTCCACAGTGGCGTCTGCGATTCCTCGGCCGCCTCGCGCAGGTCCTCGGGGCAGGGCTGGTCCTTGCTGATGACCAGCGCCAGCGGGCGGTACTGGACGATGCGCTCGATGGTCTCCCAACGCAGCCGCGAATCCAGTCCGTCGAGCCAGGCCAGCTCTTCGGTGCCCAGAATCTGTACCTTGTTGGGATAGATGATGTTGAGGTAGCCGGCGAGCGACGGGCGGCGGGCGATCGTCTCCACCGCCTCGAGCGAGCGTTGCGCGCCATGCTGGCCGGCCAGCCAGCGCAGCCCCAGTCGATCGTGCAACTGCGCGAACAGCTCCTGCGCTTCGATGGTCGCGTTCATGCGCTGGCCGCAGTCGATTGCCCGACATCGTCGAGCAGCAGCGCCTGCAACGCGTGGCGGTCGTGCGCGCCGCGCAGCGCGTCGCGGAAGGCGGCATCGGAGAAGCGCTCCACCAGGCCCGAGAGGAACTGCAGGTGCTGCTCGACCAGGTGTTCGGGCACGCACATCGCAAAGACCAGGTCGACCGACTCGCCGTCCGCGGCGCCGAAGTCGACCGGCGACGACAGCCGCAGGAAGGCGGCGCGCGGCTCGTGGAACGCGCCGCTGCGTGCATGGGGAATCGCCACGCCGCGTCCGATACCGGTGCTGCCCAACTGCTCGCGTTCGCGCAGGGCGCGGCCGAGCAGTGGGGTCATGGTCGGCGAATTGCCGGACAGCAGGCGTGCGGCCGAATCCAGCACAGCGTCGCGGGAACCGGGCGCGACCAGCATCACGATGCGGTCGGCCGAGAGCAGATCGGAAAGAGGCATGCCGAGCGGGCTCGAGGACGGGGCGTGGGGCCAGCAGTCTAGCCCGATTCGACACGGTGTCGTCGCAGCACGCGGTCCAGGCCGTGGCGGGCGTGTCGCCTGCGGCCCGCGAGAGGGGATACGGGCGGCGCCCCGGCCCGTCGGTGTCGGCCGGCCGCGTCGCCGCGGCCGGCCAGGGCTATACGATCAGCCGAACGTGCCGTCGCGCGCGGTGTTCTCGCCGCGATGGTGGTCGACGATCTTCTTGCGATGCTTGACGACGATCCGGTCGAGCTTGTCGGTCAGCAGGTCGATCGCGGCGTACATGTCGATCGCGCTGGCGTCGACGTGCTGCGTCTTGCCGGCGATCGTCAGCGTCGCCTCGGCCTTGTGGTCGGGCTTCTCCAGGCTGAGCTGGACGCGGACCTCCAGCGGGCCGTCGAAATGCCGGGAGAGCTTCTGCAGCTTGGTCTCCACGTACTCGCGCAGTGCGGGCGTCACTTCGATCTGATGGCCATGGGTCTCGACGTGCATCGGCAACCTCCTTCAAGGTAGGAAACGGACCGTGCGCTGATGTCGCGGCGGTCCGGGTTCAGAGTAGCGCGGCCGGCGTGGCTGACAAGCGGCCACGGGTCGCACCCTTAGGGACCATCGTGCAGGGCGGGAAGTTCAGGCGATGCGAACGCGGTCGTGCGACGAGGCGATCTGCATTGCCTCGCGGTATTTGGCCACGGTGCGACGCGCGACCGGCACCCCGGCCGCCTTGAGCAGATCGGCCAGGCGCGCATCCGACAGCGGTTTGCGTGGATCCTCGGCGTCGATCAGGCCGCGGATCATCTGCTGGATCGCGGTGCTCGAAGCCTCGCCGCCGCCTTCGGTGCCGATGCCCGATGCGAAGAATGTCTTCAGCGGCAGGGTGCCGCGCGGGGTGTGCACGTACTTGCGCGCGACCGCGCGCGAGACCGTCGACTCGTGCATGCCGATCTCGTCGGCGACCTCGCGCAACGTCAGCGGCCGCAATGCGCGTTCGCCGAACTCCAGGAACCCCGATTGCTGGCGGACCAGGCAGCGCACGACCTTGAGCAGGGTTTCACCGCGTGCCTCGAGATTGCGCAGCAGCCAGCGCGCCTCCTGCAGCCGCCCGCGCAGATAGCCCGCATCGCTGCTGCAGGCGTGTTCGATCATGCGTTCGTAGCCGCGGTGGATCGTCAGCCGCGGATGCTGGCGGCCGGCCAGCGTCACGCGCCAGACGCCGTTGTGACGGCTGATCACGCAGTCGGGGGTGACGTAGTTGTCGTGCGGCACGCCGCCGATCCGTGCGCCGGGCCGCGGGTCGAGGCTGCGCAGCAGTTGCAGCGCGGTCTGTGCCTGCTCGAGCGTGTGGCCCAGTGCATCGGCCAGACCCTGCGGGCCGAGCCTGGGCAGTCGCTCGATATGCGTGGTCGCCGCCTGCAGCGCGATGGCGCGCGCAGGGGTGTCGGCGGGCAGCGCCTCGAGTTGCAGTCGCAGGCACTCGCCCAGGTCGCGCGCGCCGACGCCGGGCGGGTCGAAGCGCTGAATCCGGCACAGCACCGCGGCGATCTCCGCCTCGGTGGCGCGGGTTTCGGGCAGCAGCGCCTCGGCGATGCCCGCGAGCGTTTCGCGCAGGTAGCCGTCGTCGTCGATCGCATCGATCAGCGCGATGCCGATGTTGCGGTCCCGTGGCGAGACCGGGCTCAGATGCCACTGCCAGGACAGGTGATCGCGCAGGTCTTCGGACTGGACGATGCGGTCGGCGGGATCGCCATCGCTGTCGCTGTCGGCCTCGCCGCGCTGCCCGCCGGACGTCTGCCAGCCATCGTCACCGTCCCAGACAGGCGCTGCGCCCGCGTCGCCGTGTGTCCGGTCCGGTGCGTCGGGCGTGTCGTCGGCGGCGGCCGAGCCATCGCTGCGCTCGCCGGCGCTCGATGGGGCCAGCGTCGGGGCCTCATCCCAGTCGAGCAACGGATTGCTCTCGACCGCAGCCGCGATCTCGGTTTCCAGTTCCACCGCCGAGAGCTGCAGCAGATGCAGCGCCTGACGCAACTGCGGCGTCAAGACCAGGTGCTGCCCCTGCGATGTCTGCAACCGTGGCTTCATCGTCCCCGGATCTCCATGGCCGGATACGCGGACACGTTACAGACGGAAGGAATCCCCCAGGTACACGCGGCGCACGTCCGGATCGGCCAACAGCGCCTCGGGCGCTCCCTGCGCGAGCACGCCGCCATCGCTGAGGATATACGCGCGGTCGCAGATTCCCAAGGTCTCGCGGACGTTGTGGTCGGTGATCAGCACCCCGATACCGCGTTCCTTGAGATGGGTGACGATGCGCTGGATCTCGCCGACGGAGATCGGGTCGACGCCGGCGAACGGCTCGTCGAGCAGGATCATGCGCGGGTTGGCGGCGAGCGCGCGCGCGATCTCCACCCGACGGCGCTCGCCGCCCGACAGGCTGGCGCCGGCTTGGTCGGCGACGTGGCTGATCTGCAATTCGTCCATCAGATCGGCCAGTGCCTTGTCGCGCCCCGGCTTGTCGAGGTCCTCGCGCAGTTCGAGCACCAGCATGATGTTGTCGGCCACGCTGAGCTTGCGGAACACCGAGGGTTCCTGCGGCAGGTAGCCGACGCCGCGCTTGGCGCGGGTGTACATCGGCTCGGCGGTGATGTCGTGACCATCGAGTACGATGCGCCCGGCATCGGCCGGCACCAGACCGACGATCATGTAGAAACAGGTGGTCTTGCCAGCGCCATTGGGGCCGAGCAGGCCGACGACCTCGCCCGCCTCGAGCGTCAGCCCGAACTCCTTGACGACCTCGCGCTGTTTGTAGCGCTTGCGCAGCCCCTCGGCGACGAGCATCAGCGGCCGCCCTCCTGCGTAGGCTGGGCGGCCGGCTGCGCGGCAGGCGTGGCGGCCGGCTGTGCCGGCTGGCGGTTACGCGGCTCGAACTGCATGCGCACGCGCCCCTGGCCCTCGCCACCGCCCTGCACCTGGCCGGTGGACATGTTGTAGACGATCCGCTCGCCCTCCATGCGGCCGCGGCCGGGCTGGTTGACGATCGCGTTGCCGGTCAGCACGACGGTGTCGTTGGGCATGTTGTAGTCGGCCTGGGCGGCGGTGGCGTCGACCCAGCCGCCGTCGTCCATCTGCTGCTTCATCTTGACCGGGCCGCCGGTGAGGATCACCCGTTGGAACTCGCCGCCGTGGCGGCGCACGTCGGCACGGCTGGCCTGGATCTCAAGCGTGCCCTGGCTGATCGTGACGCCGTTGGTGAACAGGCAGGGCAGTTGTTCGTTGCTGACCGAGCAATCGCTGCCGCCGGCATCGACCGACAACGTCTGGTTGCGGTCGGCCGCCTTGGCCAGGACGGCGCCGGGCACCAGGGCCAGGACGAGGAGCAGGCTAGCGGCGGGAATTGGGTTCATTGCGGAATTTGACCTGGGAAAGGAGTTCGATCCGCCCCGACTCGAGATCGGCGCGCATGCCCGTGCCCTGCATTGTAGAGCCGGGCTGGACCACGTCCACGAGTGCGTCGGAGGCGGCCTGGTTGCGTTGCGGGAACACGTCGAGCGCTTCGGTACGCATCGTCGTGGGGCGCGGCGCACCGTCGGGGCTGGTCGCGGTGACCTCGCCGCGCAGACGCACCAGTTCGTTGTCATCCGAGACCCAGCCGGTCTTGGACCGGACCTGCCAGTGGCCGCCGGACTCGGCAGGGATGTTGAACACCGGGGTGACCAGTTCCAGCGTGCGCGCGCCCGGGGTCTGCTGCAGTTGCGGCGCCTGCACTGCGAACGCTTCGCGGCCGTCGCTGTCGAGCGCGACGAGGTCGAAATCACGCAGCAGGTAGTCGGTGCGGGTGTCGGCGGGACCGTCGACGGTCAACCGGTCCTTCTGGCGCCAGGCCGACCAGCCCGACACCAGTGCGCCGGTGAGCAGCAACAGCGTCAGTCCCAGGCGCCAGTTCACGAGACCCGCCCGTCGGCGTGGATCGTCGCCAGGCGCCCCTGTGCGTGCAGGATCAGGTCGCACAGTTCGCGGCCCGCGCCGCGCCCGCCCGGCGCGCGGGTGCGCCAGTGCGCGGCCGAAACGGCGCAGGCGTTGGCGTCGGCCGGGGCCACTGCGAGGCCCGCCTCGCGCATCGCGCCGACGTCGGCCAGGTCGTCGCCCATGAACGCAACCTGGTCGTCGTCCAGGCCGAGTTCGGCGCACAGCGCGACGACCCGGGCCCGCTTGTCGGCGACGTGCACATGCGCCTGCACGCCGAGGTCGGCGGCGCGGCGCTCGACGATGCCGCCCGGGCGCGCGGTGACCATTGCCACCGTGATTCCGGCCTTGCGCAGCAGCACCAGGCCCTGGCCATCGTGGACGTGGAAGGTCTTGATCTCGCGCCCCTCGCTGTCGAAGCCGAGCCCGCCGTCGGTCAGCGTGCCGTCGACGTCGAAGCAGGCCAGGCGCACGCGCGCCGCGCGCGCGAGCACATCGGGCGGCACGTGGTCGAAAAGAGAGGCGGGCATCGGCGTCGTTCTGTCCATGAATGGAGAGTGGGGTTACACCACGCGGGCGCGCAACAGGTCCTGAATATTGAGGGCGCCCACGACCCGGCGCTCGGCGTCGAGTACCGGCAGCATCGTGATCTTGCGCGTCTCCATCAGCCGCGCGGCTTCCACCGCCAGCGCGTCGGCGTCGATCGCGATCGGGTCGCGGGTCATGACATCGGCAATGCGGGCATCGCGCACGTCGATGCCCGGGTCGGTGAGTGTCCGCCGCAGGTCGCCGTCGGTGTACAGGCCGATCAGCCGCTGCGCCTCGTCCACGACGACGGTCATGCCCAGCCGCTTGCGGCTCATCTCCATCAGCGCATCGGCCAGCGAGGCGTCCGCGCGCACCGCCGGCACCTCGTCGCCGCCATGCATGACATCGCGGATGTGCAGCAGCAAGCGCCGGCCGAGCGCGCCGGCCGGGTGGGAGCGGGCGAAGTCGTCGGCGGTGAAGCCGCGCGCGTCCAGCAGCGCCACCGCCAGCGCATCGCCCATGACCAGCGAGGCGGTCGTGCTGCTGGTCGGCGCCAGTGCCAGCGGGCA
The DNA here is from genome assembly GCF_022637415.1 of Luteimonas sp. S4-F44. NCBI lineage: Bacteria > Pseudomonadati > Pseudomonadota > Gammaproteobacteria > Lysobacterales > Lysobacteraceae > Luteimonas > Luteimonas sp. S4-F44. The sequence continues at coordinate 923,820 of NZ_CP093340.1, forward strand.
GGCTTCGGCCGGCACGCTGATGTCGAGATGGATGTCGGCGGCGGTGGCCAGCGTCGAGGCGGGGCGGCCGGTCATCGCGATCAGCCCGTTGCCCTGGCGCTTGAGCACCGGCAGCAGCATCAGGATCTCGTCCGATTCGCCCGAGTACGACAGCGCCAACACCACGTCGGCGTCGGTGATCATGCCCAGGTCCCCGTGCCCGGCCTCGCCCGGATGCACATAGAAGGCCGGGGTGCCGGTCGAGGCCAGGGTCGCAGCGATCTTGCGCGCGATATGGCCGGACTTGCCCATGCCGGTGCACACGACCCGGCCTCGGCACTCGAGCATGCGCGTGCAGGCGGCGGTGAAGGCGCCGTCGAGTCGGGCGGCCACGGCGTGCAGGCCCTGAACCTCGACCTCGAACACCTGGCGTCCGCTGTCGGCGAACGCCGCCGTACGTGGGGCGGGGGGGGCGGAGACGGCCTGGGCCGCGTCGTCGAACGTATCCGGCAAGGGTCTTTTCCGTTAGGCTAAGCCATTCATTTTATGCGCTTCCCGGCGTGAATGCCCCGCGACCGTCGGCGGCGTCGAAGACGGCTCATCCCCGCTTCACGCGAGGCGGCGCCCGGCCCGTCCTGCGGCGCCCACAGGATCGAAGACTTGGATACCCGCACCATCACCGCACTCATCCAGCAGGGCATGCCCGACGCCCATGTGCATGTGGAGGGCGCCGACGGCGTCCATTTCGAAGCGCTGGTCGTCTCGCCCGCCTTCGCCGGCAAGCTGCCGCTGGCCCGCCATCGCATGGTGTACGCCACGCTCGGTACCCGCATGGGCGGCGAGATCCACGCGCTGGCGCTGCGCACGCTGACCCCCGACGAACACGCGCGGCAGACGGGGCAGGGCTGATGGACAGCATCATCGTCTCCGGCGGCGCCACACTGCAGGGCGAGGTCCGCATCTCCGGCGCCAAGAACGCCGTGTTGCCGATCCTGTGCGCGACGCTGCTGGCCGACGCGCCGGTCGAGATCGGCAATGTCCCGCATCTGCACGACGTGCTGACCACGGCCAAGCTGCTGGCCGGCCTCGGTGCCGGCGTCGAGCACGACGTCGAGGGCGCGCGGGTGATCGTCGATCCGCGCGGTGTGCACAGCCACGTCGCGCCGTACGAACTGGTGCGCACGATGCGCGCCTCGGTGCTGGTGCTTGGGCCGCTGCTGGCGCGCTTTGGCGCGGCCGAAGTGGCGCTGCCCGGCGGCTGCGCGATCGGCGCCCGGCCGGTGGATCTGCACATCAAGGCGCTCGAGGCGTTGGGCGCGACGATCACCGTCGAGCATGGTTTCATCCGCGCCCGTGCGCAGCGCCTGCTCGGCGGGCACGTGGCGTTCGAGACGATCAGTGTCGGCGCGACCGAAAACGTGCTGATGGCCGCGACGCTGGCCGAGGGCGACACGGTGATCGACAACGCCGCGCGCGAACCGGAGATCGTCGATCTGGCGCAGTGCCTGGTCGCGATGGGCGCAGACATCCGCGGCGCCGGCACCTCGCGGATCGAGGTCCGCGGCGTGGAGACGCTGCACGGCGCGCATCACGCGGTCGTGGCCGACCGCATCGAAACCGGCACGTTCCTGGTCGCCGCGGCGATGACCGGTGGGCGGGTGACCGTCACATCCGCGCGTCCCGACACGCTCGGCGCAGTGCTCGACAAGCTGCGCCAGGCCGGCGCCGAAGTGACCATCGACGGGGACCGCATCACGCTCGATATGCAGGGCCGCCGCCCGCGCGCGGTCGACATCGTCACCGCGCCGCATCCCGGGTTCCCGACCGACATGCAGGCCCAGTTCATGGCGCTCAACTGCATCGCCGACGGCCGTGGCACGATCGACGAGACGATCTTCGAGAACCGCTTCATGCACGTCAACGAACTGATGCGCCTGGGCGCGGAGATCGACATCGACGGGCCGCGGGCCTCGGTCACCGGGGTCGAACGGCTGAGCGGCGCGCCGGTGATGGCGACCGACCTGCGCGCCTCGGCGTCGCTGATCCTCGCTGGTCTGGTCGCCGATGGCGACACCACGATCGACCGCATCTACCACCTCGACCGCGGCTACGAGCACATCGAGCGCAAGCTCGGCGGCCTTGGCGCGAACATCCGACGGGTGCGCTGACGATGGCGTTTCGCGGTCGCATGTCGAGCCGGCGGGTCGCGCTGTTCGCGACGCTTGCCGTGGTGCTGCTGGCGCTGGGCTGGATGCGCTACACCGGCGCGGCGGCCTTGAGCGGGATCGAGTTCAAGGACATGGACTGGAACGAGGACGGTGAATTGACCCGCAGCGAGGTGCTGCAGGGCTTCTTCACGATCGTCGCCGTGCGCACGACCGACGGCACCCGCAGTTGCGTCGACTACCGCCGACGCGGCTCGGGCGAATCAATCCGCGTCGAATGCCGGACCACGCCCACCGCGCCGTAGCAAGGGGGCGGCGTGCGATTTTGCTTCGCGAAATTGCACGCTGACCCCGGTTTCGACCCGGGCGGTTTGCCGTCATCGCGCCAATAAACAAGGCCCCGCAGTGCGGGGCCTTATTCGTGCTGCGTCAGCGGCGCTCAGTTCACCGATTGCAGGCGCATGTCGATATGGTCGCTGCCGTCGCGGCGCTGCAGCAGCCGCGCCGGCACCGGCAGGTCGTCGACGATCCACGCCACGATCTGGCGCCGCCCGTCGGTGCGCACCACCTTGGTGGCCTGCAGCGTGCGGCCGCCGACGGTCACCGCCTCGGTGCCCTGGCGCTCGAACACCTGGCGCTTGCTGCGGCCGTCCTCGACAAGGCGATAGCGCAGCGGCGAGCGGCCGGCCTGCACGTCGCGCACCAGCACCAGGTTCATCAGCATGCCGTCCAGGTCGCCGGTCTGCAGCTTCACCGGGCCGCCCTGGTCGTCCTTGACGTCGCCGCTCCAGCGCGCCTCGCCGGCGTTCCAGTCGTAGGTCGCGTTGACACTGCGACGCTTGACCAGCATCGCCGCCAGGCCCGACTCGCCGCGCTGGGAGTCGGTGCTGCTGATCGGCCGCCACTGGTCGCCGTTGGCTTCGAACACCGTGCTCTGCTCGAGCCGGGCGCCGGCACCTGCGACATTGAGGCTGTACTTCCAGCGCTCGCTGCCTTCGCGGGCGAGCTTCATGTCGGCCTGCCCACGCAGACCCATGAAGGTCGTCTGGTAGGTCGCAGTGAAGGGCTCGAGCGCCAGCGCCGGTAGCGTGGCGAGCGACAGCAGGGCGGCGCCGCAGGCGGCGAGCAGGCGGGGGCGGCGGGTCGTCTGGGGCATCTTAAGGAACTCCTTGGTATTCGACGAGGCGCAGGTCGATCGCGTCTTCGCCGTCTTCGCGTTGCAGGATGCGGATGGGGGTGGGAACGCCATCGGCGATCCAGACGATCATCTCGTCATTTCCGCCGTTGGTCCGTGAAACCCGCAACGCCGAATAACTGACGTCGGCGACCTGGATGATCTCCGGCTCGGGCGCGGTGAGGTAGGCATAGTCGCGCGCGCGGCCACCGTCGACGAAGCGGTACTGCAGCGCCGCACCCGGGGCGGCGTCGCGGACGATCGCCAGGTTGATCAGCAGCGCGCTCATGTCGCCGGGCTGCAGCGGCACCGGGGCACGGCGGCGCTTGCTGATGTCGCCGGTCCAGGTCGCAACGCCCTTCGTCCAGTCGTAGACGCCTTCGGTACGGCGGTTGAACAGCACCGCCGCCTTGCGCAGCGTGTGCTGGGTCAGTGGGCGGAAGGTCTCGCCGACGAGGTCGAAGCGGGTGCCCTGCTCGACGTTCAGCCCGAGAATGCCGGCGAACCCGCGGTTGCCACGGATGCCCAAGTCGATCTGCCAATTTGGCCCGTCGGGCTGCAGGCGCATGGTGGCCGTGCCCGCCTGGCGGCCCTGGTACCAGGCCTCGTAGGTCGCGACGAACGGCTGCAACGGCGCCGCCCGCCCGACGGGCATCCAGGCGATCAGCAGGCCGGCGACGAGGGCGAGGAGAGGGCGCATTCGGCGGCCATCATGGGAAGCGCTGGTTGGCTGCCAGCTGAAGCGGGGCCGCCGCGGTCCGGCCGTCGATCTGCACCGCGCCGGCGGCGTTCAGCCGGACCCGGCCGGCGGCGATCCAGCGCAGGGTCTCCAGCAGCAGCGGATGCTCGCGCGCCAGCACCCGCTGGGCGAGTGCGGCCTCGTCGTCGCCGGGCTGCACCGGGACACGCGCCTGGGCGATCACCGGGCCCCCGTCGAGGTCGGCGGTCACGAAATGCACGCTGGCCCCGTGCTCGCCGACGCCGGCCGCCAACGCCTGGCGATGTGTGTGCAGGCCCTTGAAGGCCGGCAGCAATGAAGGGTGGATGTTGATCATCCTGCCTGCGCGCCCTTCGACGGCCGCGGCGCCGATCAGCCGCATATAGCCGGCGCAAACGATGAGGTCGGGCGCGGCGGCGTCGATCGCCGCGAACAGTGCGACGTCGTGGGCGTGGCGGTCGGCGTGGTCACGCGGGCGGACGGCCTGTGCCGGCACCCCAGCGGCTTGCGCGCGTGCCAGCGCACCGGCATCGCCGCGGTCCGACCACACGCCGGCAACTGTCGCGTCGAGTGTGCCGGCGGCGATCGCGTCGAGGATCGCCTGCAGGTTGCTGCCCCGGCCCGAAGCGAGCACCGCGATGCGCAGCGTCATCGAGCAGATCCGGTGGCGGCGAAGGCGGCGCGCACGTCGGGGCGCGCCAGCACCGACAATGCATAGATCCCGAGCGCAGTGCCGAGCGGGATGTTCAGGCAGGCGAGCGCGGCGACCGCCACGCACAGTCCGTGATGACGGCGGCGCGCCAGGTCGATTCCGGCCCGGATGCACAACGCCCCGCCGCCCAGCGTGAACACGACCAGGCTGCCGACCACCGCCATCATGCCAATCCCGGCCGGGTCGGCGAAGTCGTCCGCGGCTTCGTGGGCGATGCCAAATACCAGCAGCACCACAAACGGCAGGCTCCCGGCCAGCGACAGCGCACCCAGGACATGATGCAGGACCGAGAGCGTGCGCAACTGTCCGTCGATCTGTGCCGACGACGAGGCCGGTGCGGTCGGGCCGGGCGCCCGGGGTGGCGCGTACGGCGCGGGGTCGAGATCGGCGCGCATGCGGCCGGTTCAGCCGATGTGCACGCGCTCGCCGTCGCCGTGCGCGACGACTTCGCCGATCGACCAATGGGCCAGGCCCAGGCCATCGAGCGCGGCGCCGAACGCCCCGACGCTGTCGGCCGGCACCACCAGCACAAAGCCGATGCCGCAATTGAAGGTGCGCCACATCTCGTGGTCGGCCACCGCGCCTTCGCGCTGCAGCCAGTCGAACACCGGCGGCAGCGGCCAGGACGCAGCGTCGATCGTCAGGCCGAGGCCGTCGGGAATCACCCGGATGATGTTCTCGGTCAGGCCGCCGCCGGTGACATGCGCCATCGCGTGCAATTGCGGCCCCAGCGGCCCGCGCAGCAATTCGAGCACCGGTTTGACGTACAGCGTGGTCGGCGCCATCAGCGCATCGACCAGCTTCACGCCGCCCACTTCGACCTCGGCCGGACTCCCGGCCCGCTCATAGATGCGGCGGATCAGCGAATAACCGTTCGAATGCGGGCCGCTGGACGCGATGCCGATCAGCACATCGCCGGCCTGGACCTTGCCGCCGTCGCGCAGTTCCGATTTTTCGACCGCGCCGACGGTGAAGCCGGCCAGGTCGTATTCGCCGATGCCGTACATGTCCGGCATCTCGGCGGTCTCGCCGCCGATCAGTGCGCAGCCCGACAGTTCGCAGCCGCGGGCGATGCCGCCGATGACCGCGGCCGTGGTGTCGATGTCCAGCTTGCCGGTGGCGAAGTAGTCGAGAAAGAACAGCGGCTCGGCGCCCTGCACCAGCACGTCGTTGACGCACATCGCGACCAGGTCGATGCCGATGGTGTCGTGGCGGCCGAGCTGCTGGGCGAGCTTGAGCTTGGTGCCCACGCCGTCGGTGCCCGAGACCAGCACCGGTTCGCGGTACTTGCCCGACAGGTCGAACAGCGCGCCGAAGCCGCCCAGGCCACCCATGACCTCGGGCCGGAAGCTGCGCTTGACCAGCGGTTTGATGCGTTCGACGAGTGCATTGCCTGCGTCGATGTCGACGCCGGCATCGCGGTAGGTCAGGGGAGTGGGGGCGGTCACGGCGGCCGTCGCGAAGCGGAAAGGACCGGGGATTCTAGCAGCCGCGGCCGGCCCGCCGCGGCTGGCGCGCGGGCGCATCGCGACGGACCGCTCGCGCGGTTTGTGGCACCATCGCGCGTCGATGTCCCCCGACCCAGGATCAACCGGATGCACCGCCCGAAGCGCTCGTTGGGAATGATGGCGTGGCTGTTGGCCGCCCTGCTGCTGGCCGCCGGCCAGGCGGCCGCACAGCGCGTGGAGGGCGACCGCGCCGAAGGCACCGGTCTGTACGCGGCCGAGATCCCGGTGCGCAGCCAGAACGAGAACGAGCGCACCGCGGGCTTCTCGCGCGCGCTGGCCCAGGTGCTGGGCAAACTGTCGGGCGACCGCGGGGTCGCCCAGCGGCCGGGCGTGTCGCAGGAGCTGCGGCGCGCAGAACAGTATGTGGAGGGCTACGATTACCGCCAGGACGAGGGCGTGTCCTCACGCGGCTCGCCGACCTTCACCACGACCCTGGTGGTGCGCTTCCGTCCCGAGGACGTCGATGGCGTGGCCGCCGCGCTCGGCCTGCCGGTGTGGCCCGATCCGCGGCCCAAGCCGGTGCTGTGGCTGGCGATCGACGACGGCTCCGGGCCGCGTCTGGTCGGCCTGCAGCAGAACAACGTCGCCAGGCCAGTGCTTCAGCGCGCGATCGAGCGCGGCTACCGGCTAGGTCTTCCTGGCGGCAGCGCCGCCGAGCAGGCCGCCGTCGGCGCGATCTGGCGGGGCGATACCGCCGCGATCGCGCGCATCTCGGCGCGCTACAACCCGCCGATGCAGCTGGTCGGCAAGCTCTATCGCGACGGCAGCGGCTGGAAGGCCGACTGGATCTTCGTCGACGGCGGCCGGGTGCTGGCGCGCTGGAGCGAAACCGGCGACGACGCCCGGCGGATCCTGCCGAGCGGCGCCGACGGTGCCGCCGATGCGCTGACCCGCCGCTACGCCAAGGCGAGCCCCGCGGGCACGCCCTCGACCGAGACGGTCCTGTTCACCGGCATCAACAGCAGCGCGGACTTCATCCGCCTGTCGGCGCAGTTGCAGCGCATGTCGGTGGTCCGTGCGATCCGCCCGGTGCGTGCGACCCCGCGCGGGCTGGAGGTCCAGCTCGACCTGCTGACCGGACTAAGCGGATTCCGCCGCATGGCCGACGAGAATGTGCTGGTCGAAGCCGACGGCGCCCCCGAGGGCGTGACCCCCACCTTCCACCTGCGCTGATCGTCCCAGGACCGCCATGACCGAGCACGATCCCGCGAACGCCGACATCGCGCGTTTTCTCCGGCGCCTACAGTGGGGGTTGGTTCTCGTCGTGGTCGCCTGGGTGATCGGGCAACTGGGGCCGGTGCTCACGCCGTTCGTGCTGGCCGCGCTGCTGGGCTGGCTCGGCGACCCGCTCGTCGACCGCATCGAGCGTCGTGGCCATTCGCGTACGCTGGCCGTCTCGTTGGTCTTCGCGCTGATGACGTTGCTGCTGGCGCTGGTGCTGATCATCCTGGTGCCGATGATCGAGCGGCAGATCGTCACGCTCGTCGACAGCCTGCCGGCCTACCGCGACTGGATCATCGGGACCGCGCTGCCGTGGATCGAGCAGCGCACCGGCTACGAGGTCGTCGCCTGGCTCGACACCGACCGGCTGATCCAACTGGTCCGCGAGCACTGGCAACAGGCCGGCGGCATCGCCGCGGCGGTGCTGGGCTATCTGTCGCGCTCGGGCTTCGCGCTGCTGGCGGTGGTGATCAACCTGGTGCTGGTGCCGATCCTGACCTTCTACTTCATGCGCGATTGGGACCTGCTGGTTGAGCGTTGTGCGTCGCTGGTGCCGCGCGATCACATCGGCACCGCCACCCGGCTGGCGCGCGAGACCAGCGACTCGCTCGGTGGCTTCCTGCGCGGGCAGTTCCTGGTGATGCTGGGGCAGGGCGCGATCTATGCGGTCGGCATGTCGCTGGTCGGCCTGCGCCTGGGTCTGCTGATCGGCATGATCGCAGGCCTGATCAGCTTCATCCCGTATCTGGGCGCGACGGTCGGCATTCTGATGGCGCTGATTGCCGCGATCGTCCAGGTGCAGGGCTTCGACTGGACGCTGCTGATCCTGATCGGCGTTGTGTTCACGATCGGCCAGCTCGTCGAAAGTTACGTGCTGACCCCGCGTCTGGTCGGCGACCGCATCGGCCTGCATCCGGCCGCGGTGATCTTCGCGGTGCTCGCCGGCGGACAACTGTTCGGGTTCCTGGGCATGCTGCTGGCGCTGCCGATGGCAGCGGTTGCCAATGTGCTGTTGCGCTACGCGCACGAGCGCTACACCCAGAGCAAGCTCTACGCGGGCGACAAGCCGACGATCGCGCTGTCGGGCCGCACGCTCGTCGTACCCGCCGACGGTCGCACCGATGAGCCGGTCGATCCGACGCGATGAGTGCACCGTCACCGCAATTGCCGCTGGCGCTGCGCTATCCGCCAGACCAGCGGCTGGACACATTCGTCGCCGACGACCCGGCGTTGTTGCCGCAGCTGCATGATTTCGCGCTCGCCGGCGCGCGGCGTGCGCTGTACGTGGCCGGCCCGGCCGGCACCGGCAAGACCCACCTGGCGATCGCGCTGTGCGCGCAGGCCGAACAGCTGGGGCGCAGCGCCGTCTACCTGCCGTTGCGCAGCCTGGCCGGGCGCGTGCGCGCAGCGGCCGAGGCGCTGCAGGGCCACGATCTGGTCGCGGTCGACGGCCTGGACGCAATCGCCGGCGACAGGGACGACGAGGTGGCGCTGTTCGACCTGCACAACCGGCTGCACGACGCCGGCCGCAGCGTGTTCTACACCGCCGACCAGCCGCCCGAAGCACTGGCGCTGACCTTGCCCGACCTGCGCTCTCGCCTCAGCCAGAGTGTGCGCGTGGCACTGGCGCCACTCGACGACACGGGCCGGCACGCGTTGCTGCGCCTGCGTGCCGAACGTCGCGGCCTGCAGGTGGATGCGGCGACCATCGACTGGCTGCTGCGCCGGGTCGACCGCGACCTGCCGGCGCTGACCGCGCTGCTCGATCGGCTCGACCGGGCCTCCTTGGCCTCGCAGCGGCGGCTCACCGTGCCGTTCGTGCGTCAGGTGCTGGCCGAAGCCTCGTAGCGGCGGTGGCCGCGCGCCGTCATTCCTTCAGGCGCGGACGGATCGTCGCCAGGTTGCAGGGTCGGGTGGTCGAATCGAGCTGGTGACGGATGATCCGCTCCCACGCGGTCGTGCAGGCCGAGGTCGAACCAGGCAGGGCAAAGACGAAGGTCGCGTTCGCCAGGCCGGCGAATGCGCGCGACTGCAGCGACGAGGTGCCGATCTCCTCGAACGACACCGCGCGGAACAGTTCGCCGAAGCCCGGCATCTCCTTGTCGAGCAGGGGCAGCAGCGCCTCGGGCGTCGAATCGCGGCCGGTGAAACCGGTGCCGCCGGTGACCAGGATGCCGTCAACCTCGGGATCGGCGATCCAGCGCGAGACCAGCGCGCGCATCGCATAGCGGTCATCGGGCAACAGCGCACGCTCGGCGACGCGGTGGCCGTCGGCGCGCAGCGCTTCGGCGAGATAGTCGCCGGACGTGTCGTTGGCGGCCGTGCGGGTATCGGAGACCGTCAGCACGCAGATGGACAGCGGGATACGTTCGTTCAGTGCGCTCATGCGGTCAGATTACCACCGGTGCCTGCACCTCCCCGAAGCATTCGTCGGTTCGAGTGCGGTTGGAATCGCGATACGAGGCGACAGGGTGACTTGCCATGAGCAGGTGCGCAGCAGCCGTCGAGGCCATGTGCATCAGTATTTTCCTATACGCAATGAAGGAGAATTCTGACGGCGTGTGTGCGGTGTATCCGCGATGGTTGGCCTCGCGAGCCATCCGGCTCGCTTGCATGGAGGAACATCATGAAGAAACTGGGTCTGCGATTCGCCCTCGTGTGTGCGGTCGCCGTTGCGGCGTCGGGTAGCGCAAACGCGCTCGAGGGCACGCCGTGCACGGAGGGTCAGGAGAACGCATACGTGCAGACCGGGATGTACGGCTACAAGGTCTATCAGTGTTTGGGCGTGTGGACCTATCTTTACGAATGCGATGAATCCGGCTACTGCTTCATCGGCAGTCCCGGCTGACGCGGTGGCTTGAAACCCGGGGCTCTGACTCCGTCAGAGCCCATCAACTGAGCGCGCGAGCGATGAGCAGCGTCGCTCAGGCGGCTCGGCAAGGCTCGCGCACGCTCACTGCGCGGTGAGCTGCGCCAACGCGTCGGCCTGGTGTTCCTGCGACAACCGGTCGACGAGCGGCTCGAGTTGGCCCTCGAGCACGTTGGGCAGGTCGTAGAGGGTCAGGCCATCGACCCGGTGGTCGGTGATCCGGCCCTGCGGGTAGTTGTAGGTGCGGATGCGCTGGCTGCGGTCACCGCTGCCGACCTGCAGCCGGCGGATCTGCGCCGTCGCAGCCGCACGGCGTTCGGCCTCGGCCTCGGCCAGCATCGCGCGCAGCCGCTTCATCGCTTTGTCGCGGTTGGCGTGCTGGCTGCGCTCGGTCTGCGACTCGACGACGGTACCGGTGGGCACGTGGGTGATGCGGATCGCCGAGTCGGTCTTGTTGACGTGCTGGCCGCCAGCACCCGAGGAGCGGAAGGTGTCGACTTTGAGGTCGGTCGGATTGAGCACGATGTCAGCGGCCTCATCCTCGATCGGGATGATCGCCACGGTTGCCGCCGAGGTGTGGATGCGCCCCTGCGATTCGGTCTCGGGCACGCGCTGCACGCGATGGGTGCCCGACTCGAACTTCAACCGCGCGTAGGCGCCGGCGCCCTCCACGCTGGCGACGATCTCGCGGAAGCCGCCATGTTCGCCGGGGTTAGCCGATTCGACCTCGACCCGCCAGCCGTTGCGCTCGGCGAAGCGCTGGTACATCCGGAACAGGTCGCCAGCGAAGATCGCGGCTTCGTCGCCGCCGGTGCCGGCGCGGATCTCCAGGTACAGGCCGCCCTCGTCGCGGGCGTCGCGCGGGATCAGCAGCGCCAACAGTTCGGCCTCGAGCGCCTCGAGTCGCGCGGTCGCCGCGGCGATCTCTTCTTGGGCGAGTTCGCGCAGGTCGGCGTCGTCGAGCATCGCGCGTGCGGCGGCGAGGTCGGCATGGACGGCCCGTTCCTGCGCCAGCGCTGCCGACAATGGTTCGAGCTGGGCGAACTCGCGCGATAGCGCACGGTAACGGCCCTGGTCGGCGACCGTGGCCGGGTCGGAGAGCAGGCGTTCGACCTCGTCGCGACGCTCGGCCAGGGCCTCGAGCTTAACGCGCAGGGTCGGCAGCATCGGCATCGGTCCGAGCGGGCGCGGGTGGCAGCAGCCGGTCGAGGCTGTCGGCCAGCGCGTCGTCGCCGCGCAGCGCGGCTTCGCGCAGCGCGGCGGTAGGCAGGTGCAGCAGCCGGTTGGTCAGGGTGTGCGCGAGCAGTTCGAGCACCGCCTCGGCGGACTGGCCGGCCGCCAGTTGCTGGCGCGCGCGCGTCAGCGATTCGCTGCGGATCGCGTCGCCGTGCGCGCGCAGTCGCTTGACCGGGGCCAGGCGCGCGCTCGCCGCGCGGGTTTCGCCGTAGCGGCTGACCTGCAGATCGATGATCGCCTCGGCATCGCTCGCGGCCTCGCGCCGGCTGCGCCGGTTGTCGTCGAGCGTGCGCTCGAGGTCGTCGACGGTGTACAGGAACACGTCGCGCAGCTCGGCGACGTCGGGTGCGATGTCGCGCGGGACTGCGAGGTCCATCAGCAGCATCGGACGGTGCTTGCGCGCGGACAGCGCGGCGGCGACCTGCGGCCGGGTCAGTACCGGTTCGCGGCTGGCGGTGGCCGAGAACACGATGTCGGCCAGGAACAGATGCCGGTCGATCTCGTCGAGCGGCAGCGCGATGCCGCCGTGCCGCGCCGCCAGTTCCTGGGCGTGGGCATAGGTGCGGTTGGCGACCAGCAGCCGCTTGACCTTGGCCTGCGCCAGGTGCCGCGCGGCCAGTTCGATGGTCTCGCCGGCGCCGATCAGCAGCACGGCCGAATCGGAGGGCCGCGCGAACGACTCCTGTGCGAGCCGCACGGCGAGCGAGGCGACCGACACCGGGCTGTTGCCGATCCGGGTCTCGCTGCGCGCCCGCTTGGCGGTCACGAACGCGTGCTGGAACACGCGGTCGAGTTCGCCGCCCAGCGTGCCGGCGCTGCGCGCGGTCGCCCAGGCCTGTTTGACCTGGCCGAGGATCTGCGGCTCTCCGAGCACCAGCGAGTCCAGCCCGGTCGCCACCCGGAACAGATGACGCACCGCATCGTCGTCGCGATGGCGGTAGAGATAGGCGTCGAGCGAACCGCCGCCGGTGCCGCCGTCCTGGTCGGGATGGGCGGCCAGCCAGTGCGCCAGCGCGCTGCCGTCGTCATCGGCCACCGCGTAGAGCTCTGTGCGGTTGCAGGTCGACAGCAGCGCGACCTCGCGCACCTGCGGCAGCGACTTGAGTTCGGCCAGCGCCGTCTGCAGCGCATCCCCGGAGAACGCGACGCGCTCGCGCAGGGCGACCGGCGCGGTCTGGTGGTTGATGCCGAGGGCGTACAGACTCATGGGCTGGCGGGCTCTCCCGGGATGGCTCATCCCGTTCAGGCGCTTGCGATAAGCTTCCGGTGAAGCGCCCATTTTACGGCCCGGTTGCCCCAGATGCCCGTTTTCGATTCCATTCCGGTCGCCCGAGTGCGCGCGGCCCTGCTGGTGCCGTTGCTCGGCGTCGCCTGCGCGGTGCAGGCGCAGCCCGCGGTCGAGGCCGCCGACCCGCTCAGGCGCGATGTGCTCGGCGCCACATTGGCCGGGGAGTTTGCGGTGCAGGCCGGGCGTCTGGACGAGGCCGCTAACTGGTACCTGGACGCGGCCCGTCATTCCGACGGCGATGCCGGCCTGGCCGAGCGGGCGACCCGCATCGCGCTGCTCGCTGGCGACGACCGCCGCGCGGGCCAGGCGTTGGACCTGTGGCGTCGTCATGCGCCCGAGTCGCTGCCGATGCGCGCTGCAGAGGCGACACTGTCGCTGCGCAATGGACGCGATCGCGCCGCGCGCCGCCAGCTCGAAGCGTTGCTGCGCAGTGGCGATCCGACCGGCTGGCGGCATGCCTTCACGGTGCTGTCGGGCGGCGGTCGCGACCCGCGGCAGGCGGCGCGCCTGCTCGAGCGGATCGTCGCCGACGGCGCGATTCCCGACGAATTGCAGGCGTGGATGGCCTTCGGTGGCCTGGCCCAGCGCCTCGATCGCCCGGACCTGACCGAGCGCGTGCTCGACAACATCGTGGCGCGCTTCCCCGGCGAACCGCGGGTCGCGCTGCTGCGGGCCAGCCAACTGCGCGAATCGGGTCGCCTCGACGAGGCCCGCGCGGCGCTGGCGGCGATGGCCGAGGCGGCGCTGGCCGCGCCCGACCTGCGTCTGGCGATCGCGGGTGAGTACGAGGCGATGGGCGATCTCGACGCCGCCGAGGCCACGCTGGCCAACGGGCCACAGGACGGCCGCACCTACGTGCTGCGCGCCTCGCTATTGGCCCGGGCCGAGAACAAGGCCGCGCTCGCGGCGCTGTACGACGAGGTCAAGGCGGTGGCGCTGGCGCCCAATCCCGCGCAGCGCCTGCTGCTGGGACAGATGGCCGAGTACCTCGAACAGTACGACGAGGCGCTGGAGTGGTACGACGCGGTGCCGGGCGGCGAAGAACGCTTCCAGGCCAGGCTGCGCGGCGCCCGGGTGCTGCACGAACTGGGGCGTCACGACGAGGCCTGGGCGCGCTTGCGCGCACTGCAGGCCGACGGGACCGCTGATGACGAATTCCGCCGCAGTGCCTACCTGCTGGAGGCCGAGCTGCGCCGGTCGGCCGATGATCCGGCCGAGCTCGACACCTACAACCGCGGGTTGTCGGCGATGCCCGACGACCCGGCGCTGCTCTACGCGCGCGCGTTGATGTGGGAGCGCCGCGACGACATTCCGCGCGCCGAGGCCGACCTGCGCCGGCTGCTGGTCGCCGAGCCGGAGAACGTGGCCGCGCTCAATGCGCTGGGTTACACGCTGGCCGACCGCACCACCCGTTATACCGAGGCGCTGGAGCTGATCGACCGCGCGCGCGTGGCCGAGCCCGACAATGCCGCGATCGTCGACAGTTACGGTTGGGTGCTGCACCGGCTGGGCCGCAATGCCGAGGCGCTGGTGGAGCTCCGCCGGGCTTATTCGATGATGAGAGACGCGGAAGTCGCTGCGCACATCGCCCAGGTGTTGTGGGCGATGGGGCGCCGCGACGAGGCGCGCAAGTACTTCGACGAGGCGCGCGCCATCGATCCGGAAAACCGGTCGCTGCTGCGTGCGCTGGAGGTCACCGGCGCATGAGGCGGTGGCACGGTATGGCGATGCTCGCGGCGGTGGTCACGCTGTCGGCCTGCACCAGTGTCCCGGTCCGGCCGCCTGCCGAGGTGGTGCGGCTCGATGCCGACGCGCGGGTGGCGGCCGATGCCCGGCTCGCCGCGCGTGAAGCGGCGGTGCGCGCCCTGCCGGAGTTCGGATTCGCCGGGCGCGTGGCGATGTCCAACGGGCGCGACGGCGGCAGTGGTCGCATCGAATGGCTGCAGCAGGGTGCGCGTTACCGGGTCGTGCTCAGCGCACCGGTCACCCGCCAGAGCTGGCAACTGCAGGGCGGGCCGGACGGCGCGCGGATCGACGGCCTGGACGGTGGCCCGCACGAAAGCACCGATGTTGGGCAACTGCTGTGGGAGACCACCGGCTTCGAGATCCCGGTCGCGGCGATGGCCGCCTGGGCGGCCGGCGCGCGCGCCGACGCCGCGCTGTCGGGCGAGGCCCAGGTCGACTACGACGCCGCGGGGCACCTGGCACGGCTGCGCCAGGACGGCTGGACGATCGACTACCTGGAATGGCAGCCCGAGAGTGCCGGGGCGCTGGCGCTGCCGACCCGAGTGAATGCCGCGCGCGGCACCGCGCGGGTGCGGCTGGTGGTCGATGCCTGGACACTTCCCGACGTCGCGCCCGCAGCGCCTGTAGCACCGTGAGCCCGCTGGACGACGCCGGCTGGTCCAGTTGGCCGGCCCCGGCCAAACTCAATCTTTTCCTGCGGATCACTGCCCGTCGCGCGGACGGCTACCACGTCCTGCAGACGGTGTTCCGGATGCTCGACTGGGGCGATACGGTGCGCCTGCGGCTCCGCGACGACGGCCTGATCCGCCGGGTGGGCCCCTCGGTGCCCGGATTGACGGAGGACGATGACCTGGTCGTGCGGGCCGCGCGCGCGCTTCAACGTGCAGCCAATTGTGCGCAAGGGGTCGATATCACCGTCGAAAAACGGATTCCGACCGGTGCAGGGCTGGGCGGTGGGTCGTCGGATGCGGCCACCGTGCTGCGGGCGCTCGACCGACTGTGGGGCATCGATCTCGGCGAGGACCGGCTGGCCGCACTGGGCCTGACGCTGGGGGCCGATGTCCCGGTGTTCGTCCGCGGACGCAACGCCTGGGCCGAGGGCGTGGGCGAAACGCTGACGCCGGTGGCGCTCGAACCCGCCTGGTATCTGCTCGCCGACCCCGGCGTACACGTGAACACTGCGGGCTTGTTCCAGGCCCCTGAATTGACGCGAAATGCCCAGCCCGCGACAATGGTCGACTTCGTTTCAGGTGCTTCGCTCGGCAACGCGTTCGAGCCGGTCCTGCGGCGCCGGGAGCCAGCCGTCGAGGCGGTGTTCGCCGCGCTCGCAACGGTCGGCACGCCACGTCTGACCGGGACGGGCAGCGGCTGCTTCGTCGAATTCGCGACCCGCGAATCCGCCGAGGCCGCCCAGGCGCAGGTCGCATCGCGGGTCCAGACCCGCGTCGTCGCCGGCGCCGCCCGCTCGCCGCTGCTCGAGGCACTGGACGCGATGTAATGGGTGATGTGGCCTTCGTGATGCCGGCTTCGACGCATCGGCAATCGCGGGTCCCCATCACCGCTCATCCAGAGGGGCGTCGCCAAGTGGTTAAGGCACCGGGTTTTGATCCCGGCATTCGCAGGTTCGAATCCTGCCGCCCCTGCCATCCCCGTGCGCGCGTGCGTGCGCGGTCCTTCCATCCGCTCGGTCAGAGCGACGCGGAATCTCCAACATGAAAGAAGAACGCAATCTCCTGATCTTCTCGGGCAACGCCAATCGCCCGCTTGCCAAGTCCGTCTGTCGCGAGCTGGGTGTGCGCCAGGGGCGGGCGCTGGTGTCCACGTTCTCCGACGGCGAGGTGCAGGTCGAGATCGAGGAGACCGTGCGTCGCCAGGACGTGTTCGTCCTGCAGCCCACCTGCGCGCCCTCGGCCGAGAATCTGATGGAGCTGCTGGTGCTGATCGATGCGCTCAAGCGCGCATCGGTATCGAGCGTCACCGCGGTGATCCCGTACTTCGGCTACTCGCGCCAGGACCGCCGGCTGCGCTCGAGCCGCGTGCCGATCACCGCCAAGGTCGCCGCGCGCATCATCACCGCCGCCGGTGCCGATCGCGTGCTGACGGTCGACCTGCATGCCGACCAGATCCAGGGCTTTTTCGATATCCCGGTCGACAACGTCTATGCTTCGCCGCTGCTGCTGGCCGACATCTGGCGCGCGCACGGCACCGACAATCTGATCGTCGTGTCCCCGGACGTCGGCGGCGTGGTGCGCGCGCGCGCGATCGCCAAGCGGCTCGACGATGCGGACCTGGCGATCATCGACAAGCGCCGTCCGCGCGCGAACGTCGCCACGGTGATGAACATCATCGGCGACGTGCAGGGCAAGACCTGCGTGCTGGTCGACGACATCGTCGATACCGCCGGCACGCTGTGCGCCGCCGCCGCCGCGCTCAAGGCCCAGGGGGCGATCAAGGTCGTCGCCTATTGCACGCACGCGGTGCTGTCGGGGGCTGCGATCGACAACATCAACAAGTCCCAGCTCGACGAGATGGTCGTCACCGACACCATTCCGCTGTCGGAAGCCGCGCGCAACTGCGCGCGCATCCGCCAGCTCAGCGTCGCCGAACTGCTCGCCGAGACGATCCGCCGGATCGCATTCGGCGAGTCGGTCAGCTCGCTGTACGTCGATTGATCCCAACCCAACCGGCTCTTCTGGTCGCGGAAGAGTCAATCCAACCGCCGCGAGGCGGAATCATCGCAACATCAAGAGTGAATCCAATGGCCATTTCGCATGAAATCAAGGTGCAGCGCCGCGAGGACGAGGGGAAGGGTGCGAGCCGCCGCCTCCGTCACGCCGGTGAAGTGCCTGCTGTCGTCTACGGCGGCGATCTCGCACCGGTGAGCATCAAGCTCAGCCACAACGATGTCTGGCTCGCCAGCCAGCACGAGTGGTTCTACGCGTCGATCCTGGACCTGAGCCTCAATGGCGACATCCAGAAGGTGCTGCTGCGCGATATGCAGCGTCACCCGTTCAAGCAGCAGATCCTGCACCTGGACTTCCAGCGCGTGAACGACAACGAGGTGATCAAGACGGCGGTGCAGCTGCACTTCCTCAACGAGGACACCTCGCCGGCCGGCAAGGCGGGCGACGTGATCGTGATGCACGAACTCACCGAAGTCACCGTGACCTGCCTGCCCAAGGACCTGCCGTCCTCGATCGAGGTCGACCTGGGCAATCTGACGGTCGGCGACATCATCCACCTCTCGGCACTGAAGCTGCCCAAGGGCGTGGAGATTCCCGAGCTGGCGCTGGGCCCCGACCACGACGTCGCCGTCGTCGTCGCCAAGCACGGCCGTGTCGAAGCCGAGCCTGAAGAGGGCGAAGCTGCGTCGGCCGACGTGCCGGCGACCAAGGCCGCGAAGGAAGAGTGATCCCGTCGCGGACGCGCGCGCCTGTCGGTGCGCGCGTCCCGGCGGCGTTGCGATGACGACCGGTCTGCAATTGATCGTGGGACTGGGCAATCCCGGTCCCGAGCACGCGCGAACCCGGCACAACGCCGGGTTCCGTGTCGTCGATGAGATCGCCGCACGCGCCGGCGAGGCGTTCGGCATCGACGCCAAGCTGTTCGGCGAAACCGCGCGGGTGCGGATCGGCGGCCATGACGTGCGCCTGCTCAAGCCGGCGACCTTCATGAACCTCAGCGGCAAGTCGGTGTTGGCTGCGCAGCGGTTCTGGAAGATCGACCCCGAGCGCACGCTGATCGCCCACGACGAGCTGGACTTGCCGCCCGGCGTGGCCCGGTTCAAGTTCGACGGCGGCCATGGCGGGCAGAACGGCTTGCGCGACACGATGCGGTTGCTGGGCCACGGTCGGTTCCATCGCCTGCGCATCGGCATCGGTCATCCCGGCCACCGCGACAAGGTCACGCCCTGGGTGCTGGGCCGGCCAAGCGCCGACGACGACATTCTGATCGGCCGCGCCGTGGACGATGCGATCGACGCACTGCCGCTCGCACTGGCGGGCAATTTCATGGACGCGATGACGCGGCTGCATACGGCGAAGCCGTAATTGGTGATTGGCGATTCGCCGCGGCATGCGCCGGCGCGTTCGAATCCCCAATCACGAATTACGAATCACGAATCACGGACGCGCCATGGGCATCAAATGCGGCATCGTCGGCCTGCCGAACGTCGGCAAGTCGACTCTCTTCAATGCGCTGACCAAGGCGGGCATCGCTGCGGCCAACTTCCCGTTCTGCACGATCGAGCCGAACGTCGGCATCGTGCCGGTGCCGGACCTGCGTCTGAACGCGCTGGCGACGATCGTCAAGCCGCAGAAGGTGCTGCCGACGGCGGTCGAGTTCGTCGACATCGCCGGGCTGGTCGCGGGCGCGGCCAGCGGCGAAGGCCTGGGCAACAAGTTCCTGTCGCACATCCGCGAGGTTGATGCGATCACGCATGTCGTGCGCTGCTTCGAGAACCCCGACGTCATCCACGTCAACAACAAAGTCGATCCGATCGCCGACATCGAGACGATCGACACCGAGCTGGCGCTGGCCGATCTCGATTCGGTCGAGCGCGCACTGCAGCGCGCCGAGCGTTCGGCCAAGACCGGCGACAAGGATGCGAAGGTCCGCGCCGAGGTGCTCGGCCGCGTGCATAAGGGCCTGGCTGACGGGCGGCCGGTGCGCGCGCTCGCGCTGTCGGACGACGACCGCGCGGCGATCCGCGACCTGTTCCTGCTCACCGCCAAGCCGGTGCTGTACATCGCCAACGTGCTCGAAGACGGCTTCGAGAACAATCCGCACCTTGATGCGGTGCGTGCGCGCGCCGTGGGTGAGGGCGCCGAGGTCGTGCCGGTGTCGGCGGCGATCGAAGAGGAACTGTCGCAGCTCGATGATGCCGACCGCGACGCGTTCCTGGCCGACCTCGGGCTCGACGAGCCGGGTCTTAACCGGGTGATCCGCGCCGCCTATGGCCTGCTGGCGCTGCAGACCTACTTCACTGCCGGCGTCAAGGAAGTGCGGGCGTGGACAGTGAAGATCGGCGCGACCGCGCCACAGGCCGCGGCGGTCATCCATACCGACTTCGAGAAGGGCTTCATCCGCGCCGAGGTCGTCGGTTACGACGACTTCATCCGCTACGGTGGCGAATCGGGCGCCAAGGAAGCTGGCAAGTGGCGCCTGGAAGGCAAGGAGTACATCGTCAAGGACGGCGACGTGATGCACTTCCGCTTCAACGTCTGATCTGCGTCGAGGGGCTTTGGCGTGAGTTTCGCCGTCTGAGTCCTTGAAGGTCGAGTATCGCCAAAGGCGTCCTTCGGGGCGCCTTTCGCGTGTATGGCACCCATGGGCAGGCGCCGCATGTGGGCAGCGATGGCCGCGACGCGTCGCGTGTCGATGGGCTGCGGCCCGCCTACACTCGACGTCTCGTTATGTCACCGGAGTTCCCATGCGCGCCCTCGCCCTGTCCGCCTGCGTTCTGCTGTCGAGCGCCGTCCTCGTTCCATCTCCGGCCGTCGCGTCCGGTGCGGCGCCGGACCAGGTCGCGCCCGGCCCGGTGCTGGCGATCCACGGCGGCGCCGGGGTCGTGCGCGGCAATCTCACGCCCGAGGAAGAGGCGTCGGCGCGCGCGGCGCTGGCGCTGGCCCTGCGCACCGGTCATGCCTTGCTGCGCGAGGGGCGGCCGGCGCTCGATGCGGTGGTCGCGGCGGTGACCGTGCTCGAAGACGATCCGGCGTTCAATGCCGGTCGCGGCGCGGTCTTCACCCACGAGGGCCACAACGAGCTCGACGCTTCGCTGATGGATGGGGCCACACGCGCCGCGGGTGCAGTCGCGGGCGTGCGGCGGATCCGCAATCCGATCCAGCTCGCAAGGCGGGTCATGGAGGACTCCCCGCATGTGATGCTAATCGGCGAGGGCGCCGAGGCGTTCGCCCACTCGCAGGGCGTCGAGCTGATCGATCCGATCTGGTTCCGGACCGAGAAGCGCTGGCAGCAACTGCAAAAGGCCCGCGCCGAGGGCGCAGCGGGCGGGCGCGCCGCGACCGTCGTCGCCGACGACCCGCTGCGTTACTTCGGGACCGTCGGCGCGGTCGCGCTCGACACGCGAGGCGCACTGGCCGCGGCGACCTCGACCGGTGGCATGACCGATAAGCGCTGGGGGCGCGTCGGCGATGCACCGGTGATCGGCGCCGGCACCTGGGCCGACGCGCGGTGTGCGGTCTCGGGCACCGGTTGGGGTGAGTTCTACATCCGCAGCGCCGCCGCGCACGCCATCTGCAGCCGCGTCGGGCTGCTGGGCGAGGGCATCGGCGAGGCGGCGGCCGCGGTGATCGACCGGGACATCCCGGCGATGGGCGGCAATGGCGGCGCGATCGCGCTCGATGCCGCCGGCAACATCGCCATGCCGTTCAACACCGAGGGCATGTACCGGGGCTGGATCGGCGCCGACGGCGTGCCGCATGTCGCGATCGGACGCGACGATGTGTCTGCAGAGGATGGCGCGTCGGCGCGTTGACCGGTACTATGCGCGCCCCGCCATCGCGTACCGCAGGTACCGGGGCGGGGCAGCCTGGCTCCACCGCACCGCGGCGTTGACAGGAAGGAGAACTGGCCCCAAAATCGCGGGCTGTTTTCACCGGCAGCGCGAAATCGCCGGAGGGATACCCAAGTGGCCAACGGGGGCAGACTGTAAATCTGCTGGCTTACGCCTTCGGTGGTTCGAATCCACCTCCCTCCACCATTTTGCAGTTCGGTGGAACGAACAAGCAGTGCGACAGGTTGTGCGGCAGGCTGGATCCCGGTGCGGGAGTAGTTCAATGGTAGAACCTCAGCCTTCCAAGCTGATGGTGCGGGTTCGATCCCCGTCTCCCGCTCCATTGACGGCTCCGGCCGCATCCAGAGGTTGAAATCGTTGCTCACGTAGCTCAGTCGGTAGAGCACCTCCTTGGTAAGGAGGAGGTCGAAGGTTCGATTCCTTTCGTGAGCACCACATCTATGCGGATCCTTCCGCGAAAAGCCCGGCCCTGCATGGCCGGACTTTTCATAAAGGCAGTCATTCACAAACGTTCAGCGAGACAAGGCAGCCATGGCAAAGGGTAAGTTCGAGCGCACCAAGCCGCACGTCAATGTCGGCACGATCGGTCACGTCGACCACGGCAAGACGACGCTGACGGCGGCGCTGACGAAGATCGGCGCTGAGCGTTTCGGCGGCGAGTTCAAGGCCTACGACGCGATCGACGCGGCGCCGGAAGAGAAGGCGCGCGGCATCACGATCTCGACCGCGCACGTGGAATACGAGAGCCCGACGCGCCACTACGCGCACGTCGATTGCCCGGGCCACGCGGACTACGTCAAGAACATGATCACCGGTGCGGCGCAGATGGACGGCGCGATCCTGGTGTGCTCGGCCGCTGACGGCCCGATGCCGCAGACGCGCGAGCACATCCTGTTGTCGCGTCAGGTCGGCGTGCCGTACATCGTCGTGTTCCTGAACAAGGCCGACATGGTGGACGACGCCGAGCTGCTCGAGCTGGTCGAGATGGAAGTGCGCGAGCTGCTGAGCAAGTACGAGTTCCCGGGCGACGACACCCCGATCATCTCGGGTTCGGCGCGCCTGGCGCTGGAAGGCGACCAGTCGGAGATCGGCGTGCCTGCGATCCTGAAGCTGGTCGACGCGCTGGACACCTGGATTCCGGAGCCGGAGCGCGACATCGACAAGGCGTTCCTGATGCCGGTCGAGGATGTGTTCTCGATCTCGGGTCGCGGCACGGTGGTCACGGGCCGTATCGAGCGCGGCATCATCAAGGTCGGCGACGAAATCGAAATCGTCGGTATCCGTCCGGTGCAGAAGACGACCGTCACGGGCGTCGAGATGTTCCGCAAGCTGCTCGACCAGGGCCAGGCGGGCGACAACGCCGGTCTGCTGCTGCGCGGCACCAAGCGTGACGACGTCGAGCGTGGCCAGGTGCTGGCCAAGCCGGGTTCGATCAAGCCGCACACCGACTTCGAGGCCGAGGTCTACGTGCTGTCGAAGGACGAGGGTGGCCGTCACACGCCGTTCTTCAAGGGCTACCGTCCGCAGTTCTACTTCCGCACCACCGACATCACCGGTGCGGTGGAGCTGCCGGAAGGCACCGAGATGGTGATGCCGGGCGACAACGTGAAGATGGTGGTCACGCTGATCAACCCGGTGGCGATGGACGAAGGTCTGCGCTTCGCGATCCGCGAAGGCGGCCGGACCGTCGGCGCCGGCGTGGTGGCCAAGATCCTGAAGTAAGCCCACGGCCCGCGCGTTCACGCGTGCGGCGCCGGATCACTCTCGCTTCGCGGCGGGGGTGACGATTCAAAGGCGGGCCGGCAACCCGGTCCGCCTTCGTCGTCTAAGGGGTATCCTGGGCGACGTGTTCCAACAGCCACACGCCAGTAGCTCAATTGGCAGAGCAGCGGTCTCCAAAACCGCAGGTTGGGGGTTCGAGTCCCTCCTGGCGTGCCATTTTTGCGGAGCCTTTTCCGCACGGGCCCTGGCGCAGCGCGGCCTGGCCTGCCAAACGAGCAGTCGCAACCGATGAGTCGCCGGGACTTGAACAGCAGAGTGGAACATTCGAAAGGCGCATCCTCTACGGATCTCGCCAAGTACGCCGCCGCCGCGCTGCTGGTCGTCGCCGGCGTCTTCGCCTTCTACTGGTTCCAGGCGCAATTGGCCACGCCCGTGCGCAGCATCATCGTCGGCCTGTGCGTCGTCGGCGCCGCGGCGGTCTTCCTGACCACCGGCAAGGGCCATCAGACCCGCGAGTTCTTCTCGGAAACCCGTTTCGAGATGCGCAAGGTGGTCTGGCCGACGCGCCAGGAAGCGATGCGCCTGACCTGGATCGTCATCGTCGCGGTGATCCTCATCAGTTTGGTGCTGGCCGGTTTCGACCGGGTCATCCAGTGGCTCATCCAGCTCATCCTGCGGCAGTGACGGAGTAACGAACCTGATGGAAACCGAAGGCGTCAAGCGCTGGTACGTCGTGCATGCCTATTCCGGCTTCGAAAAGTCGGTGGCACAGGCGCTGCGCGATCGGATTGCGCGGACCGGCATGCAGGACCGTTTCGGCGATGTCCTGGTACCGACCGAGGAAGTGATCGAAATGCGCTCCGGCCAGAAGCGCCGTTCCGAGCGCAAGTTCTTCCCCGGCTACGTCCTGGTGCAGATCCTGACCTCGGACGAGGGCGGCATCCCGCGCATGGATAACGAGAGCTGGCACCTGGTCAAGGAGACCCCGAAGGTGATGGGCTTCATCGGTGGCACCGCAGACCGCCCGCTGCCGATCCGCGACGAGGAAGCCGCCGCGATTCTCGATCGCGTTCAGGAAGGTGTCGAGAAGCCGCGTCCGAAGGTGCTGTTCGAGGCCGGCCAGATGGTCCGCGTCGTCGACGGTCCGTTCAACGACTTCAACGGCGTCGTCGAGGAAGTCAACTACGAGAAGAGCCGGCTGCGCGTCGCCGTGCTGATCTTCGGCCGTTCGACCCCAGTCGAGCTGGAATTCGGGCAGGTCGAGAAGGCCTGACCCGCGGCGCGCCGCCGATGTGACGGGCGCGCCAAACCCTGCTATAGTGCCCGACTCACTGTCCGGTCGAGCAGGGCAAGCGCATAGGCCGCCGCATGGGCGGCCTTTCGCGCGGATGGACAACGTGAAGCCGGGACACGTGATTTTCCCGGCCCGATGGGGAGCCTGAGCACCAGGCGTTCGCACCCGGAGAGCACACAATGGCAAAGAAAGTCGTCGGTTACATCAAGCTGCAGGTGAAGGCCGGGCAGGCCAACCCCTCGCCGCCGGTCGGTCCCGCGCTGGGTCAGCGTGGCCTGAACATCATGGAGTTCTGCAAGGCGTTCAACGCAGCGACCTCCAAGCTCGAGCCGGGTCTGCCGACCCCGGTCATCATCACCGCGTACTCCGACCGTACGTTCACCTTCATCACCAAGAGCACGCCGGCCACGGTGCTGCTGAAGAAGGCGGCGGGCGTGGGCTCGGGCTCCAAGCGTCCCAACACCGAGAAGGTGGGCAAGGTCACGCGCGCCCAGCTCGAGGACATCGCCAAGGCGAAGGAGCCGGATCTGACCGCAGCGGATCTGGATGCAGCAGTGCGCACCATCGCGGGCTCGGCCCGTTCGATGGGCCTGACGGTGGAGGGCTGAGACCATGGCACAGACCAAGCGACAGAAGCGGCTGCAGGCCGCGGTGCAGCCGGGCAAGAGCTACGGCATCGATGATGCGCTGAAGATCGTCAAGGACAACAGCAACGCCAAGTTCGCCGAGGCCGTGGACGTCGCCGTCCGCCTGGGCGTCGATGCGCGCAAGTCCGACCAGCAGGTCCGCGGCTCGACCGTGCTGCCCGCCGGTACCGGCAAGAGCGTGCGCGTCGCGGTGTTCGCCCCGGCCGGTGCCAAGGCCGACGAGGCGCTGGCCGCTGGTGCCGACGCCGTCGGCATGGACGATCTGGCCGAGAAGATGCAGGCCGGCGACATCAACTATGACGTCGTGATCGCGACCCCGGACGCGATGCGCGTCGTCGGCAAGCTCGGCACGCTGCTCGGCCCGCGCGGCCTGATGCCCAACCCGAAGGTCGGCACGGTGTCGCCGAACCCGGGCGAGGCGGTCAAGAACGCCAAGGGCGGTCAGGTCCGCTACCGCACCGACAAGGCCGGCATCATCCATTGCACGATCGGCAAGGCCGACTTCGACGCCGACAAGCTCAAGGAAAACCTGCAGGCGCTGCTCGCCGACCTGGTCAAGGCCAAGCCGGCCACCGCCAAGGGCCAGTACCTGCAGAAGATCTCGCTCAGCTCGACGATGGGCCCGGGCGTGATCGTCGACCAGTCCACGCTGAGCATCGCGCGCTGATCGAGTGGTGATATCGCGCGTCGCCCCGTCCGCGGGGCGACGCCACTTTTGGGGGCATCGCGACGGACCTGTGGTCCAGCGCGGCGCCGTCAAAGACCGCAGGCGCGGTCTGGATCAACGTGGCGACGGGCATCGGATGCGCCCAATTGGCAGGGAATCGCCGCCACCGAGGATCGAGAGCGCTTAATCCCGAGGTGTCCGCACCAAAGGGCCTGCGCAGATGGTGATGCCCTTTCTGGAGTTTTCTGGTTCGACATGTGTCCAGCCAGGCAGGAAAGGCCACCACCGGGATGCTTCGCGCATCCCCGGCCTCCCAGGGACGGGGGCCGCTCAGGACCGCAAGCGGCAGGAGCCGTGAGCGGAGTTCACAACGAGGAGTGATGAATGGCTCTCAATCTGTCCCAGAAGCAGGAAGTTGTCGCCGAGCTGGCACAGGTCGCCGCGAACGCCCACTCCCTGATCGCCGTCGAGTACCTGGGCACCTCGGTCAGTCAGCTGACCGCGATGCGCAAGAAGGCTCGTGAGACCGGTGTGTACTTGCGTGTTGTCAAGAACACCCTGGCCGCGCGTGCCGTGGAAGGTACCGAGTACGAGTGCGCCAAGGACTCGCTGTCCGGCCCGCTGCTGTACGCGTTCTCGACCGAGGAGCCCGGCGCTGCCGGTCGCCTGATCAAGGAATTCGCCAAGACCAACGACAAGCTGCTGCCCAAGCTGGTCGTCGTGGAAGGCCAGCTGTATCCGGCCAGCCATGTCGACGTGCTGGCGTCGCTGCCGACGCTCGAGCAGGCGCTGTCCATGCTGGCCCGCGTGCTCTCCGAGCCCGCCGCGATGTTCGCCCGCGCCGTCAAGGCCGTCGGCGACAAGCAGGGCGGTGGCGAGGATGCGCCGGCCGAAGCTGCTGCCGAAAGCGCGACCGAAGCGACGGCGTAAGCCCGACCTGCTGGTCCAACGAACCCAATCCCAGAAAACTTTTCAAAGGTAATCACAATGTCCCTTACCACTGAGCAGATCGTCGACGCCATCGCCGAGAAGTCCCTGATGGAAGTGATGGAGCTGGTCAAGGCCATCGAAGAGAAGTTCGGCGTCTCCGCTGCCGCCCCGGTCGCCGCTGCCGCCGCCGCTGCCGGCCCGGCCGCCGCTGCCGAAGAGCAGACCGAGTTCACCGTCATCCTGAAGGCTGCCGGCGACAAGAAGGTCGAGTCGATCAAGGTCGTCCGCGCCATCACCGGCCTGGGCCTGAAGGAAGCCAAGGACCTGGTCGAAGGCGCGCCGAAGGAGATCAAGGAAGGCGCGACCAAGGAAGAAGCCGAGAAGATCAAGAAGGATCTCGAAGCCGCTGGCGCGACTGTCGAGATCAAGTAAGCGGCACCATGGCATCGCAGCACATGCTGACGATGCGCCGGGGCCGGGGGCGAAAGCTCCCGGCCCTTGGTCGTTCCGGAAACCGGGCGGCCTGAACAGACAACGACGCAGTTGTCAGTGGGTAGTAGCGGGAGAAGGCGTGCTGGTGCCGGCAATACCAGCGACTACCCAGTGGCAACTCATGTTCCCGGATCGCCAGTCGGTCCACCGATCCATCGAGGCGTACTCCCCATGACGACGTCCCAGCTCCAGTCGAACCCGCATCAGGCGAACTACTCGTTCACCGAGAAGAAGCGCATCCGCAAGAACTTCGGCAAGCGCCGCCAGATCCTCGAGGTGCCGTTCCTGCTGGCCATCCAGGTCGACTCCTATCGCGAGTTCCTGCAGGCCGACCGCGACCCCGCCAAGCGCGAGGACCGCGGCCTGCACGCCGCACTCAAATCCGTGTTCCCGATCGTCAGCTACAACGGCTACGCCGCGCTGGAGTACGTCGGCTACAAGCTCGGCGAACCGGGGTTCGACGAGCGTGAATGCCGCAACCGTGGCCTGAGCTACGGTGCTCCGCTGCGCGTGACCGTGCGCCTGGTGATCTACGACCGCGAGTCGTCGAGCAAGGCCATCAAGTATGTGAAGGAGCAGGAGGTCTACATGGGCGAGATCCCGCTCATGACCGACAACGGCACCTTCATCATCAACGGCACCGAGCGCGTCATCGTCTCGCAGTTGCACCGCTCGCCGGGCGTGTTCTTCGATCATGACCGCGGCAAGACCCACAGCTCGGGCAAGCTGCTGTACTCGGCCCGCATCATTCCTTACCGCGGCTCTTGGCTGGACTTCGAGTTCGACCCGAAGGACGCGCTGTTCACGCGTATCGACCGTCGCCGCAAGCTGCCGGTGTCGGTGCTGCTGCGCGCGCTCGGCTACAACAACGAAGAGATGCTCAACGAGTTCTTCGAGATCAACAGCTACCACATCCTGCCCGAAGGCGAGGGTGTGCAGCTGGAGCTGGTCTCCGAGCGTCTGCGCGGCGAGACGTTGAACTTTGACCTGCTCGACGGCGAGAAGGTCATCGTCGAGGCCGGCAAGCGCATCACCGCGCGCCACGTCAAGCAGCTCCAGGCCTCGGGCATCACCGCGCTGGCAGTGCCGGACGACTACCTGGTCGGCCAGATCCTGTCGCACGACGTCATCGACCCGTCGACCGGCGAGCTGGTTGCGACCGCCAACGACGAGATCTCGCTCGAGACCCTCGAGGCGCTGCGCAAGGCCGGTATCGAGACCATCGGCACGATCTGGGTCAACGACCTCGACCGCGGTCCGTATCTGTCCAACACCCTGCGCATCGACTCGACCAAGACCCAGCTCGACGCGCTGGTCGAGATCTACCGCATGATGCGTCCCGGCGAACCGCCGACCAAGGACGCCGCGCAGAACCTGTTCCACAACCTGTTCTTCACCTTCGAGCGCTACGACCTGTCGGGCGTGGGCCGGATGAAGTTCAACCGCCGTCTGGGCCGCAAGGAAGTCACCGGCGCGCCGGTGCTCTACGACGCGCGCTACTTCGCCGAGCGCAAGGACGAGGACTCGGTCAAGCTGCGCGAGCAGTACGGCCAGACGTCCGACATCCTCGACGTGATCCGCGTGCTGACCGAGATCCGCAACGGTCGCGGCGTGGTCGACGATATCGACCACCTGGGCAATCGTCGTGTGCGTTCGGTTGGTGAAATGGCCGAAAACGTGTTCCGCGTGGGCCTGGTCCGCGTCGAGCGCGCCGTGCGCGAGCGCCTGACGATGGCCGAGGCCGATGGCCTGACCCCGCAGGAGCTGATCAACGCCAAGCCGGTCGCGGCCGCTGTCAAGGAGTTCTTCGGGTCCTCGCAGCTGTCGCAGTTCATGGACCAGAACAACCCGCTGTCGGAAGTCACGCACAAGCGTCGCGTCTCGGCCCTGGGCCCGGGCGGTCTGACCCGCGAGCGTGCCGGCTTCGAAGTGCGCGACGTGCACCCGACCCATTACGGCCGCGTGTGCACCATCGAAACGCCGGAAGGCCCGAACATCGGCCTGATCAACTCGCTGGCGACGTTCGCGCGCACCAACAAGTACGGCTTCCTCGAGACCCCGTACCGCAAGGTCGTCGACAGCCGCGTCACCGACGAGATCGAGTACCTGTCGGCGATCGAAGAGAACGACTACGTCATCGCGCAGGCCAACGCCGTCCAGGACGAGAAGGGCGTGATGACGCAGCAGTTCGTCGACTGCCGCTTCCAGGGCGAGTCGCTGCTCAAGCCGCCGGCCGAGATCCATTACATGGACGTCTCGCCGATGCAGACCGTGTCGGTCGCGGCTGCGCTTGTGCCGTTCCTCGAACACGACGACGCCAACCGCGCACTGATGGGCGCCAACATGCAGCGCCAGGCTGTGCCGACGCTGCGCGCGCAAAAGCCGCTGGTCGGTACCGGCATCGAGCGCGCCGTGGCGCGCGACTCGGGCGTGACCGTGAACGCCCGCCGTGGCGGCGTGATCGAGCAGATCGACGCCGGTCGCGTCGTGGTCAAGGTCAATGAAGAGGAGATCTCCGGCGAGCACGATGCCGGCGTCGACATCTACAACCTGATCAAGTACACGCGCTCCAACCAGAACACCTGCATCAACCAGCGTCCGCTGGTGAATGTGGGCGACGTGGTCGCGCGCGGCGACGTGCTGGCCGACGGTCCCTCGACCGACATCGGTGAGCTCGCGCTGGGCCAGAACATGCTGGTCGCATTCATGCCGTGGAACGGCTACAACTTCGAAGACTCGATCCTGCTGTCGGAGCGCGTCGTCAAGGAAGACCGCTACACGACGATCCACATCGAAGAGCTGACCGCGGTCGCCCGCGACACCAAGCTGGGACCGGAGGAGATCTCCGCCGATATCCCGAACGTGTCGGAGAACGCGCTCAACCGTCTTGACGAGTCGGGCGTGGTGTACATCGGTGCGGAAGTGCGCGCCGGTGACATCCTGGTCGGCAAGGTCACGCCGAAGGGCGAGAGCCAGCTGACGCCGGAAGAGAAGCTGCTGCGCGCGATCTTCGGCGAGAAGGCCTCGGACGTGAAGGACAGCTCGCTGCGCGTGCCCCCGGGCATGGACGGCACCGTCATCGACGTGCAGGTCTTCACCCGCGACGGCATCGAGAAGGACAAGCGCGCCAAGCAGATCGAGGAATCCGAGATCAAGCGCGTCAAGAAGGACTTCGACGACCAGTTCCGCATCCTCGAGTCGGCGATCTACGCGCGTCTGCGCGCGCAGATCCAGGGCAAGGTCGCCAATGGCGGTCCGGGCCTGAAGAAGGGCGATACGGTCTCCTCGCTGGTGCTCGACGGCCTGAAGAAGTCCGACTGGTTCCAGATCCGGATGAAGGACGAGGACGCGGCCGACGCGATCGAGCGCGCGCAGAAGCAGATCGACGCGCATCAGAAGGAATTCGAACGCCGGTTCGCCGACAAGCGCGGCAAGATCACCCAGGGCGACGACCTCGCACCGGGCGTGCTGAAGATGGTCAAGGTCTATCTGGCCGTGAAGCGCCGCATCCAGCCGGGCGACAAGATGGCCGGCCGTCACGGCAACAAGGGTGTCGTGTCGACCATCGTGCCTGTGCAGGACATGCCCTACATGGCCAACGGCAACACCGTCGACATCGTGCTCAACCCGCTGGGCGTGCCGTCGCGTATGAACATTGGCCAGATCCTCGAAGTCCACCTGGGCCTGGCGGCCAAGGGTCTGGGCGAGAAGATCCAGCGGATGCTCGACGCGCAGGCCAAGGTCAACGAGCTGCGTGCGTTCCTCGACCAGATCTACAACCACGACAAGTCGGTGGCTGCGCAGCGCGTCGACCTGTCGCAGTTCAGCGACGAGGAGCTGCTGACGCTGGCCGGCAACCTGACCGACGGCGTGCCGATGGCGACCCCGGTGTTCGACGGCGCCGCCGAGTCGGAAATCAAGGCGATGCTGGAGCTGGCGGACCTGCCGACCAGCGGTCAGACCCGCCTGTTTGACGGCCGTACTGGTGAAGCGTTCGAGCGCGAGGTGACCGTGGGCTACATGCACATGCTCAAGCTCAACCACCTGGTGGACGACAAGATGCACGCACGCTCGACTGGTCCGTACTCGCTCGTCACCCAGCAGCCGCTGGGCGGCAAGGCGCAGTTCGGCGGTCAGCGGTTCGGCGAGATGGAAGTCTGGGCGCTGGAAGCCTACGGCGCGGCCTACACCCTGCAGGAAATGCTGACGGTGAAGTCCGACGACGTGCAGGGCCGCAACCAGATGTACAAAAACATCGTCGACGGCGAGCACGAGATGGTTGCCGGCATGCCCGAGTCGTTCAACGTGCTGGTCAAGGAAATCCGCTCGCTGGCGATCAACATGGAGCTGGAGGAGCACTGAGGCAGGGCGTTTCGTCGCGCGGCGCATGTGAGCGCGCCGCGCGCGACCACGATCCATCCCGCCCCAGGTTCCCCATTCCCGGAGTAAAGACATGAAAGACCTGCTCAACCTCTTCAACCAGCAGCGCCAGATCCCGGACTTCGACGCGATCAAGATCGCGCTGGCCTCGCCCGACCTGATCCGTTCGTGGTCGTTCGGCGAAGTGAAGAAGCCCGAGACGATCAACTACCGCACGTTCAAGCCTGAGCGCGACGGTCTGTTCTGCGCGGCGATCTTCGGCCCGATCAAGGACTACGAGTGCCTGTGCGGCAAGTACAAGCGCATGAAGCACCGCGGCGTGGTGTGCGAGAAGTGCGGCACCGAGGTCACGCTGGCCAAGGTGCGCCGCGAGCGCATGGGCCACATCGACCTGGCCTCGCCGGTCGCCCACATCTGGTTCCTCAAGTCGCTGCCTTCGCGCATCGGCCTGATGCTGGACATGACCCTGCGCGACATCGAACGCATCCTGTACTTCGAGGCGTTCGTCGTCACCGAGCCAGGCCTGACCCCGCTCGAGCGCGGCCAGCTGCTCAATGAAGAGCAGTTCATGCAGATGCGCCAGGAGCACGGCGACGACTTCGACGCCGCGATGGGCGCCGAGGCGGTGTTCGACCTGCTGCGCACGATCGATCTACAGGCCGAGATGGCCCGTCTGAAGGAAGAGATCGCCGCGACCGGCTCGGAGACCAAGCTCAAGCGTCTGACCA
Source organism: Luteimonas sp. S4-F44 (assembly GCF_022637415.1). Lineage (NCBI taxonomy): Bacteria > Pseudomonadati > Pseudomonadota > Gammaproteobacteria > Lysobacterales > Lysobacteraceae > Luteimonas > Luteimonas sp. S4-F44. The sequence goes on from NZ_CP093340.1 coordinate 955,834, forward strand.
AGCGCATCAAACTGGTCGAGGCGTTCATCGATTCGGGCAATCGTCCCGAGTGGATGATCATGACCGTGCTGCCGGTGCTGCCGCCGGATCTGCGTCCGCTGGTGCCGCTGGATGGCGGCCGCTTCGCGACCTCGGATCTCAACGATCTGTACCGCCGCGTGATCAACCGCAACAATCGTCTGCGCCGCCTGCTCGAACTCAACGCGCCCGACATCATCGTGCGCAACGAAAAGCGCATGCTGCAGGAATCGGTCGACGCGCTGATGGACAACGGCCGTCGCGGCCGTGCCATCACCGGCACCAACAAGCGTCCGCTCAAGTCGCTGGCCGACATGATCAAGGGCAAGCAGGGCCGGTTCCGCCAGAACCTGCTGGGCAAGCGCGTCGACTACTCGGGCCGTTCGGTCATCGTGGTCGGCCCGACCCTGCGCCTGCACGAGTGCGGCCTGCCGAAGAAGATGGCGCTGGAGCTGTTCAAGCCCTTCATCTTCGCCAAGCTGCAGCGCCGTGGCCTGGCCACGACGATCAAGGCCGCCAAGAAGCTGGTCGAGCGCGAAGAGGCGGAAGTCTGGGACATCCTCGAGGAGGTCATCCGCGAGCACCCGGTCATGCTCAACCGTGCGCCGACGCTGCACCGCCTGGGCATCCAGGCGTTCGAGCCGGTGCTGATCGAAGGCAAGGCAATTCAGCTGCACCCGCTGGTGTGTACCGCGTTCAACGCCGACTTCGACGGCGACCAGATGGCCGTGCACGTCCCGCTGAGCCTCGAGGCCCAGCTCGAAGCGCGTGCGCTGATGATGGCGTCCAACAACATCCTCTCGCCGGCCAATGGTGAGCCGATCATCGTGCCGTCGCAGGACGTCGTGCTCGGTCTGTACTACATGACCCGTGCGCTGGAGAACATCCCGGGCGAGGGCATGGTGTTCGCCAACATCGCCGAAGTGCGTCGCGCGTTCGACAACAAGGCCGCCGGCCTGCACGCCAAGATCAAGGTTCGTATCAACCAGACCGTGATCGGCGAGGACGGCTCGCGCGAGAAGGTGACCTCGATCGTCGAAACGACCGTGGGTCGTGCGCTGCTGCTGGAGATCATGCCCGACGGCCTGCCGTTCGAGCTGGCCAACGTCGAGCTCAACAAGAAGAACATCAGCCGGCTGATCAATGCCTGCTACCGTCGCCTGGGCCTCAAGGACACGGTCGTGTTCGCCGACAAGCTGATGTACACCGGCTTCGGCAACGCGACCCGCGCGGGTGTTTCGATCGGCATCAATGACATGACGATCCCCAACGAGAAGAAGGGCATCCTGGCCGAGGCGGAGACCGAGGTGCTGGAGATCCAGCAGCAGTACCAGTCGGGTCTGGTCACCGCCGGCGAGCGCTACAACAAGGTCGTCGACATCTGGTCGCGCACCAATGAGCGCATCGCCAAGGCGATGATGGACGCGATCGGCACCGACCACGTGACCAACGCCAAGGGCGAGACGGTCGCGCAGAAGTCGATGAACTCGCTCTACATCATGGCCGACTCCGGCGCGCGTGGTAGCCAGGCGCAGATCCGTCAGCTGGCCGGTATGCGCGGCCTGATGGCCAAGCCGGACGGCTCGATCATCGAGACGCCGATCATCGCGAACTTCCGCGAAGGTCTGAACGTGCAGGAGTACTTCAACTCCACGCACGGTGCCCGTAAGGGTCTGGCCGATACCGCGCTCAAGACCGCGAACTCCGGTTACCTGACCCGTCGCCTGGTCGACGTGGCCCAGGACGTGGTGATCACGGAAGTCGACTGCGGCACGGTCGACGGCCTGACCATGACCCCGATCGTCGAAGGCGGCGACGTGGTCGAGCCGCTGCGCGACCGCGTGCTGGGTCGTGTCGTGGCCGAGGACGTGTTCCTGCCGGGCAACGACGAAGATCCGATCGTCACGCGCAACACGCTGCTCGACGAGCAGTGGGTCGTGCGTCTGGAAGAGGCCGGTGTGCAGTCGATCAAGGTCCGCTCCACGATCACCTGCGAAAGCGCGTTCGGCGTGTGCTCGAGCTGCTACGGCCGCGACCTGGGCCGTGGTCACCTGGTCAACCAGGGCGAGGCCGTGGGCGTGGTCGCCGCGCAGTCGATCGGTGAGCCCGGTACCCAGCTGACGATGCGCACGTTCCACATCGGTGGTGCGGCGTCGCGTGCGGCCGCCATCGACAACGTGACGGTCAAGACCACCGGCTCGATCAAGTTCAACAACCTCAAGTTCGTGACCCACGAGAGCGGCAACCTGGTCGCGGTCTCGCGTTCGGGCGAGCTGTCGGTGCTCGACGGCCATGGCCGCGAGCGCGAGCGCTACAAGCTGCCCTACGGCGCGATGATCACCGTGCGTGATGGCGATGCCATCAAGGCCGGCCAAACCGTTGCGAACTGGGATCCGCACAATCACCCGATCGTGTCGGAAGTGGCGGGTTTCATCCGCTTCGTGGACTTCGTCGAGGGCGTCACCGTCATCGAGAAGACCGATGAACTGACCGGACTGGCGTCGCGCGAGATCACCGATCCCAAGCGCCGCGGCTCGCAGGGCAAGGACCTGCGTCCGATCGTGCGGATCGTCGACAAGGCTGGCAACGACCTCAACATCCCGGGCACCGACCTGCCGGCGCAGTACCTGCTGCCGCCGCGCTCGATCGTCAACCTGCAGGACGGCGATGCCGTCGGCGTGGGCGACGTGGTGACCAAGGTGCCGCAGGAAGCGTCCAAGACCCGCGACATCACCGGTGGTCTGCCGCGCGTGGCCGATCTGTTCGAGGCCCGCAAGCCGAAGGACCCGGCGATCCTGGCCGAGAAGTCGGGCATCGTCAGCTTCGGCAAGGACACCAAGGGCAAGCAGCGCCTGATCATCAAGGGTGCCGACGGCGAAGACCATGAGGAGCTGATCCCCAAGTATCGCCAGATCATCGTGTTCGAGGGCGAGCACGTCGAGAAGGGCGAGACCGTGGTGGACGGCGAGCCGAGTCCGCAGGACATCCTGCGCCTGAAGGGCGTCGAGGAGCTGGCGTCGTACCTGACCAAGGAAATCCAGGACGTCTACCGGCTGCAGGGCGTGAAGATCAACGACAAGCACATCGAGGTGATCGTTCGCCAGATGCTGCGCAAGGTCGAGATCACCGATGCCGGCGACAGCCGCTTCCTCCATGGCGAGCAGGCCGAGCGCCAGCGCGTCATCGAGGACAACGCCAAGCTGATCGCCCGCAACGAGCTGCCGGCCAAGTTCGACCCGGTCCTGCTGGGCATCACCAAGGCATCGCTGGCGACCGAGTCGTTCATCTCGGCCGCCTCGTTCCAGGAAACCACCCGCGTACTGACCGAGGCGGCCGTGCGCGGCACGCGCGACAGCCTGCGCGGCCTCAAGGAGAACGTGATCGTCGGCCGCCTGATCCCGGCCGGTACCGGCCTGGCCTACCACACCCAGCGCCGCCGGGCGGCGTCGGGCCTGACCGAGTCCGAGATGGACACGCTGTCGGGCGGTTTGGTGGCCCAGGACGTGGTCGAGACGGCGGCGCCGGTGGCGCTGTCGCCCGATCAGGTCATGCTCGAGGACGCCCCGGTGTCCCAGGTGGCTGACAGCGACGAGAACGCAGGCTAAGATAGCCCACCTTTGGCGGCCCTTCGGGGCCGCCCAGACTCCGAAATGAGGCGCAGGACGCGGCTCGTATTCGGTCCAGGACGGACGGGACGCGTTGTAGGCCGGGTCGACCCTGTGGGCGGCCGGCGGCAGTAGAGCTTGCGTTGACGCGTTGCGTCAGCGCGGGCTATACTTTTTCGTCTGGCAGACGGCATGTTCCGTCTGCCTTCGTTTTCACCGGGCCCAGGCCCGATCCACAGACCAGAGACTGATGGCAACGATCAACCAGCTGGTGCGGAAGTCGCGCAGCCCCGAAACCTACAAGAGCACTTCGCCCGCGCTGGCGAACTGCCCGCAGCGCCGTGGCGTCTGCACCCGCGTCTACACCACGACCCCGAAGAAGCCGAACTCGGCGCTGCGCAAGGTCGCCAAGGTCCGCCTGACCAATGGCTACGAGGTCATCTCGTACATCGGCGGCGAAGGCCACAACCTGCAGGAGCACTCGGTGGTGCTGATCCGCGGCGGTCGCGTCAAGGATCTGCCGGGTGTGCGTTACCACACCGTTCGCGGTTCGCTCGACGCTGCCGGCGTTGCGAAGCGCAAGCAGGCACGTTCGAAGTACGGCGCAAAGCGTCCGAAGGGCTGAGGATTAGAGAATGTCGCGTAAAGGAAACACCCCGCAGCGCTCGGTGCTGCCCGACCCGAAGCATGGCAGCGAGACGATCGCCCGCTTCATCAACATGGTCATGAAGAGCGGCAAGAAGTCGGTCGCCGAGAAGATCGTCTACGGTGCGATGGACGTCATCGGCGAGAAGAACCCCGAAGCGCTCGAGCTTGTCGAGAAGGCGCTGGGCAACGTCTCGCCGGCCGTCGAGGTCAAGTCCCGCCGCGTCGGTGGCGCGACCTACCAGGTGCCGGTCGAAGTGCGCGCCTCGCGCCGCATGGCGCTGGCGATGCGCTGGCTGATCGAGTCGGCGCGCAAGCGCGGCGAGAACAGCATGCCGCGCAAGCTCGCCGCCGAGCTGATCGACGCCTCCGAGAACCGGGGCGGTGCGATCAAGAAGCGTGAAGAGACCCACCGCATGGCCGACGCCAACAAGGCGTTCGCGCACTACCGCTGGTAAGCGGACCTGCGGGCTCCGGTTGAACCCGGGGCCCGCCGGCACCATTCAAGGTGCCTCCAGGCGGTCATCGACCGCACGCAGGATTCGAAGGCCGCCGAAAGGCGGCATTCGTCCATTCAAGCGATTCCATCGCGAAGGCGCCCGGGCTCTGTCGGGTCCTTCCATCCAAACGAGAATACTGACGTGGCTCGCACGACTCCCATCGAACGCTACCGCAACTTCGGCATCATGGCTCACATCGATGCCGGCAAGACGACCACCTCCGAGCGCATCCTGTTCTACACGGGCAAGAGCCACAAGATCGGCGAGGTGCACGACGGCGCCGCGACCATGGACTGGATGGAGCAGGAGCAGGAGCGTGGCATCACGATCCAGTCCGCGGCGACGACTGCGTTCTGGAAGGGGATGGACAAGTCCTTCCCCGAGCACCGCTTCAACATCATCGACACCCCCGGGCACGTTGACTTCACGATCGAAGTCGAGCGCAGCCTGCGCGTGCTCGACGGCGCAGTGTTCGTGCTGTGTGCGGTCGGTGGCGTGCAGCCGCAGTCGGAGACCGTGTGGCGCCAGGCCAACAAGTACCACGTGCCGCGCATCGCGTTCGTCAACAAGATGGACCGCACGGGCGCCAACTTCCTCAAGGTCCGCGACCAGCTGAAGGCACGCCTGGGTGCGGTGCCGGTGCCGATGCAGGTGCCGATCGGCGCCGAGGACGGCTTCGAGGGCGTGGTCGACCTGCTGAAGATGAAGGCGATCCACTGGGACACCGCGTCCCAGGGTCTGAACTTCGAGTACCGCGACATCCCGGCCGAGCTGCAGGCGCAGGCCGAAGAGGCGCGTGCCTTCATGGTCGAATCGGCCGCCGAGGCCAGCGAAGAGCTGATGGACAAGTACCTGGAGAGCGGTGAGCTGTCCGAGGACGAGATCGTCAACGGCCTGCGCGAGCGCACGCTCAAGACCGAGATCGTGCCGATGTTCTGTGGCACGGCGTTCAAGAACAAGGGCGTCCAGGCGATGCTCGACGGCGTCATCAAGCTGCTGCCGTCGCCGGTCGACGTGCCGGCGGTCAAGGGCGTGGACGTCGACGACGAGACCAAGGAACTGTCGCGCGAGTCGAGCGACAAGGCCCCGTTCTCGGCGCTGGCGTTCAAGATCATGACCGACCCGTTCGTGGGTTCGCTGACGTTCTTCCGCGTCTACTCGGGCACGCTCAACGCCGGTGACCAGGTCTACAACTCGGTCAAGGGCAAGAAGGAGCGCATCGGCCGTCTGTTGCAGATGCACTCCAACAACCGCGAAGAGATCAAGGAAGTGCTGGCCGGCGACATCGCCGCGGCGGTGGGTCTGAAGGACGTCACCACCGGCGACACGCTGTGCGCGCAGGACGCGCCGATCGTGCTCGAGCGCATGAGCTTCCCCGAGCCGGTGATCTCGATGGCCGTCGAGCCCAAGACCAAGTCCGACCAGGAGAAGATGGGCCTGGCGCTCGGTCGCCTGGCGCAGGAGGATCCGTCCTTCCGCGTGCGTACCGACGAAGAGTCGGGCCAGACGATCATCTCGGGCATGGGCGAGCTGCACCTGGACATCATCGTTGACCGCATGAAGCGCGAGTTCAACGTCGAGGCCAATGTCGGCAAGCCGCAGGTGGCCTACCGCGAGACGATCCGCAAGTCGGTCAAGTCCGAAGGCAAGTTCGTGCGGCAGTCGGGCGGTAAGGGCCAGTTCGGTCACGTGTGGCTGGAAATCTCGCCGCAGGAGCCGGGCACCGGTTACGAGTTCGAGAACGCCATCGTCGGCGGCGTCGTGCCCAAGGAGTACATCCCGGCGGTCGACAAGGGCATCCAGGAAGTGCTGGCCAACGGCATCATGGCTGGCTATCCGATCGTCGACGTCAAGGTCCGGCTGGTCGATGGCTCCTACCATGAAGTCGACTCGTCGGAAATGGCGTTCAAGATCGCCGGCTCGATGGGCTTCAAGGAAGGCTTCAACAAGGCCAGCCCGGTGCTGCTCGAGCCGATCATGAAGGTCGAGGTCGTCAGCCCCGAGGACTACCTGGGCGACGTGATGGGCGACGTCAGCCGCCGTCGCGGCATCCTGCAGGGCCAGGACGACAGCCCGTCGGGCAAGATCATCAACGCGATGATCCCGCTGGGCGAGATGTTCGGTTACGCCACCCAGCTGCGCTCGATGTCGCAGGGTCGCGCGACCTTCACGATGGAGTTCGACCACTACGCGGAAGCGCCGGCCAACATCGCCGAGACCGTCACCAAGAAGTAAGCGTGATTCGTGATGCGGGATCCGTGATTTGAAAGAACACGGGTCCCGCTTTTCACCGATCACCAATCACCAATCACGAATTACGGAGTTATTACAATGGCAAAGGGTAAGTTCGAGCGCACCAAGCCGCACGTCAATGTCGGCACGATCGGTCACGTCGACCACGGCAAGACGACGCTGACGGCGGCGCTGACGAAGATCGGCGCTGAGCGTTTCGGCGGCGAGTTCAAGGCCTACGACGCGATCGACGCGGCGCCGGAAGAGAAGGCGCGCGGCATCACGATCTCGACCGCGCACGTGGAATACGAGAGCCCGACGCGCCACTACGCGCACGTCGATTGCCCGGGCCACGCGGACTACGTCAAGAACATGATCACCGGTGCGGCGCAGATGGACGGCGCGATCCTGGTGTGCTCGGCCGCTGACGGCCCGATGCCGCAGACGCGCGAGCACATCCTGCTGTCGCGTCAGGTCGGCGTGCCGTACATCGTCGTGTTCCTGAACAAGGCCGACATGGTGGACGACGCCGAGTTGCTCGAGCTGGTCGAGATGGAAGTGCGCGAGCTGCTGAGCAAGTACGAGTTCCCGGGCGACGACACCCCGATCATCTCGGGTTCGGCGCGCCTGGCGCTGGAAGGCGACCAGAGCGAGATCGGCGTGCCTGCGATCCTGAAGCTGGTCGACGCGCTGGACACCTGGATTCCGGAGCCGGAGCGCGACATCGACAAGGCATTCCTGATGCCGGTCGAGGACGTGTTCTCGATCTCGGGTCGCGGCACGGTGGTCACGGGCCGTATCGAGCGCGGCATCATCAAGGTCGGCGACGAAATCGAAATCGTCGGTATCCGTCCGGTGCAGAAGACGACCGTCACGGGCGTCGAGATGTTCCGCAAGCTGCTCGACCAGGGCCAGGCGGGCGACAACGCCGGTCTGCTGCTGCGCGGCACCAAGCGTGACGACGTCGAGCGTGGCCAGGTGCTGGCCAAGCCGGGTTCGATCAAGCCGCACACCGACTTCGAGGCCGAGGTCTACGTGCTGTCGAAGGACGAGGGTGGCCGTCACACGCCGTTCTTCAAGGGCTACCGTCCGCAGTTCTACTTCCGCACCACCGACATCACCGGTGCGGTGGAGCTGCCGGAAGGCACCGAGATGGTGATGCCGGGCGACAACGTGAAGATGGTGGTCACGCTGATCAACCCGGTGGCGATGGACGAAGGTCTGCGCTTCGCGATCCGCGAAGGCGGCCGGACCGTCGGCGCCGGCGTGGTGGCCAAGATCCTGAAGTAAGCCCACGGCCCGCGCGCTTTTGGCGCGACGGGGCGGCGATGCAAGCGAAACGGACCGGGCTCCCCGGCCCGTTTCGCCTTTCCGCAAGGCAGGGCTTGCGCCGGTAGGGCGGGACCCGCTAGAATGCAAGACCCTCGCGGGTTGGTCGATTCAGGCCTGCCCGCGAAATCGCGAAATGAGGTGCAGGATGCCCTCGTCTTCGCCAGACACGGAAATGTCGCGAGGCTGCGCTCCACCCGTTCCGAAGGTCTTCGGAGCACGATGGGATGGAGCGGGTCATTGCGTCTGCAATTCCAGGTCTGGGCGGATCGGGCAACCGGTCTGCCTTTCGTTTTTCCAGGGAAAGGCCCCGGGGCGCGGGTGAATGCTCCGGATCGCCACGATTTCACAGGGGTTCCGCGCACCCAGCCGCGGGCCCGTCGCTCTTTTAACGAAGGATATTTCCGTCATGACGGACCAAAAGATCCGGATCCGCCTCAAGGCGTTCGATCATCGCCTGATCGACCGTTCGGCCAGCGAGATCGTCGAAACCGCGAAGCGGACGGGCGCCCAAGTGCGCGGCCCCATCCCGCTGCCGACCAAGATCGAGCGTTACACCATCCTGACGTCGCCGCACGTCGACAAGGATGCGCGTGACCAGTACGAGACCCGCACGCACAAGCGCGTGCTCGACATCGTCGACCCCAACGACAAGACCGTGGACGCGCTGATGAAGCTCGAGCTCGCGGCTGGCGTCGACGTCCAGATCAAACTGACCTGAGGGCCGCCACCATGACCGCGAAGATTCATTCGTTGGGCATCGTCGGCCGCAAGGCCGGCATGAGCCGGGTGTTCACCGAAGACGGCAAGTCCGTGCCGGTGACGCTGATCGAAGCCACCCCCAACCGTATCACCCAGGTGAAGACCCCCGAGACCGACGGCTACAGCGCCGTGCAGGTCACCGCCGGCAGCAAGCGTGCCGTGCTGGTCAACAAGCCCGAAACCGGTCACCTCGCCAAGGCGAAGGTCGAAGCCGGTCGCGGCCTGTGGGAACTGCGCGTGGCCGACGACAAGATCGCCGACTTCAGCGTCGGCGGTGAGATCCGCGCCGATATCTTCGAAGTGGGCCAGCTCGTCGACGTCCAGGGCGTCACCAAGGGCAAGGGCTTCCAGGGCACGATCAAGCGCTGGAACTTCAAGATGGGCGACGCCACGCACGGTAACTCGCTGTCGCACCGCCAGCCCGGTTCGCTGGGTCAGCGCCAGACGCCTGGCCGCGTGTTCCCGGGCAAGAAGATGTCCGGCCACATGGGTGCCGACGTCCAGACGACGCAGCGCCTGCAGATCGTCAAGGTCGACGCCGAGCGCGGCCTGATCGCGGTCAAGGGCGCCGTGCCGGGCGCGCCGGGCGGCGACGTGATCGTGCGTCCGTCGAGCAAGGCATAAGGAGTAGCACGATGGAACTCGCAATCAACAACAGCAGCAACAAGCTGTCGGTCTCCGACGCCGTGTTCGGCCGCGATTTCAGCGAGGATCTGGTCCACCAGGTCGTCGTCGCCTATCGCAACGCCGGTCGCGCCGGGACCAAGGCCCAGAAGACCCGTTCGGAAGTCAGCGGCACGACCAAGAAGTCGAAGAAGCAGAAGGGTGGCGGTGCACGTCACGGCGCCCTGACCGCTCCGATCTTCGTCGGCGGTGGCGTGACCTTCGCGGCCAAGCCGCGCAGCTTCGAGCAGAAGGTCAATCGCAAGATGTACCGCGCGGCGATGTCGGCGATCCTGTCCGAGCTCAACCGCCAGGGCCGTCTGACGATCGTCGAGACGTTCGACCTGACCGAGACCAAGACCAGCGGCATGGTCGCCAAGCTCAAAGAATTCGACCTGGGCAAGCGTCCGCTGATCGTGACCGAAGACGCGTCCGAGCACCTGTACCTGTCGGCACGCAACCTGCCGTACGTCGAGATCCGCGACGTGCAGGGCCTGGATCCGGTCGCGCTGGTCGGCGCCGATTCCGTGCTGATCACCACCGATGCGGTGAAGAAGATCGAGGAGTGGCTGGCATGAACGACGCCAAGCTCTATGAAGTGATCCGTGCGCCGCGCGTGTCCGAAAAGACCGCGCGCCTGCAGGAACTGTCCAACCAGTACGCGTTCGAAGTGTCGACGGTCGCCACCAAGGCCGACATCAAGGCCGCGATCGAGAAGCTGTTCGACGTCAAGGTCGAGGCGGTCAACGTCGTCAACGTGAAGGGCAAGAACAAGTCCTTCCGTCAGCGTCAGGGCAGCCGCGGCGACTGGCGCAAGGCCTACGTGAAGCTGGCCGACGGCCAGTCGATCGACGTCATGAACGCGAAGGTCTGAGGAAGCCCCGATGCCATTGATGAAATTCAAGCCCACGTCCGCCGGTCGCCGCTCCGCGGTCCGCGTCGTGCACCCCGAGCTGCACAAGGGTGCGCCGCATGCCGCGCTGGTCGAGAAGAAGAGCAAGTCGGGTGGTCGCAACCACCACGGCCGGATCACCACGCGCCACATCGGCGGCGGTCACAAGCAGCACTACCGCATCGTCGACTTCAAGCGCGACAAGGAAGGCATTCCGGCGCGCGTGGAGCGTATCGAGTACGACCCCAACCGCACCGCGCACATCGCGCTGCTGGTGTACGTCGACGGTGAGCGCCGCTACATCATCGCCCCCAAGGGCCTGAAGGCCGGTGACCAGGTGATCGCGGGTTCCGACGCGCCGATCAAGACCGGCAACACGTTGCCGCTGCGCAACATCCCGGTCGGTTCGACGATCCACTGCATCGAGATGAAGCCGGGCAAGGGCGCGCAGATCGCGCGTGCCGCCGGCGCCGCCGTCCAGCTGATCGCGCGCGAAGGCGTCTACGCGACCCTGCGCCTGCGTTCGGGCGAAGTGCGCCGCGTGCCGTCGGAGTGCCGCGCCACGATCGGCGAGGTCAGCAACGACGAGCACAGCCTCGAGAAGCTCGGCAAGGCTGGCGCCAAGCGCTGGCGCGGCGTCAAGCCCACCGTCCGCGGTGCGGCGATGAACCCGGTCGACCATCCGCACGGCGGTGGTGAGGCCCGCGCCGGACAAGGCAACCCGCACCCGGTCACCCCGTGGGGCGTGCCGACCAAGGGTTACAAGACCCGCCATAACAAGCGGACGCAGCAGTTCATCGTGCGCGACCGTAGGAGCTGATAGACCATGGCACGTTCACTCAAGAAGGGTCCGTTCGTCGACCACCACCTCATCAAGAAGGTCGAGGCCGCCGGCACCAACACCAAGAAGCCGATCAAGACCTGGTCGCGCCGCTCGATGGTCCTGCCGGAAATGGTCGGCTTCACGATCGCCATCCACAACGGCAAGAACCACATTCCGGTGCTCGTCAACGAGAACATGGTTGGCCACAAGCTCGGCGAGTTCGCCCTGACCCGGACGTTCAAGGGTCACGGCGGCGACAAGAAGTCGGGCAGGTAAGGAGCGCACAATGGACAAGGCAACGAAAGCCCGCCTCGAAGAGCAGAAGCGCGCTCGCACCGAGGTCAACAAGCGCACCGCGATCCTGCGGACCGCGCGCATCTCGCCCCAGAAGGCCCGTCTGGTCGCTGACCAGGTTCGCGGTCTGCCGGTCGAACGCGCCGTCGGCCTGCTGAAGTTCTCGGACAAGAAGGCCGCGCACCTGATCAAGAAGGTCGTCGAATCGGCCATCGCCAACGCCGAGAACAACGCCGGCGCCGATGTCGATGAGCTGAAGATCGCCACCATCACGGTCGACGAAGGTCCGACGCTGAAGCGCTTCATGGCGCGCGCCAAGGGACGCGGTACCCGCATCCTCAAGCGCACCAGCCACATCACCGTCGTCGTGGGAGAGGGCAAGTAAATGGGTCATAAAGTTCATCCCACCGGTATCCGCCTGGGCATCGCCAAGGACTGGAACTCCAAGTGGTACGCCGGCAAGAAGGAATACGCCGAGTACCTCGCCGCCGACCTGAAGGTCCGCGAGATGCTGCGCAAGCGCCTGGCGCAGGCCGGCATCAGCAAGATCCTGATCGAGCGTCCGGCCAAGACCGCTCGCGTGACGATCCACACCGCCCGCCCGGGCGTGGTGATCGGCAAGCGCGGCGAAGACATCGAGAAGCTGCGCAAGGACGTGAGCCAGATGATGGGCGTTCCGGCGCACATCAACGTGACCGAGGTCCGCAAGCCGGAGCTCGACGCGCAGCTGGTCGCCGAGTCGATCGCGCAGCAGCTCGAGCGCCGCATCATGTTCCGTCGCGCGATGAAGCGTGCGGTCGGTAATGCGATGCGCCTGGGCGCGCTGGGCATCAAGGTCAATGTCGCCGGCCGCCTCAACGGCGCCGAGATCGCACGTTCGGAGTGGTACCGCGAAGGTCGCGTGCCGCTGCACACGCTGCGCGCCGACGTCGACTACGGTTTCGCCGAGGCCAAGACGACCTACGGGATCATCGGCATCAAGACCTGGATCTACAAGGGCGAGATCTTCGATTTCTCCCAGGTCGGCCAGGAGAAGCAGGACGACACGCCGCGCGGCGAGCGTGGTGACCGCGGAGACCGCGAGCGCCGTGGTCCGCGTCGTGAACGCGAGGCGAGGGACTAATCATGCTGCAACCCAAGCGAACCAAGTACCGCAAGATGCACAAGGGCCGTAACGAAGGCCTGTCGTGGAGCGGCAATGCCGTCAGCTTCGGCGAGTACGGCCTGCGGGCGACCGCGACCGGCCAGCTGACCGCGCGTCAGATCGAAGCCGGCCGCCGGACCATCAGCCGTCACGTCAAGCGCGGCGGCAAGATGTGGATCCGCGTGTTCCCGGACAAGCCGATCACCAAGAAGCCGATCGAAGTCCGAATGGGCTCGGGCAAGGGCGGCGTGGAGTACTGGGTCGCCCAGATCCAGCCCGGCCGCATGATCTACGAGATCGAGGGCGTCGAGGAGACGGTGGCACGCGAAGCGTTCCGCCTGGCTGCCGCCAAGCTTTCGGTCACCACCCAATTCGTGACCCGGACGGTGCGCTGATGGCTACGACCAAGGAACTCCGCGAGAAGTCGGCAGAAGAGCTGCAGTCGCATCTGCTCGAGCTGCACAAGGAGCGTTTCTCGCTCCGCATGCAGAAGGCGACCGGTCAGCTGACCAAGACGCACGAAGCCCGTCGGGTGCGCCGCGAGATCGCGCGCGTCAACACCCTGATCGGCCAGAAGAAGTAAGGACCCGACCATGAATACCGAGAAGAAGCAGCGCACGGTCCAGGGCCGCGTGGTCAGCAACAAGATGGACAAAACCGTCACGGTGCTGGTCGAGCGTCAGGTCAAGCACGCCCTGTACGGCAAGTACATCAAGCGTTCGACCAAGCTCCACGCCCACGACGCCGAGAACGCCTGCCAGGAAGGCGATCTGGTGAAGGTCGTCGAGATCGCGCCGATGTCCAAGACCAAGAACTGGCGCGTGACGGAAATCGTCGCGCGCGCGGCCGAATAACGAGGAGCTCGAAATGATCCAGATGCAGAGCCACCTCGACGTGGCGGACAACAGCGGTGCCAAGGAAGTGATGTGCATCAAGGTGCTCGGCGGCTCCAAGCGCCGCTACGCCGCGATCGGCGACATCATCAAGGTGTCCGTGAAGGAAGCGATTCCGCGTGGCAAGGTCAAGAAGGGCGAAGTCTACGACGCCGTCGTGGTGCGTACCCGCAAGGGTGTGCGCCGTCCCGACGGTTCGCTGATCCGCTTCGATGGCAACGCCGCGGTGTTGCTCAACAACAAGCAGGAGCCGATCGGCACCCGCATCTTCGGGCCCGTGACCCGTGAGCTTCGTTCCGAGAAGTTCATGAAGATCGTGTCGCTCGCTCCCGAAGTGCTCTGAGCGGAGAGAACGAACATGGCCAATCGAATCAAGAAGGGCGACCACGTCATCGTGATCGCCGGCAAGGACAAGGGCAAGCGCGGTGATGTGGTGCGCGTGGTCGGCGACAAGGTCGTCGTCTCCAACGTCAACCTCGTCAAGCGCCACACCAAGCCCAATCCGCAAGCCGGCCAGGCCGGTGGCGTGATCGAGCGCGAAGCTCCGATCCACGCTTCGAACGTGATGCCGTTCAACCCTGCCACCGGCAAGGGCGAGCGCATCGGAACCAAGAAGCTCGAGGATGGACGCACGCTGCGCGTGTTCCGCTCGAGCGGTGAGGCGCTCGACGCCTGAGGATGCCCAAAATGACGACCCGTCTGGAACAGTTCTACAAGGATGAAGTGGTGCCGAAGCTCATGGAGCAGTTCGGTTACGACAACATCATGCAGGTCCCGCGCCTGACCAAGATCACGCTCAACATGGGCGTGGGCGAGGCAGCCGCGAACAAGAAGATCCTCGAGAACGCCACTGCCGACATGGCCAAGATCAGCGGCCAGAAGCCGCTGGTGACCAAGTCGCGCGTGTCGGTCGCCTCGTTCAAGATCCGCGACGGCTGGCCGATCGGCTGCAAGGTCACGCTGCGCCGCAACCGGATGTACGAGTTCCTCGATCGTCTGGTGAACGTCTCGCTGCCGCGCGTGCGCGACTTCCGTGGCGTGTCGGGCCGTTCGTTCGACGGCCGCGGCAACTACAACATGGGCGTGAAGGAACAGATCATCTTCCCGGAAATCGACTTCGACCAGGTCGACGCGATCCGCGGCATGGATATCGCCATCACCACCACCGCACGCACCAACGAAGAAGCCAAGGCACTGCTCGAAGCCTTCCGCTTCCCGTTCCGCAACTGAGGAAAGCACATGGCAAAGACGTCCATGGTCAACCGCGAGGTCAAGCGGACCAAGCTGGCCAAGCAGCACGCCGAGAAGCGTGCGGCGCTGAAGAAGATCATCAGCAGCCAGACCGCGAGCTACGAGGACAAGATCGAGGCCGCGACCAAGCTGCAGAAGCTGCCGCGCGACTCGTCGCCCTCGCGTCAGGTCAACCGTTGCGCCCTCACGGGCCGCCCGCGTGGCGTGTACAGCAAGTTCGGCCTGGGCCGCAACAAGCTGCGCGAAGCCACGATGCGCGGCGACGTGCCGGGTCTGCGCAAGGCCAGCTGGTAATCGAGCGGGCGGGGTACGGGTCTGGCGTTCCGGCGCCGGGCCTGTACAATACCGCCCCTCACGCTGTACCCCGGCCGGGCCACCGGTCGGTTCAAAACTAGAATTCGCGAAAGCGGATATCGGTGCACTCAGAAGGTAATCATCATGAGCATGACTGATCCCATCGCCGACATGCTGGTCCGCATCAAGAATGCGGCAGCGGTCGGCAAGCAGACGGTGAAGATGCCGTCGTCCAAGACCAAGGTCGCCATTGCCACCGTCCTCAAGGACGAGGGGTACATCGGCGATTTTCGCGTGACCGAGAACGGCGCCAAGGCCGAGCTCGAGATCGTCCTCAAGTATTACGAAGGCCGCCCGGTGATCGAGCGCCTGCAGCGCTTCTCGCGTTCGGGCCTGCGTCAGTACCGCGGCAAGGATGCGCTGCCCAAAGTCCTCAACGGGCTCGGCATCGCCATCATCTCCACCTCGAAGGGCATCATGACCGATGCGCAGGCGCGCCAGCAGGGCGTCGGCGGTGAAGTCCTGTGCTTCGTGGCCTAAGGGAGTAAGCGCACAATGTCCCGCGTCGCCAAGAAGCCCATCGCCCTGCCCAAGGGCGTCGAACTCAACATCCAGCCCGAGCTGGTCAGCGTCAAGGGCCCGAAGGGCACGCTGTCGCTCGCCAAGCCGGCGTCCATCGAGGTCAAGATCGAGGACGGCACTGCGCTGCTGTCGGCCGCCGATCCGTCGCAGATCGCCCTGACCGGCACCCTGCGCGCGATCGTCGCCAACATGGTCCACGGCGTGTCGGAAGGCTTCGAGCGCAAGCTCGAGCTCGTCGGCGTCGGTTACCGTGCGGCGGTCCAGGGCAAGGACCTGAACCTCTCGCTCGGGTTCTCGCACCCGGTCGTGTTCCAGGCGCCCGAAGGCATCACCCTCAGCACCCCCACCCAGACCGAGATCCTGGTCCAGGGCGCGGACAAGCAGATGGTCGGCCAGGTCGCCGCGAAGATCCGCGGATTCCGTCCGCCGGAGCCCTACAAGGGCAAGGGCGTGAAGTACTCCGACGAAACCATCATCCGTAAGGAAGCCAAGAAGGCGTAAAGGCCGGGAATCGGGATGGGGAAATCCGGATGCATGCGAGCCACCGTCAGGTGCGCGCCTGCCCCGCCGCGGTTTCCCGGTCCTCACCCCCGACTTCTGTGTCCAGGCCGATCCGCTTCCACGAGGTCACCATCATGAGCATCAAGAACACCGCCCGCCTGCGTCGCGCCAAGTCGACCCGTGCGCGCATCCGCGAACTGGGCGTGCCGCGCTTGTCGGTGCTGCGCACCGGTCAGCACATTTACGCCCAGTTGTTCAACTCGGACGGCTCGAAGGTCCTGGCTGCGGCCAGCACGACCCAGAGCGATGTCCGCGAGGGTCTGAAGAACGGCAAGAACGCCGACGCCGCAGCCAAGGTCGGCCGCGCCATCGCCGAGAAGGCCAAGGCCGCGGGCATCGAGCGCGTCGCGTTCGATCGTTCGGGCTACCGCTACCACGGTCGCATCAAGGCGCTGGCCGACGCGGCGCGCGAAGGCGGCCTGCAGTTCTGATTCATGCTGTCGGCGCCGCGCCTTGTGCGCGGCGTCGCCTGACGCGCCGGCACGCGATGTGTCGGGCGCCCGTGGCCTTCTGTGCCGCGTCCGCGTTCCACCGCTCCAGATCACAACTCCAAGCGGCCCAAGCCGTACATCATTTCTCCAATACAGGCATTCAAGATGGCAAACGAAAGGGAAAACCGCGGGCGCGACCGTAATCGCGACCGCGAAGAGCTTGACGACGGCATGATCGAGAAGCTGATCACGGTCAACCGCGTCAGCAAGACCGTCAAGGGCGGTCGCCAGTTCACGTTCACCGCGCTGACGGTCGTCGGCGACGGCAACGGCAAGGTCGGCTTCGGCTACGGCAAGGCGCGCGAAGTGCCGGTCGCGATCCAGAAGTCGATGGAGCAGGCCCGCAAGAACCAGAAGGCCGTCGATCTCAACGGCAGCACCCTGTGGCACACGGTCAAGTCGCGCCACGGTGCGGCGAACGTGTTCATGCAGCCCGCCTCCGAGGGTACCGGCGTGATCGCCGGTGGCGCGATGCGCGCCGTGCTCGAGGCCGTCGGCGTGAAGGACGTGCTGGCCAAGGCCGTGGGTTCGCGCAACCCGATCAACCTGGTGCGCGCGACGATCCGCGGCCTGTCGGAGATGCATTCGCCGGCGCAGATCGCGGCCAAGCGCGGCAAGAAGCTGGAGGACATCACCCATGGCTAAGAACGAAGCCGCCGGCGGCACCGTGAAGGTGCGTCTGGTGAAGGGGTTGCGCGGTGCGCAGGCCAAGCACCGTCTGTCGGTCAAGGCGTTGGGCCTCAGCAAGCTCAACGACGTGCGCGAACTGAAGGACAGCCCGCAGGTCCGTGGCCTGATCAACAAGGTCCATTATCTGGTCCGGGTCGAGGAATAATCACATGAAGCTCAATACTCTCAAGCCCGCACCGGGCGCCCGCACCGAGCGCACTCGCGTCGGTCGCGGTATCGGCTCGGGCCTCGGCAAGACCGCCGGCCGCGGCCACAAGGGTTCGTTCGCACGTTCGGGCAAGGGCAAGATCAAGGCCGGCTTCGAAGGCGGCCAGATGCCGCTGCGCAAGCGTTTGCCGAAGGTCGGCTTCCGTTCGCGCCTGAAGAACGACACCGCCGAGGTCTTCCTGTACCAGCTCGAGAAGCTCGAAGGCACGGTCGATTTCGCCGCGCTGCGCGCCGCCAAGCTGGTGCCGGCGACCGCCAAGCGCGCCAAGATCGTCAAGAACGGCGAGATCGGCAAGGCGCTGACCTTCAAGGGCCTGCTGGCCACCGCTGGCGCCCGTGCGGCGATCGAAGCGGCCGGCGGCAAGGTCGAGGAGTAATCGCCGATGTCGCGGAGCGGCAGCGCAATGGGTGGGGTTGGCGCCGGGCTCGGTAAGTTCACCGAGCTCCGCCAGCGCCTGCTGTTCGTGCTCGGGGCCCTGATCGTCTATCGCATCGGGTGCTTCATCCCGGTCCCGGGCGTCAATCCCGAGGCCATGCTGCAGCTGATGGAGCAGCAGGAAGGCACGATCGTGGACATGTTCAACATGTTCTCCGGTGGTGCGCTGTCGCGCTTCAGCCTGTTCGCGCTGAACGTGATCCCGTACATCTCCGCGTCCATTGTCATGCAGTTGCTGGTGCAGGTGGTGCCGAGCCTGAAGGCCATCCAGAAGGAAGGCGAGTCGGGCCGGCGCCGCATCACCCAGTGGTCGCGCATCGGTGCGATCCCGCTGGCGATCTTCCAGTCGGCGGGTATCGCGGTGGCGTTGCAGAGCTCGGGCGCCAACAACGGCATCCCGGTCGTCTATTCGCCGGGCATGGGCTTCGTGCTGACCGCGATCGTCGCGCTCACCGCCGGCACCATGTTCCTGGTCTGGCTGGGCGAGCAGGTCACCGAGCGCGGTATCGGCAACGGCGTGTCGCTGATCATCTTCGCGGGCATCGTCGCCGGCCTGCCAGGCGCGGTGTTCGGCACGATCGAGTCGCTGCGCAATGGCGACATGAGCCCGATCGCGGCGATCCTGCTGGTGGCGGTGGTGCTGGCGGCGACGTTCTTCGTGGTGTTCGTCGAGCGTGGCCAGCGTCGGATCACGGTCAACTACGCGCGCCGCCAGGGCGGTCGCAACGCGTACATGAACCAGACTTCGTTCCTGCCGCTGAAGCTGAACATGGCGGGTGTGATCCCGGCAATTTTCGCCTCGTCGATCATCATGTTCCCGGCGACGGTCTCGACCTGGTTCGGTGAGGCCGGATCGGCGACCTGGCTGCAGCGCCTGGCGCAGGCGATGTCGCCTGGCGAGCCGCTGTACGTGCTGCTGTTCGGTGGTCTGATCGCTGGTTTCGCGTTCTTCTACACCGCCCTGGTGTTCAACTCGCAGGAAACCGCCGACAACCTGAAGAAGTCCGGCGCGCTGATTCCGGGCATCCGCCCGGGCAAGGCGACCGCGGACTACATCGATGGCGTGCTGACCCGTCTGACCGCGGTTGGCGCCGCCTATCTGGTGCTGGTCTGTCTGCTGCCGGAGTTCATGCGCGCCGAGTTCGGCAGCTCCTTCCACTTCGGCGGCACGTCGCTGCTGATCGTGGTGGTGGTGGTGATGGACTTCATCGCCCAGGTCCAGTCGCATCTGATGTCGCACCAGTACGAGAGCCTGCTCAAGAAGGCCAATCTCAAGGGCGGCTCGCGCCCCCGCTGAGGTCCCGCGTTTCGGCGCCGCCCCTCAGGTCGGGGCGGCGTGTGGTTCCGGCCTGCGCCGACGGCGTGCGCTGGGCGCCGCTTGGTGGTATGCTGTTCTGCTGCCGCCGGTCGCTTCGTGCGCCGGCACAGAATTCTTCGCGGTCCGGGACTCTCCCCGGTATCGCACGTCTCGCCCGGCAGGGCGGGGCACGGGCTCCGGACACACGCGCCGGAACCCAGGATGGGCGACTCGCGCGGCGGTCTCGGGCGCGGGTGGTGCAGGGTGATCCGCACGCCAGAGTAGCGCGCGGGGCATCCGGGGAGTCGTCCCCGGTTGCCGCCCCGGTACCGTCGCCGGAGCATGGGCACACTCCCCATGCCGGGTCGAGCCGCTGGGTCGGGGCGCGACTGCAAGAAGGTCCGAGGCCTTGCTATCATTTCATGTTCCCTTTTGTCGGGATTGAACCCCCGGCAGCCCCAACAGTTGGAGATCCGCGCATGGCGCGTATTGCAGGCGTGAACCTGCCTGCCCAGAAGCATGTCTGGGTCGGGCTTCAGAGCATCTACGGCATCGGCCGTACCCGGTCGAAGAAGGTCTGCGAATCCGCGGGCGTCGAGGCCACCACCAAGATCCGCGACCTGTCGGAGCCGGAAGTCGAGCGCCTGCGCGCCGAAGTCGGCAAGTTCGTGGTCGAGGGCGACCTGCGTCGTGAGGTCGGTATCGCGATCAAGCGTCTGATGGACCTGTCGTGCTACCGCGGCCTGCGCCATCGTCGCGGCCTGCCGCTGCGCGGCCAGCGCACCCGGACCAATGCCCGTACCCGCAAGGGTCCGCGCAAGGCCATCAGGAAGTAAGGAACCGTACCCATGGCCAAGCCGTCCGCAACCAAAACCAAGAAGAAGATCAAGCGCGTCGTCACCGACGGCATCGCGCACGTCCACGCTTCGTTCAACAACACGATCGTCACGATCACCGACCGCCAGGGCAATGCGCTCTCGTGGGCGACCTCCGGCGGTGCCGGCTTCCGCGGTTCGCGCAAGTCGACCCCGTTCGCAGCCCAGGTGGCTGCCGAGAAGGCCGGCAAGGCCGCACTCGACTACGGCGTCAAGTCGCTGGAAGTTCGCATCAAGGGCCCGGGTCCGGGTCGTGAGTCGGCCGTGCGTTCGCTCAACAACGTGGGCTACAAGATCATCAACATCATCGACGTGACGCCAATCCCGCACAACGGGTGCCGTCCGCCGAAGAAGCGTCGCGTCTAAAGGAGCGATCAAGAAATGGCTCGTTATATCGGTCCTACCTGTAAGCTCGCGCGCCGCGAAGGCGCCGACCTGTCGCTCAAGAGCCCGACGCGTGCGTTGGATTCCAAGTGCAAGCTCGAGCAGAAGCCCGGCCAGCACGGCGCGGGCAACACCCGTCGCGGCAAGCTGTCCGACTACGCCACCCAGCTGCGCGAGAAGCAGAAGGTCAAGCGTATCTACGGTCTGCTGGAGCGTCAGTTCCGCAACTACTACAAGAAGGCCTCGACCAAGAAGGGCAACACGGGTGAGAACCTGCTGCAGCTCCTCGAGACCCGCCTCGACAACGTCGTCTATCGCATGGGCTTCGCCGTCACCCGCCCGGCCGCGCGCCAGCTGGTGTCGCACCGCGGTGTCACGGTCAACGGTCAGCCGGTCAATCTGCCGTCGTACCAGGTCAAGGCCGGCGACGCGATCGCGCTGTCGGAGAAGGCCCAGAAGCAGCTCCGCGTCCAGGAGGCTCTGACCGTCTCCTCGTCGATGGACCTGTCGCCGTCGTGGGTCGAGGTCGATTCGAAGAAGTTCAGCGGCGTGTTCAAGGCCGTGCCCGATCGTGGTGACCTGCCGGCGGACATCAACGAAGCGCTGATCGTCGAGCTGTACTCGAAGTAATTCATTCAGGCCTCCGCGCCCCCCGGCGCGGACGGTCTCCAGGAGACACACAAACATGACGGCTACCGCCAACCAGGTACTGCGTCCCCGTGGCCCGCAGATCGAACGCCTTGCCGGCAACCGTGCGAAGGTCGTGATCGAGCCGCTGGAGCGCGGTTACGGGCACACGCTGGGCAACGCCCTGCGTCGCGTGCTGCTGTCGTCGATCCCGGGCTTCGCGATCACCGAAGTCGAGATCGACGGCGTGCTGCACGAGTACAGCACCATCGAGGGCCTGCAGGAAGACGTGCTCGAAGTCCTGTTGAACCTGAAGGATGTCGCGATCCGCATGGGCACCGGCGAAAGCGCGACGCTGTCGCTGTCGAAGTCGGGTCCCGGCGTGGTGACTGCTGCCGACATCAAGACCGACCACAACGTCGAGATTCTCAACGGCGAGCATGTGATCTGCCATCTGACCAAGGATGCGTCGATCAACATGCGCCTGAAGATCGAGCGCGGTTTCGGCTACCAGCCGGCCGCCGCCCGTCGTCGTCCCGACGAGGAGACCCGTGCGATCGGTCGCCTGATGCTCGATGCGTCGTTCTCGCCCGTCCGCCGCGTCGCCTATGAGGTCGAGGCCGCTCGCGTCGAGCAGCGTACCGACCTGGACAAGCTGGTCATCGACATCGAGACCAATGGCACGATCGATGCCGAGGAAGCCGTGCGCACCGCCGCCGACATCCTCACCGAGCAGCTGTCGGTGTTCGGCGACTTCACGCACCGCGACCGCGGCGCCGCCAAGCCGCAGACCCCGGGCGTCGATCCGATCCTGCTGCGCCCGATCGATGATCTGGAGCTGACGGTGCGTTCGGCCAACTGCCTCAAGGCCGAGAGCATCTATTACATTGGCGACCTGATCCAGAAGACCGAGGTCGAGCTGCTCAAGACGCCGAACCTGGGCAAGAAGTCGCTCACCGAGATCAAGGAAGTGCTCGCGCAGCGCGGCCTGGCCCTGGGCATGAAGCTCGAGAACTGGCCGCCGGCCGGCGTCTCGGCGCACGGCATGCTTGGCTGATGCAACATGTGGAAGGCGCGTCCTCGAAGGACGCGCCTTTCGCACATCGCCAGACGGGCTTCGAGGCCCGCGGCGATCGCCGGTGACGGAGCCCCGGTTTTTCGGACCACCCGCAGTCCAAGTCACAACGCCAGGATGGCGACAACGATGTCCAACGACCCACCATTCCACTGAAGGATTCATCCCATGCGCCACCAGAAAGCCGGTCGCAAGTTCAACCGCACCAGCGCCCATCGCGAAGCGATGTTCCGCAACATGGCCGCCTCGCTGATCAAGAACGAGCTGATCAAGACCACGCTGCCCAAGGCCAAGGAACTGCGCCGTGTGGCCGAGCCGCTGATCACGCTGGCCAAGGTCGACGGCGTCGCCAACCGCCGCCTCGCTTTCGCGCGTCTGCGCGACAAGGCAGCGGTCGGCACCCTGTTCACGACGCTGGGTCCGCGCTACCAGTCGCGTCCGGGCGGTTACCTGCGCATCCTCAAGGCGGGCTTCCGCGCCGGCGACAACGCGCCGATGGCCTACGTCGAGCTGGTCGATCGCCCGCAGGCCGACGCCGCCGAGTGATCCAGGCCGATCGCGCATTGCCCGGTCCGTGTCTCCCAGAAACCCCGGCCCATGCCGGGGTTTTCTGCGTCCGGGGCGCGCGCAGGGACCCAAGGCCAGGCGCCTTGCGCAGCAGGCCTTTGGCTTTCGCCGCTGCGGCGGGATAATCGCCGTCTCCCTTTCTGGCCCATTTCCATGAATCCACTGCGCTGGTCGTTCCGCACCTTGATGCTCGTCGGCGGGGTCGCCTGCTTTGCGCTGATCGGTTTTGCGATCTATTCGCAGCTGCAGTGGGGATTGCAGCCCTGTCCGTTGTGCATCTTCCAGCGCATCGCGTTCGCGGCGCTCGGCTTGGTGCTGCTGGTCGCCGGCGCGCATGCGCCCAGGGGGCAGGGCGGACGGCGCGTCTACGGCCTGCTGGGCCTGGCGGCGGCCGCGGTCGGCATCGGCGTCGCCGGGCGGCATGTCTGGCTGCAGATGCATCCGCCGGGCTTCGTGAGCTGCGGTGCGCCGTTTGCGTTCATGCGCCAGACCATGGACACGCCGACGCTGATCCAGAAGGTCCTGACCGGCAGTGGCGACTGCGGCACGATCGACTGGACGTTCCTGGGCCTGTCGATGCCCGCCTGGAGCCTGCTGTGGTTCGTGTTGCTGGGCGCGGTCGCGGTGTATGCCGCATGGCGCCCACAGCGCGGCCGAAATTGACGCAGCGCAGCAAGCTGCGATGATGTGCGCTCGTACGAGGATGTTCCGATGCCCGCTTCCGCCGAACGCAGTCTGCGCCCTGTGACCCTGCCCGAAGACTGGGCCCCCGAAAGCTGGCGCAGCCGTCCCGCCGCGCAGCTGCCGGTCTATCCCGATGCCGAGGCGCTGGGCGAGGTGCAGACCGAATTGCGGGCGTTGCCGCCGCTGGTGACTTCCTGGGAGATCCTGAGCCTGAAGCAGCAGTTGGCCGAAGCCCAAAACGGCCAGCGCTTCGTGTTGCAGGGCGGCGATTGCGCCGAGCACTTCGGTGACTGCACCTCGGAGATCATCTCCAATCGCCTGAAGGTGCTGCTGCAGATGAGCCTGGTGCTCGTGCACGGCATGCGTCTGCCGGTAGTGCGGGTCGGCCGGTTCGCGGGCCAGTACGCCAAGCCGCGCTCGGCCGACACCGAGGTCCGCGATGGTGTGGCCCTGCCTAGCTATCGTGGCGACGTGGTCAATGCGCCGGCGTTCACCGCGCAGGCGCGGACGCCAGACCCGCGCCGCATGATCAAGGCGCATGCGCGTTCGGCGATGACGATGAACTTCGTCCGCTCGTTGATCGACGGCGGTTTCGCCGACCTGCATCACCCCGAGTACTGGGGGCTGGATTGGGTGGGGCATTCGCCGCTCGCCGAGGAGTACCAGCGCATGGTCTCGGGGCTCGGCGATGCGGTGCGTTTCATGGAAACGCTGGCCGGCACCCAGGTGCACACGCTCAAGCGTGTCGATTTCTACACCTCGCACGAAGCGCTGCTGCTGCCTTACGAGGAGGCACAGACGCGCCAGGTGCCGCGCCAGTGGGGCTGGTTCAACCTCAGCACGCATTTTCCATGGATCGGCGTGCGCACTGCGGCGCTCGACGGCGCGCATGTCGAGTACTTTCGCGGCCTGCGCAATCCGATCGGCGTCAAGGTCGGCCCGACCTCGACCCCGGACGCGCTGTTGCGCCTGGTCGAAGTGCTCAATCCCGACGACGAGCCGGGTCGACTGAGCCTGATCCACCGCATGGGCGCGACCCAGATCGCCGAGCGCCTGCCGACGCTGCTGGATGCGGTGAAGCGCTCCGGCCGCCGTGTGCTGTGGATCTGCGACCCGATGCATGGCAACACCGAGTCGACCCGCAATGGCTTCAAGACCCGGCGCTTCGACAACATCCGCAGCGAGATCGAGCAGGCATTCGACCTGCATGCCGCAGCCGGCACCCGCCTGGGAGGCGTGCATCTGGAGCTGACCGGCGAGGACGTCACCGAGTGCATGGGCGGCGCGCGGGCGCTGACCGAGGTCGATCTGGAGCGCGCCTACAAGAGCCAGGTCGACCCGCGGCTCAACTACGAGCAGGCGCTGGAGACGGCGATGCTGATCGTGCGCAAGCATGCGCAGGTTGGGCGCGCGGTGGGGTGAGTCACTTCGGCGGCTGCAAGTCGAGCTGGCTCCGGGCGGGCATCGGCCTGCCGGCCGGAAGCCGCTTTTCCCTCGGTCAAGGCATCCTGCCTTGACTCGGGCGCGCGCCATCCATGGCCCGCGGCGGCGAGTCAGGCATGGATGCCTGACCGAGCCGAGGAGTAACCCCCGGCCGGCGCAACGCTGTTTCCGAAGTCGAGCGCAGGCCGCTCCGTGCGTGCTGCTTCAGCCGCCCGCACGCCGCCGGTACAGATCGCGGGCCAGCACCAGCACGATCAGCAGATTGACCAGGAACACACCCCAGGTCATCCAGTCGGGGTGGTGCCAGAGCGCGTAGATCTCGAACGGCAGATACGCGGCCGCGCCGATGACGCCGAGCCACGAGGCCCAGGCGCGATGCCACCATAGACCCCAGGCTTCGAGCAGGCGCATGCCCGCATAGATCAGCGCGACGGCGATCGCGATGTGCAACGTCTGCGGTGTGATCGCATCGAGCAGATCCGTGCCGAAGCGATCAGCATCCGCGCCGAAGCGCGCGAGCACGTGCTCGACCCGATGCTGCAGCGCGTCGGGGCCGACCGCCGCCAGGCCGCCGGCGACAAGCAGGGCGATGGCGCCCTTGCCGGCCTCGAACAACGCGATTGCGCGCAGGCCCTTGTGTGAGGGGGTGATGTCGTCGGTCATCAGAACAACGCGTCCTGGCGCGGCGGCAGGGGAAGGGGAGCGCCGGTCAGCGGCCAGCAGTCGAGCGCTTCATAGCGGCCGCCGGGATTGAACAGCAATTCGAAGGTGTCGACCGTCAGCGGGCCGATGTCGCAATCCACGGCGTCGAGCCAGGGCTGCGTGTCGAGCCCCTTTGGCAGATAGGCCAGTGTCACGTGCGGCTGGGTCGTCACCTGCGCTGGCAGGATGCCGCAGCGGCGGATCGCATCGCGCGTCGCATCGCACAGCGCCTGCAAGGCCCGGCAGTTGTGCGGCAACGCGACGACCGCCCCCGACTGGCGCCAGTAGGCGAGACGTTCGAGGGTGCACGTGTGTGACGGGATGCCGGCCGCGGCCGCTGCGAACGCATCGCGCAGCGCCGGCGTTGCGAGATGACCCACGTCGTGGCCGATGAAGCAGAGCGTGGCGTGCCACTGGTCGGCGCGCCGCAGTTGCAAAGAAGGCGCGTCCGATGGACGCGCCTCCTGCAAGCGTTGCGACAGCGTCGCGAGCGCCGCCCGACCGACGGCGTCAGGCCGCCAGGCCGGGAACAGCGCCTGGCTCACGCGGCGCGCGAAGCGCGCTTGCGGTCGCTCTCGGTCAGCAGCTTCTTGCGCAGCCGGATTTCCTTCGGGGTGACTTCGACCAGCTCGTCGTCCTCGATGAAATCCAGGGCCTGTTCCAGCGAGTACTTCAGCGCCGGGGTCAGTTTGATCGCATCGTCCTTGCCCGAGGCGCGGACGTTGGTCAGCGGCTTGCCCTTGATGACGTTGACCGTCAGGTCGTTGTCCTTGGAGTGGATGCCGACCAGCTGCCCCTCGTAGACGTTGTCGCCTTCGGCCGCGAACAGCCGGCCGCGTTCTTCCAGCGGGCCGAGCGAGTAGGCCGGCGTCATGCCCGGCGCATTGGCGATCATCACGCCGTTGTTGCGCTTGGCGATCGGGCCGGTCTCCTTCGGGCCGTAATGGTCGAAGACGTGGAACAGCAGGCCCGAGCCCTGGGTCAGGGTCTTGAACTCGTTCTGGAAGCCGATCAGGCCGCGCGCCGGGATCATGTAGTCCAGACGCACGCGGCCCTTGCCGTCGGGCTCCATGTTCTTGAGCTGCGCCTTGCGGGTGCCGAGCTTCTCCATCACGCCGCCCTGGTGCTGCTCTTCGATGTCCACCACGAGCTGCTCGACCGGCTCCATCAGCTGGCCGTCGATCTCCTTGATGATCACCTCCGGGCGCGACACGGCCAGCTCGTAGCCTTCACGGCGCATGTTCTCGATCAGCACCGACAGGTGTAGCTCGCCGCGGCCCGAGACCAGGAACTTGTCGGCGTCGGCGGTCTCTTCGACCTTCAGCGCGACGTTGTGCAGCGTCTCGCGCTCCAGGCGCTCGCGGATCTGGCGGCTGGTGATGAACTTGCCGCCGCTGTGCTCCTTGCTGCCGGCGAACGGCGAG
This sequence comes from Luteimonas sp. S4-F44, assembly GCF_022637415.1. Lineage (NCBI taxonomy): Bacteria > Pseudomonadati > Pseudomonadota > Gammaproteobacteria > Lysobacterales > Lysobacteraceae > Luteimonas > Luteimonas sp. S4-F44. The sequence continues at coordinate 983,224 of NZ_CP093340.1, forward strand.
TTGTTGACCTGGAAGGTCATCGAGATCGTCGGCTCGTCGACGGTCAGTGCCGGCAGCGCCTCGGGGGTGTCGAGCGCGCAGACGGTGTCGGAGATCGACAGGTCCTGCACGCCGGCGATCGCGACGATGTCGCCGGCCTGCGCCTCCTCGACCTCCACGCGCTCCAGGCCCAGGAAGCCGAGCACCTGCACGACTTTGCCCTGGCGCTTCTTGCCTTCGCGGTCGACGACGCTCACCGGCATGTTCTTCTTCAGCTTGCCGCGCTGGATGCGGCCGATGCCGATCAGGCCGACGAAGTTGTTGTAGTCGAGCTGGCTGATGCGCATCTGGAACGCGCCGTCGCTGTCGACTTCGGGCGCCGGCACGTGCTGCATGATCGCTTCGTAGAGCGGGGTCATGTCGCCCGAGCGGACGCTGTCGTCCAGGCTCGCGTAACCGTGCAGCGCCGAGGCGTAGACGATCGGGAAGTCGAGCTGCTCGTTGGTCGCGCCGAGCTTGTCGAACAGGTCGAACACCTGGTCGATGACCCAGTCGGGACGCGCGCCGGGGCGGTCGATCTTGTTGACGACGACGATCGGCTTGAAGCCCATCGCGAACGCCTTCTGGGTCACGAAGCGGGTCTGCGGCATCGGCCCGTCCATCGCGTCGACCAGGATCAGCACCGAGTCGACCATCGACAGCACGCGCTCGACCTCGCCGCCGAAGTCGGCGTGGCCGGGGGTGTCGACGATGTTGATGCGGTTGCCCTGCCAGTTGATGGCGGTGTTCTTGGCCAGGATCGTGATGCCACGCTCCTTTTCCTGGTCGTTGCTGTCCATCACGCGCTCGGCGAGCACGGTGCGTTCGGACAGGGTGCCCGACTGCTTGAGCAGCTGGTCGACGAGGGTGGTCTTGCCGTGGTCGACGTGGGCGACGATGGCGATGTTGCGCAGGCGTTCGAGAGACATGGGCAAGGCCGCACCTGGCTTTGACCTGGCGCGCTAGGGCAGTGGAGGAAGCCGGCTATCATACCTTGTCGCGCGCCGCGCGCGACAGGCGGCTTGAAATCGGCCATTGGGGCCGCATCCAGCCTGTCGGACCACCCCAACCCAGGATTTACCGATGTCCCTGCACGCCGTATTCGATACCGACCGTGGCCAGATCCAGGTCGAGCTGTTCGCCGACAAGGCCCCGCTGACCGTCGCCAACTTCGTCAACCTGGCCAAGCGCGGCTTCTACGACGGGCTGAACTTCCACCGCGTCATCGCCGACTTCATGGTCCAGGGCGGCTGCCCCGAGGGCTCGGGGCGCGGCGGCCCGGGGTATCGTTTCGAAGATGAAACGAACAATGGCGTCAAGCATGAACGCGGCGTGCTGTCGATGGCCAACGCCGGTCCCAACACCAACGGCAGCCAGTTCTTCATCACCCACATCAAGACCGACTGGCTGGACGGCAAGCACACCGTGTTCGGCAAGGTCACCCAGGGCCTGGACGTGGTGGACGCGATCAAGCAGGGCGACGTCATCAAGTCGGTGAAGATCGAAGGCGACGCCGAGGCCGTGCTGGCTGCCAAGGCCGATCGCGTCGCGGAGTGGAACAAGACCCTCGCGGCGTGATGCAATCGGCAGGCCGGCGCATCGCCGGCCTGCCTGCTGCGAGGGACGCCATGACATCGCCTGTCCGCCTGCGATCCCTCGCGCTGCTACCGGCCCTGCTGCTGGGCCTGGTCGCCTGCGAGCGCCCGTCCGAGGGTGCGCAATTGGCCCCGTCCACACCGTCCCCGTCGGCATCGCAGCCCCAGGACCCGGCGTTCGAGCAGAGCCTGGAGGGCATCTGGAGCACTGGCGGCGCGCAGGGCGACGATGCGCAGACGGTCTACGCCATCCAATACCAGGCGGGCGCAGGCCTGCGGATCCTGCGCGATGGTGCCTGGCTCGACGGCACGGTTGAGGACGTGGACCTCGACAACCAGACCCTGGCCTTCCGCATCGACCGCAAAGACGGACCCAGCGAGACCGCCACACTGCGCAAGGTGCGCGATCCGACCGCTGGCGACGGCTTCACCTTGCGCCTGACCTGGGCGCAGGGGCAGACCGAGGAACTGGGCTTCGTGCGCCGCCTCACCCCGCGCGATCGCCAGGAGATCACGCTCGCCGTCTCGCAGGCCGAGCAGGTGCCCGCGGTGGCTTGCGACACCGACGCCGCCCAGGGCAGTCTGCGTGCGACGCTGGCCTGCAACCGCGACGACTTCGCCGCGCTCGACCGCAACCTGCACGCGCAACTGGTCGAACTGTCGGCGCGCTATCCCGACGGCGACCGCACCGCGGCGGTGGTGGTTCAGCAGCTCGACGCCTGCACCACGCCGGCCTGCCTGCGCGAGGTCTACGCAAAGTGGCAGGCCTACTTCGACGAGAACTACGACCTGGGCGACGTGCTGGACTATCTGTAGGCGCCAACGCCCACGCGCCGGTCGCTCGCGCAGCGGGTCGAGTGGCGAACGTGGCACGGCCCGGATGGGGCGCCGTGATACCATTTCGCGCCGGAAAAACCGCCCTCCAGCTGCCGGCCAGCCCTCCCAGAACGAGGTTGTGCGATGCTCCAGCTCGCTGCGCGCACCGGTCGCGCCAAACCCAGCGCCATCATGCAGGTGGCCGAGAAGGCCAAGCGTCTGAAGGCCGAGGGGCGGGACATCATCAGTTTCTCGATCGGCGTGCCGAACTTCCTGCCCGGCCCGCACGTCTACGCCGCCGCGCGCGACGCGCTCGAGCGCGACAGCGGCCAGTACGGCAGCAATCGTGGCGGCGATGCGCTGCTCGACGCCTTCATCGGCCATCTCGACCGCATCGGCCTGCCGGGCTATACGCGTGCCCACTGTGCGAGCGGCATCGGCGCCAAGCACATCCTTTACACGCTGGCCGAAGTGCTGCTGGACGAAGGCGATGGGTTCGCGTTCGCCACGCCGTACTGGACGACCTATCTCGACATCGCGCAGATCGTCGGCGCCGACATCCGGCTGCTGCCGTGCCCGCCGGAACAGGACTACAAGCTGACGCCGGCCCAACTCGACGCCGCACTGGCGCAACGGCCCAAGGTCTTCCTGTTCAACAACCCGTCCAACCCGACCGGCATGGTCTACACGCAGGGCGAGATCGCCGCGCTGGCGGACGTGATGGCGCGCCATCCCGACACCTGGATCGTCACCGACGACATCTACAACGCGATGGTGTTCGACGGCATCGGCTACCACCACGTCACGCAGGCCCGTCCCGAGCTGCGCGAGCGCACGATCTTCGTCGACTCCTTGTCCAAGACCTATGGCATGCCGGGCTGGCGCGTCGGCCTGCTGGCCGGCCCCGAACGCGTCGCGACTGCGTTTGCGACGATGAACTCCAACCACATCACCAATGTGCCGGAGGTCGTGACCGCGGCCGCGGTCGCCGCACTGTCCGGTCCCCAGGACGTGCCCAGGGCCAAGTGCGCCGAGTTCCAGGCGCGTCGCGACGTGGTGATGGCAGCCCTGGCGGAGATTCCGGGCGTGGTCTGCCCGAAGCCTGCCGGTGCGTTCTACGTGTTCCCCGATGTCAGCGTCGCGTTCGGCAAGTCGCATGGGGCGCTGCGCATCGAGAACGATGTCGACCTGTGCAATGCGCTGCTCGAGACCAAGGGCGTGGCCTGCGTACCCGGCTCGGCCTTCGGCGAGCCGCGGGCCCTGCGCATCAGCTACACCTGCCCGGAGGCACAACTGGTGCCTGGGCTGACCCGCATCCGCGAGTTCTTCGCGGAATTGACCTGAGCCGACGGCACCGCCGCCCGGTTCGCTTCCACCCACGTAACCGTTCGATTTGATACGAGAGGATTGACGATGAAGAAGCCCGTCCGTGTTGCCGTGACCGGCGCCGCCGGCCAGATCGGCTATGCGCTGCTGTTCCGGATCGCCTCCGGCGAGATGCTGGGCAAGGACCAGCCGGTGATCCTGCAACTGCTCGAGCTGCCGATCGACAAGGCGCAGGCCGCGCTCAAGGGCGTGATCATGGAGCTGGAGGACTGCGCGTTCCCGCTGCTGGCCGGCACCGTCGGCACCGACGATCCGGAAGTCGCGTTCAAGGACGCCGACATCGCGCTGCTGGTCGGTGCGCGTCCGCGCGGCCCGGGCATGGAGCGCAAGGACCTGCTGCTGGAGAACGCCAAGATCTTCACCGCCCAGGGCGCCGCGCTGAACAAGGTCGCCTCGCGCGACGTCAAGGTGCTGGTCGTCGGCAACCCGGCCAACACCAATGCCTACATCGCGATGAAGTCCGCGCCCGACCTGCCGGCCAAGAACTTCACCGCGATGCTGCGCCTGGACCACAACCGCGCGTTGAGCCAGCTGTCGACCAAGGCCGGCGTGGCCGTGGGTGAGATCGAGAAGCTGATCGTCTGGGGTAACCACAGCCCGACCATGTACCCCGACTACCGCTTCGCGACCGTCGGCGGCGCGTCGCTGAAGGACAAGATCGGCGACGACGCCTGGAACGCCGACACCTTCATCCCGCAGGTCGGCAAGCGCGGCGCGGCGATCATCGAGGCCCGTGGCCTGTCGTCGGCCGCTTCGGCCGCCAACGCCGCCATCGACCATGTGCGCGACTGGGTGCTCGGCTCGGGCGGCAAGTGGACCACGATGGGCATTCCCTCCGACGGGTCCTACGGCATCCCCGAGGGCGTGATCTTCGGCTTCCCGGTGACCACCGAGAACGGCGAGTACGCGATCGTCCGCGATCTGCCGATCGACGATTTCAGCCAGAAGGCCATCGACAAGACCCTGGCCGAGCTCGAGGAAGAGCGTTCGGGCGTCGCGCACCTGCTGGGCTGACCGGCACTGTCGTGTGCCTCGCAAGGCCGGCTCTCGGGCCGGCCTTGTCGTATCCGCGCAAGCGACGTCCGTCCGGTAGTGCAACGCCGCGCCATGCGTGGTCCAGGGCCGCCGCCAGGCCAGGATGCGCGCGTACTAGACCAACGTCGTAGCGCGGTCGGCGCACCGCACGGTCTAGCCTTCGAGATCCTCCCATCCGAAGGCAGGGCCATGCGTTACGACGACTTCCATCGCCGCTCCATCGACGATCCCGAAGGGTTCTGGGGCGAGCAGGCGCAGGCGATCCACTGGCACAAGGCGCCCGAGCGGATCCTTGATGATTCCAAGCCGCCATTTCGCAAGTGGTTCGTCGGCGGCCTGACCAATCTCTGCTACAACGCGGTCGACCGCCATCTCGAGACCGGCGGCGACCAGCTCGCGCTGGTGGCGATCTCGACCGAGACCGGCGAAACGCGCGAGCTCAGTTATCGCCAACTTCACCGCGAGGTCGTCGACTTCGCCGCGGTCTTGATCGCGCTCGGGGTCGGGCGCGGCGATCGCGTGGTCATCTACATGCCCAACATGGCCGAGGCGGTGTTCGCGATGCTCGCCTGCGCGCGGATCGGCGCGGTGCATTCGGTGGTCTTCGGCGGTTTTGCCGCGCACAACCTGGCGCTGCGCATCGACGACGCCAAGCCTGCGCTGCTGATCGCGGCCGACGCCGGCAGCCGCGGTGGCAAGGTCATTCCCTACAAGCCGCTGGTGGATGCCGCCCTGGCGCAGGCGACATCGCCGCCGCCGCGCGTACTGATCGTCGACCGCGGGCTCGCGCCCGGCGGGTCACGGGTCGAAGGACGCGATGTCGACTACGCCACGCTGCGCGCCGCGCATGCCGGCAGCGATGTGCCGGTCGAATGGCTGGAATCCAACGAGCCCAGTTACCTGCTCTACACCTCGGGCACGACCGGCAAGCCCAAGGGCGTGCAGCGCGATGTTGGCGGCTACGCGGTCGCGATGGCGCTGTCGATGTGGGCGATCTATGACGTGCGTCCGGGCCAGGCGATGTTCTCGACCTCCGACGTCGGCTGGGCGGTCGGCCACTCCTACAACGTCTACGGTCCGCTGATCGCCGGTGCCACCGCGATCCTCTACGAAGGTCTGCCGACGGCACCCGATGCGGGCATCTGGTGGAAGATCTGCGCCGACTATGGCGTGCGCACGATGTTTTCCTCGCCGACCGCGATCCGCGTGCTGAAGAAGCAGGACCCGAAGTTCCTGCGCCAGTACGACCTGTCGGCGCTGCGCTATCTGTTTCTGGCCGGCGAGCCGCTCGACGAGCCGACCGCGAGCTGGATCAGCGCCGGCCTGGGCGGCACGACGATCATCGACAACTACTGGCAGACCGAGACCGGATGGCCGGTGCTGGCGCTGATGCCCGGGGTCGAGATGAAGCCGGTGAAGTTCGGTTCGCCCGGACTGCCGACGCCCGGCTACGACCTGCGCGTGATCGACGAGGCAACCGGCGAGCGGGTGCCGCCGGGCACCAAGGGCGTGCTGGTGATCCAGCCGCCGCTGCCGCCGGGCTGCATGACTACAGTGTGGAACGACGACGCGCGGTTCCTGTCGAGCTACTTCTCGCACTTCAAGGCGCTGGTCTACAGCTCACTGGACTGGGCGATCCAGGACGCGGATGGCTACACCTTCATCCTCGGGCGCACCGACGATGTCATCAATGTCGCCGGCCATCGCCTGGGCACACGCGAGATCGAGGAGTCGGTGGCCAGTCACCCGGCCGTCGCCGAGGCCGCGGTGATCGGCGTGGCCGACGAGATCAAGGGACAGGTGCCGATCGTGTTCGCGACGCTTAAGCAGGCCGCGGCCGACCCCCAGGCCCAGCACGCCACCGCCGGGGAGATGATGCGCACGGTCGCCGATCAGCTCGGCGCGGTCGCGCGGCCCGCGCGGGTGTATGTCGTCAGTGCGCTGCCGAAGACACGCTCGGGCAAGCTGCTGCGGCGCTCGCTGCAGGCCTTGGCCGAATCGCGCGACCCGGGCGACCTGTCGACCCTGGACGATCCGAACGCGCTGGAAGAGGTGCGCCGGGTGCTCGCACGCGGCGCCGATGCCGGCTGAGCGTGGCCTCGTCGTGCTCGACGTTGAAGCTGCGTGCGGCCGGGGTCAGTCTCGGCCGCGGTGCGCTCACTCCGGCTCGATGCCGGTGTAGCGCGCACGGGGCCGGATCAGCCGGCCCAGCGCCTGCTGCTCCAGCGCGTGCGCCAGCCAGCCCGACAGCCGCCCGGCGGCGAACATCGCCAATGCCGGGGTCGCCGGCAGGTCGTGGACGAAGCAGATCGCCGCCAGCATGCCGTCGATGTTGGGCGGTCGACCGCTGGTCTCGGCGGCCGCGGCGATGACCGCCTCGACCTGGCGCATCCGCGGCGTGTCGCCGCGCGTGGCGCGCAGCCGCGCGAGCACATGCGCCGCGCGCGGGTCGCCGTCGGGATACAGCACATGATGGAAGCCGGGCAGGTCGTCGCCGCGCTGCCAGCGCTCGGCGATGTAGGCGGCCGGCGAGGGCGCATCGCAGGCTTCGCGGATCAACGCATGCGCGCGCGCAGTCGCGCCGCCGTGGCGCGGCCCCGACAAGGCCGCCAAGCCCGCGCAGACCGTCGCGTGCAGGTGCGCACCGGTGGACGCAACCACGCGCGCGGCGAAGGCCGAGACATTGAGCTCGTGATCGGCGCACAGCACCAGGGCGGTCCGGACCAGATCCGCGAAGACCGCATCGCCCGGACACCAGGCCTCGGCGAGCACCCCGTGGACGGGCCGCGCATCGGGCTGGCCTGCGACCAGCAGCGCCGCGTTCTGCCGCAGTAGGGTCGCCGCGATGCCGCGTTTGGCGGCCGGTGCTGCGCTCAGCGAATGCCGCAGGTCGGGCGCGAGCAGCGGCAGGACCGCCATCGCGCGCTCGATCGGCGGCAGCGTGGCATCGCCGGCAATCGCCTCGACCCGTGCCGGCCACGGGGCGACGGCGGCATCGAACGGATCGCTGTCGCCGCAGTCCCAGAGCAGCCGCGCCGTGTCCTCGAGCGTCGCCCCGGCCTCGACCATCGCCACGGCCGAATGCCCGCGGTAATAGGGGCTGTCGGGCCGGATCAGCGAGATCCGCGTCTCCATTACCGGCAGGCCGCGGTCCAGGCTCTGCGCTGCGCCGCGGGCCGCGCCGCGTCCAGCACGCTTGCGCTGGCCCAGCCGCTCGATGTCCTGGCGCAGATAGACGCGACTGCGGTGGTCGGGGCCGGGCCGCGAGGCCAGCAGCCCGCGGCTGACGTAGGCATAGAGTGTTGCGGGGCTGATGCCGAGCGCCGCGCAGGCCTCGGCGGCGGACATCAGGTCGCCTTCGTTCGCATTCACTGTGAATTCCGATGTGTTGATTGATTCGATCAAGATTGATCAACCAGTCGCAGAGTGCCAGATTGTGCGTCATCGCGGTACACCGCAGTCCCGGAGTCGCATCGATGAGCCCCCTGTCCGCTGGCGCCCGGTTCCGCGCCGCCCTGTCCGCCGAATCGCCGTTGCAGGTGATCGGCGCGATCAACGCCAACCACGCGCTGCTCGCCAAGCGCGCCGGGTTCCAGGCGATCTACCTGTCGGGCGGCGGCGTCGCCGCGGGCTCGCTCGGCCTGCCGGACCTGGGCATCAACACGCTCGAAGACGTGCTGATCGACGTGCGCCGGATCACCGACGTCTGCGACCTGCCGTTGCTGGTCGACATCGACACCGGCTTCGGGCCGAGCGCCTTCAACATCGAACGCACGGTCAAGTCGCTGATCAAGGCGGGCGCTGCGGCCTGCCATATCGAGGATCAGGTCGGTGCCAAGCGCTGCGGCCATCGGCCGGGCAAGGAGATCGTGTCGCAGAGTGAGATGGTCGACCGGGTCAAGGCGGCGGCCGATGCCAAGACCGATCCCGATTTCTTCCTGATCGCGCGCACCGATGCGATCCAGGTCGACGGCGTGGAGGCCGCGATCGAACGCGCGATCGCCTGCGTCGAGGCCGGCGCCGACGGCATCTTCGCCGAGGCGGCCTACGATCTGGAGACCTACCACCGGTTCGTCGATGCGGTGAAGGTGCCGGTGCTGGCCAACATCACCGAGTTCGGCAAGACGCCGCTGTTCACCCGCGACGAGCTGGCCTCGGCAGGCGTTGCGATCCAGTTGTTCCCGCTATCGGCGTTCCGCGCCGCCAACAAGGCCGCCGAGCTTGTCTATACCGCGGTGCGCCGCGACGGCCACCAGCAACACGTCGTCGATGCGATGCAGACCCGCGAGGAACTCTACGAGCGCATCGGCTACCACGCCTTCGAGCAGCGGCTGGACGCGCTGTTCGCATCCAACAAGCAGTAAGCGATCCATCCAGGCATTCACCGGAGATCCCAGATGAGCGAGACCACCGCTACCACCGCCCCCGGCTTCAAGCCGAAGAAGTCCGTCGCGCTGAGCGGCACTGCCGCCGGCAACACCGCGCTGTGCACGGTCGGCCGCAGCGGCAACGACCTGCACTACCGCGGCTACGACATCCTCGACCTCGCGCGTACCAGCGAGTTCGAAGAGATCGCCTATCTGCTGGTCCACGGCAAGCTGCCCAACGAGGCCGAGTTGCGCGGCTACAAGGCCAAGCTCAAGTCGCTGCGCGGCCTGCCGGCGGCGGTCAAGGCGGCGCTGGAAGAACTGCCGCCGTCGGCGCATCCGATGGACGTCATGCGCACTGGCGTGTCGGTGCTCGGTTGCGTGCTGCCGGAAAAGGACGACCACAACCATCCGGGTGCGCGCGACATCGCCGACAAGCTGATGGCCAGCCTCGGCTCGATGCTGCTGTACTGGTACCACTGGAGCCACAACGGTCGGGTCATCGACGTGGAGACCGACGACGACTCGATCGGCGGGCATTTCCTGCACCTGCTGCACGGCGTCCCGCCGCGCGAGTCGTGGGTCCGGGCGATGCACACCTCGCTGATCCTTTACGCCGAGCACGAGTTCAATGCCTCGACGTTCGCCAGCCGCGTGATCGCGGGCACCGGCAGCGACCTGTATTCGTGCATTGCTGGCGGCATCGGCGCGCTGCGCGGGCCCAAGCACGGCGGCGCCAACGAGGTCGCCTTCGAAGTGCAGAAGCGCTACGACACGCCCGACGAGGCGGAGGCCGACATTCGGGCGCGTGTGGAGAAGAAGGAAGTGATCATCGGCTTCGGCCACCCGGTCTATACCGTCAGCGATCCGCGCAACGAGGTCATCAAGGAGGTCGCGCGGGAACTGTCCGACGAGGTCGGCAGTCGCAAGATGTACGACATCGCCGAGCGCCTGGAGGCGGTGATGTGGGACATCAAGAAGATGTTCCCCAACCTCGACTGGTTCAGCGCGGTGAGCTACCACATGATGGGCGTGCCGACGGCGATGTTCACCCCGCTGTTTGTCATCGCGCGCACCGCGGGTTGGAGCGCGCACGTCATCGAGCAGCGCATCGACGGAAAGATCATCCGCCCCAGTGCGCACTACACCGGTCCGGAGGACCAGCCGTTCGTGCCGCTCGCCGAGCGTAAGTAAACGCAGATCTTCTTCTCCCGCTCGCGGGAGAAGCGGACGCGTCGCCGCGGAGGCGGGCGCGTGGTCCGCCTGGGGTGCGCCCCATCCGCCTTCGGCCCCTTCCCCGCAAGCGGGGGAGGGACTGCCACTGTCCTTCTTCGAAGTAGCCAGCCATGAACAGCCAGCACCGCAAGCCCCTTCCCGGTACCGACCTCGACTGGTTCGACGCGCGCGAGGCGGTCGAGGCGTTGTCGCCCGGCGCCTTCGATCGCATGTCCTACACGGCTCGGGTGCATGCCGAGAACCTCGTGCGGCGCTGCGATCCGGCGCTGCTCGACGATGCGCTGCGGCAGCTGATCGAGTTGCGTCGCGACCTCGACTTCCCGTGGTATCCGGCGCGCGTGGTCTGTCACGACATCCTCGGCCAGACTGCGCTGGTGGACCTGGCGGGCCTGCGCGATGCGATCGCCGAGCAGGGGGGCGATCCGGCCAAGGTCAATCCGGTGGTGCCGGTGCAGCTGATCGTCGACCACTCGCTGGCGGTGGAATGCGGCGGCTTCGACCCCGATGCGTTCACCAAGAATCGGGCGATCGAGGACCGGCGTAATGCCGACCGTTTCGACTTCATCGACTGGACCAAGCGTGCGTTCCGCAACGTTGAGGTGATTCCGCCGGGCAACGGGATCATGCACCAGATCAACCTGGAGAAGATGTCGCCGGTGATCTACACCCAGCATGCCCTCCAAGGGCGCGGCGTCGCGTTTCCCGACACCTGCGTCGGCACCGACAGCCACACGCCGCATGTCGATGCGCTGGGGGTCATCGCGATCGGGGTCGGCGGCCTGGAGGCGGAGAACGTCATGCTCGGACGCGCGTCGTGGATGCGCACGCCCGAGATCGTCGGCGTGGAGCTGGCGGGCCGGCCAGGGCCCGGCATCACCGCGACCGACGTGGTGCTGGCGCTGACCGAGTTCCTGCGCAAGTCGAAGGTGGTCGGCGCGTATCTGGAGTTCCGCGGCCCGGGTGCGGCCGCGCTGACCATCGGCGACCGCGCGACGATCTCCAACATGGCGCCCGAATATGGCGCGACCGCGGCGATGTTCTTCATCGACGACAACACGCTCGACTATCTGCGTCTGACCGGTCGCGACGACGCCCAGGTGCAACTGGTGGAGACCTACGCCAAGACGGCCGGCCTGTGGGCCGATGCGCTCGAGGGCGCGCAGTACGAGCGCACGCTGCACTTCGATCTGTCGAGCGTGGTGCGCAACATGGCCGGCCCCTCGAATCCGCACAAGCGGGTCGCGACCCGCGACCTCGCCGCCAACGGCATCGCCGGCGCGTGGGAGATGCCGCTTGAGGGCACGATGCCCGATGGCGCGGTGATCATCGCCGCGATCACCAGTTGCACCAACACCTCCAATCCGCGCAACGTGATCGCCGCCGGCCTGCTGGCGCGCAACGCGAACGCGCGCGGTCTGCTGCGCAAGCCGTGGGTCAAGACCTCGCTGGCGCCCGGGTCGAAGGCAGTCGAGCTGTATCTGCGCGAGAGCGGCCTGCTGCCCGAACTCGAGCAATTGGGCTTTGGCATCGTCGGGTTCGCCTGCACCACCTGCAACGGCATGAGTGGTGCACTGGATCCGGCGATCCAGCAGGAGATCATCGATCGCGACCTTTATGCCACCGCGGTGCTCAGCGGCAATCGCAACTTCGACGGGCGCATCCACCCTTACGCCAAGCAGGCGTTCCTGGCCTCGCCGCCGCTGGTGATCGCCTACGCGATCGCCGGCACCGTGCGCTTCGACATCGAACAGGATGCGCTCGGGATCGACGCCGACGGCCATGCGGTCACGCTCAAGGACATCTGGCCGAGCGACGAGGAGATCGACGCGGTGGTCAAGGCCAGCGTCAAGCCGGAACAATTCCGCGCCGTCTACGGCCCGATGTTCAAGCTGCACGTCGATACCGGCGAGCGCGTCGCGCCGTTGTACGACTGGCGGCCGATGAGCACCTACATCCGGCGCCCGCCGTACTGGGAAGGCGCGTTGGCCGGCGAACGCACGCTGCGCGGGATGCGTCCGCTGGCGGTGCTGGGCGACAACATCACCACCGACCATTTGTCGCCGTCGAATGCCATCCTCGCCAGCAGCGCGGCCGGCGAGTATCTGGCGAAGATGGGCGTGCCCGAAGAGGACTTCAATTCCTACGCCACCCACCGCGGCGACCACCTGACCGCGCAGCGGGCGACCTTCGCCAACCCGAAGTTGATCAACGAGATGGCCGTGGTCGATGGCGAGGTCAAGCAGGGCTCACTGGCGCGGATCGAACCCGAGGGCCAGGTCGTGCGCATGTGGGAAGCGATCGAGACCTACATGGCACGCCGCCAGCCGTTGATCATCGTCGCCGGCGCGGACTACGGCCAGGGCAGCTCGCGCGACTGGGCCGCCAAGGGCGTGCGCCTGGCCGGCGTGGAGGCGATCGTGGCCGAGGGCTTCGAGCGCATCCACCGGACCAACTTGATCGGCATGGGCGTGCTGCCGCTGGAGTTCCAGCCCGGGACCACGCGGCTGACACTGAGCATCGACGGCACCGAGACCTTCGATGTGATTGGCGAGCGCACCCCGCGCGCGATGCTGACCCTGGCGATCCACCGCAAGGACGGCACGCAGCTCGCGGTCCCGGTGACCTGCCGTCTCGACACCGCCGAAGAAGTCTCGATCTATGAGGCCGGCGGCGTGCTGCAGCGCTTCGCGCAGGATTTCCTGGAATCGTCAAAGGCCGCATGATCGAAAGCCCCTCTCCCCTTGCGGGACTAGGTGCCCGCCGGGGTAGAGGGGTTGGGGAGAGGGGGAATGGATCAACGCGCATTCGCCAAAACGCTGCGTCGAAACATGACCGACGCCGAGCATCTGCTCTGGCGTCACCTCCGTGCCCACCGCTTCGATGGACAGAAGTTCCGCCGCCAGCAGCCGATCGGTCCTTACGTGGTCGACTTCGTGCATTTCGGTGCACGCCTGATCGTCGAGGCGGACGGCAGCCAGCACGCCGATTCGCCGAAGGATGCAGGTCGCGATGCGTGGTTGAAAGAGCAGGGCTTCCAAGTACTGCGCTTCTGGAATGACGACGTCCTGCAATGCACGGAGGCGGTGCTTGAAGCCATCTGGCATACGTTGCGGGAAGCACCCCTCTCCCCCGACCCCTCTCCCGCAAGGGGAGAGGGGAGACAAGCAAAGCAGCCTTTCTCCCGTGAGGGAGACAAGCCGACGACAAGTGAGAACGCCATGACCTGCACCCCGCAACTCCGCATTCCCGCCACCTACATGCGTGGCGGCACGTCCAAAGGCGTGTTCTTCCGGCTCGAAGACCTGCCGACCGCGGCGCAGGTGCCGGGCGCGGCGCGCGATGCGCTGTTGATGCGGGTGATCGGGTCGCCCGATCCTTATGCCAAGCACACTGATGGCATGGGCGGCGCCACGTCGTCGACCAGCAAATGCGTGATCATCGCCAAGTCCACGCAGCCCGACCACGACGTCGACTACCTCTATGGCCAGGTGGCGATCGACAGCGCGTTCGTCGACTGGAGCGGCAACTGCGGCAATCTGAGCACGGCCGTCGGCCCGTTCGCGATCGCCAACGGCTTCGTCGATTCTTCGCGCATCCCAGAACACGGCACCGTCGCGGTGCGCGTGTGGCAGGCCAACATTGGCAAGACCATCGTGGTCCACGTGCCGATTGCGGGGGGGCAGGTGCAGGAGACAGGCGATTTCGAACTCGACGGGGTGACGTTCCCGGCCGCGGAGATCGTGCTGGAGTTCGTCGATCCTGCCGACGAGGGCGAAGGGGAGGGCGGCGGTGCGATGTTCCCGACCGGCCACCTCGTCGACGATCTCGAGGTCCCGGGCATCGGCACGCTGCGCGCGACGATGATCAATGCCGGCATCCCGACGATCTTCATCGACGCTGCGGCGATCGGCTACACCGGCAGCGAGCTGCAGGACGCGATCAACGGCGACGCGAAGGCGCTGGCGATGTTCGAGACGATCCGCGCGCACGGTGCGCTGCGCATGGGGCTCATCGGCGATCTCGCCGAGGCGTCCAGGCGCCAGCACACGCCCAAGGTCGCGTTCGTGGCGCCGCCGCGCGATCACGTGGTGTCGAGCGGCAAGGCGATCGCTGCGGGGGACATCGACCTGCTGGTGCGCGCGCTGTCGATGGGCAAGCTGCATCACGCGATGATGGGCACAGCAGCGGTCGCGATCGCCACGGCCGCCGCGATTCCCGGCACGCTGGTCAGCGACGCGGCCGGCGGCGGTGCGCGCACGTCGGTGCGCTTCGGGCACCCGTCGGGCACGCTGCGGGTCGGCGCCGAAGCGGTGGAGGTCGACGGCCGCTGGACCGTGGCCAGGGCGATCATGTCCCGCTCGGCGCGGGTGCTGATGGACGGTGCGGTCCGCGTGCCTGCCGACACGCTGCCCGGCTGACACCGGGCAGCGTCTGGCCTGGGGCCTAGAGAATGCCCTCGGCCGCCATGGCTGCGCGTACGCCCGGATCGGCCAGCATCCGCGCATCGAAGGCCTGCAAGCGATCGAGGCCGCCCAGGTCCAGTTTCAAGCGCTTGGCCCATTGCAGGGTCACGAACAGATAGGGGTCGGCGATCGAACGGGTGCCGGCAAGGAAGTCGCGACCGTCCAGCTGCGCGTCGAGGCGTTCAAAGAGGCCGCGGATCTTCCGCATGGCCTGCTTGCGCGTGCGCTCGATGGCGTCGGGATCGTCGAGGTACTTGGTGCTGCCAAACAGCGGGTGGAACGCGGGGTGCAGGTCGGCATTGAGCAGCCCGAGCCAGCGGTTGACCTCGGCGCGCCCTTCGAGCGTGCCGTCTCCGCCCAGCGCGGCTTCCGGAAAGCGGTCGGCCAGATAGTTCAGGATCGCCGCGTTCTGGGTCAGCGCCCAATCGCCATCGACCAACACCGGGACCGCGCCGGCGGGATTGAGCGCCAGGAAAGGCGGCGCTTTCATCGTGGTCGCGTCGACAATGCGCACGTCGAACGGCGTGCCGATCCAGCGCAGCGCAATGTGGTCGGCCAGCGAACAGGCGCCGGGCTTGGTGTAGAGCGTGAGCATGCAGCCTCCGGACTCGGGACGGGCGGCCATCATGCGCCCGACGCGAGCTGCGGAACACCTCAGCCGCGGGCGGTCGTCGTCGCGGGTGCGGCGGGCTGGGGACGCAGCCGCTGGACGCGCAGGAACGTGTGGTCGCCGATCGTCGCCACCGGCGGCGCATGGCGCCAGGCGGGGGTGGCGATGCCGTGCGCCATGAAGTGGCTCGCGCCAGGCACGATCTCGCGGCGCTCGGCGCGCGGCAGCGACCAGTTGCGCTCCGAGGCCAGGGCGACGTTGACCGCTCGGGTCCACGCGTTGGTGTTCGCCAACCGGGTCTGGGGTGACACGATGGTCGGGGCGAACTGCTTGCGCGCGGTGACCACCTCGCACATCGATTCGCCCCACAGGCCGCTTTCCTGTCGGCGCAATGCGACCTCGGCGACGGCTTCCTGTCCGCGGACCGACTGGTCGCGGGCTTCGAGATAGACCGTCGTGCTCAGACAGAGCGAATCGGCGGCCGGCGGTGGCAGCACGGAGGCCAGCCACATCACCCATTCCAGTTTCATCGTTGACTCCTTGCTCCGTTGCGCCGTGTCGCGCTGCGCAATGCCGGTCTGGCAGGCGCGGCGGCGACGTCGGCATGGCGTCTTGGGGAGGGCGGCGACTCTATGGCGCTTTCGCCCGGGCTCCGAGCCGCGGGATCGCGGCGGGGCCGGTGTTCCGCCAAAGGCGGGCGGAACGATGTGGCGGCACGGTATTGGTGGTTTTTCGAATCAAACGTGAATGCGCGGCACTTGTGCCGACCGCCGATCTGTGGCTGGAAACAGACCAAATGGGCTCGTATTCAGTCCGAGGCGGGATCGCGAGCGGGATCGCGTGGCGCCCAAGTTTATGAACTTTCGTTCAGCTTCGTGGCCATGTCGCAGTGCAGGCACGGCCCACATTCAGCCCGGCCCGTGGCTGCATCTACCTCCGGTAACGACCTGCGGTGCAACCGGTAGCGTCCGCCTGGCGGCGGCCCTGAGGGACCTGCGGCGTCATGCCGCAGGTACCGTTACAGGCGCGCCGCAAGCGCGCTGGCCTGGGCGATTGCGCGCTTGGCGTCGAGTTCGGCGGCCACGTCCGCGCCGCCGACCAGATGCACGACGCGGCCGGCCGCCTGCAGGGCGTCCAGCAGGTCCCGTCGCGGCTCCTGGCCCGCGCACACCACCACATGGTCGACCGGCAGCCGCTGTTCGGTGTCGTCCACCCGGATGCGCAGGCCCGCGTCGTCGACGCCCAGGTACGCGACGCCGCCCAGCATCCGGACACCCTTGGCCTTCAGCGTGCTGCGGTGGATCCAGCCGGTGGTCTTGCCGAGTCGGGCGCCCGGGCGGCCGGGACTGCGCTGCAGCAGCCAGACCTCGCGCGTCGGCGGCGATGGTGCGGCCGGGACCAGGCCGCCCGGGCGTTCGAAACTCGGGTCCACGCCCCATTCGCGCATCCACGCGGCCGGATCGAGACTGGGCGACGGGCCGGCGCCCTCGACCAGGAATTCACCGACATCGAAGCCGATGCCGCCGGCGCCGATGATCGCCACCCGCGCCCCTGGCACGACCCGACCCTCGAGCACATCGACATAGCCGACGACCTTGGGGTGGTCGTGTCCGGGGATATCGATCGCGCGCGGGCGCACGCCGGTCGCGAGCACGACGACATCGAAGCCGACCAGGTCGTCCGCCGTCACCGGGGTCGAGAGCCGGACCTCGACACCGGTCTCGGCGATGCGCTGGCCGAAGTAGCGCAGCGTCTCGTTGAATTCCTCCTTGCCGGGAATGCGCCGTGCCAGGTTGAACTGGCCGCCGATCGCGTCTGCCGCATCGAACAGCACCACGCGGTGACCGCGCTGCGCGGCGATGGTCGCGCACGCCAGCCCGGCCGGGCCGGCGCCGACCACCGCGATGCGCAGCGGCGCGGCCGCCGGGAAGTAATTGAGCTCGGTCTCCGCGCACGCGCGCGGATTGACCAGGCAGCTCGCAGTGCGGTTCGCGAACACGTGGTCCAGGCAGGCCTGGTTGCAGGCGATGCAGGTATTGATGCGTGCGGGTGTGCCGGCACGTGCCTTGGCGACCCACTGCGGATCGGCCAGCAGCGGCCGCGCCATCGACACCATGTCCGCGCCGCCGGCCGCGAGCACGCGCTCGGCGACGTCGGGCATGTTGATGCGGTTGGTCGCGACCAGCGGCAGCCTCACGTGCGGGCGCAGTTTGGCGGTTACCCCGGCGAAGGCTGCACGCGGGACCGAGGTCGCGATCGTCGGCACCCGTGCC
Organism: Luteimonas sp. S4-F44; assembly: GCF_022637415.1. Taxonomy (NCBI): domain Bacteria; kingdom Pseudomonadati; phylum Pseudomonadota; class Gammaproteobacteria; order Lysobacterales; family Lysobacteraceae; genus Luteimonas; species Luteimonas sp. S4-F44. The sequence goes on from NZ_CP093340.1 coordinate 1,001,023, forward strand.
TCGTGCCAGCCGATCCCGGTGTTGAGCAGCGTCGCCCCGGCGGCCTCGATCGCGCGCGCCTGCTGCACGATCTCGTCCCAGCCCGAGCCGCCTGGCACCAGCTCAAGCATCGACAGGCGGTAGATCAGGATGAAGTCGTGCCCGGCGGCTTCGCGCACGCGGCGCACGATTTCGGTCGCAAAGCGCATGCGCTGCAGCACGTCGCCGCCCCAGCGGTCCTGGCGACGATTGGTGCGCGCGCTCAGGAACTGGTTGATCAGGTAGCCCTCGCTGCCCATGATCTCGACGCCGTCATAGCCGGCCTCGCGCGCGAGCTTGGCGGCGTGGGCGTAGGCGTCGATCGTGCGTTCGACCCCGCGTGCGCCGAGCGCCCGGGGCGTGAACGGATTGATCGGAGCTTTCAGGCGGCTCGGCGCGACCTGCAGCGGGTGATAGGCGTAGCGGCCGGCATGCAGCAACTGCAGGCAGATCTTCGCGTCATGGGTGTGCACCGCGTCGGTGACCGGGCGGTGGCGCCGCGTCTCCCATCGCCACGACAGCTTGCCGCCGAACGGCTTGAGCCAGCCGGCGATGTCGGGCGAAAAGCCGCCGGTGACGATCAGCGCCACGCCGCCTTCGGCGCGCTCGGCGAAGTAGCGCGCCAGCTTCGGGAAGTCGGCGGCGCGATCCTCCAGCCCAGTGTGCATCGAGCCCATCAGCACCCGGTTGCGCAACGTCGTGAAGCCGAGGTCGAGCGGGGCGAGCAGGTGCGGATAGGGTGTGGGGTCGGCTGGCTGGCCCATGACTGGCGACATGACCTGGATACGCTGGCGTATGGATGCCGCAGGGTGCCGCGGCCGGCGCCGCGGCGCAAGCGCCGTGGTTTCTCGGTGACAGGCCACGCCGGCCGGACAAGGCCGGCCGGTCACCGGCGCGCGAGGTGTCGCGCGCCAGGGCCTGCGATCAGCGCCAGCCGGCGACGGCGACCTTGCCGATGGTCGCGCCCGACTCGAGCAGTCGATGCGCTGCGCGCAGGGTGTCGGCAGCGATCGGCGAGAGCGTGCGGCCGAGTGTGCCGCGTAGCCGTCCGGCATCGACGAGCGCGGCGACGCGCGCGAGGATGCGCCCGTGCGCAGCCATGTCGGCGGTGCGGAAGCGCGGCCGCGCGAACATGAATTCCCAATGGATGCCAATGCACTTGGCCTTGTAGGGATCGCCGATCTTCAGCGCGCCGGCCGGTTCGACGATCAGGCCGACATGCCCCTGCGGTGCGAGCAACTCGCCCAGCGGCTCCCAGTAGCGATCGGTGTCGGCGAGGTTGAGCGCCGCATCGACCTGGGTGTAACCGAGCGTCTGGAGCTGCGGCGCCAGCGCCTGGCGGTGATCGATCACATGGTCGGCGCCGAGCGCCCGGCACCAGGCGATGCTGTCCTGGCGCGAGGCGGTGGCGATCACGGTGAAACCGGCCAGCTTGGCCAACTGGATCGCGATCGAGCCCACGCCACCGGCACCGGCGATCACCAGCAGCGTTTTGCCGGCGCCACCCTCCTCGAAGGCGTAGGGCATGCGTTCGAACAGCAGTTCCCAGGCGGTGATCGCGGTCAGCGGCAGGGCGGCGGCCTGGGCGAAATCCAGCGTGTCGGGCTTGTGCGCGACCAGCCGCGCATCGACCAGTTGGAACTGCGCATTGCTGCCGGGGCGGGTCACATCACCGGCGTAGTAGACCGCGTCGCCGATCGAGAACCCGCTCACCTGATCGCCGACCGCATCGACCACGCCGGCCGCGTCGTAGCCGAGCACGCGATGCGGTGCGCCCTCGGGCAACGGGGCGCGACGCAGTTTGGTGTCGACCGGATTGACCGCGACCGCCTCGATGCGTACGCGCAGATCGTGCGGACCGGGCGCTGGGATGTCGAGCTCGATTTCGACCAGCGCGTGCGGATCGTCGATCGGCAGCGGACGGGTGGTGACAATGGCTTTCATGCGGGACGCTCCTGATCGGGGACGGGGACGGGGACGGGGACGGGGACGGGGACTGGCGCCGGGCTGCGCTCGGCGAACTGCCCGTTCCAGTAAGGGTAGTAGGGATAGGGCGTCGGCACCGCGCTCGCGGCATCCAGCCGTGTCATGTGCATCGGGTCCAGCGACCAGTCGGCCGCGCCCAGGTTCTCGCGCAACTGCGCCTCGTTGCGCGCGCCCACCAGCACCGTCGAGACGCCGGGGCGCTGCAGCAGCCAGTTCAGCGCGATCTGCGGCACGCTGTGACCGGTGTCGGCGGCGACCTCATCGAGCGCGTCGACGATCCGGTACAGCCGCGCGTCGTCGACCGGCGGGGCGAAGGCGGCGGTCGCGTGCAGCCGGCTCGTCGTCGGCAGCGGCTGGCCGCGACGGACCCGGCCGGTCAGCCGGCCCCACGCCAGCGGACTCCACACCACCGCGCCGACGCCTTGATCGAGGCCGAGCGGCATCAGCTCCCATTCGTAGTCGCGACCGGCCAGCGAGTAGTACGCCTGGTGCGCGACATAGCGCGTCAGCCCGTCGCGGTCGGCGATTGCCAGCGCCTTCATCAGCTGCCAGCCGGCGTGGTTGGACGCGCCGAGGTAGCGCACCTTGCCGGCACGGACCAGGCCGTCGAGCGTCGACAGCGTTTCCTCCAGCGGCGTCATCGCGTCGAACGCGTGCAGTTGCAGCAGGTCGATGTGGTCGGTGTCGAGCCGGCGCAAAGCGGTGTCGACGGCGTCGAGCAGATGCATGCGTGAGGCGCCGACCGCATTGACATCCTCGCCCACCCGCAGGCCGACCTTGGTCGACAGCAGCACCCGGTCGCGTCGACCGCGGATCGCCGCGCCGAGGATCGCCTCCGATGCGCCGTCGGAGTAGGCGTCTGCGGTATCGAAAAAGCAGGCGCCGGCATCGAGGCACAGGTCGACGAGGCGACGCGCCTGCACGGCGTCGGTGTCGCCCCAGGCGCCGAACAGCGGGCCGCGACCGCCGAAGGTGCCGACGCCGAAGCCGAGCACGGGAACGCGCAGGCCGGAGCGGCCGAGAAAGCGGGTGTCCATGGAAATTTCCGTCGGAGGAGAAGGGAAGGGCGATGCCGCAGGGCGTCAGCAGGGTTGGATAGCGACCGGGCGTGCGCGGCCGAGCGCGAGCACCGACACGACGACACCGGCCAGCGTGATCAGCGCCCCGGCCGTGCCCAACCGCGCCAGGCCCCCGCCATGGCCGACGACGAGGCCGCCGAGCCAGGCGCCTGCTGCATTGCCGAGGTTGAACGCGCCGATGTTGAGGCTCGAGGCGAGGTTGCGGCCGTCGTCTCCGGCGCGCTGCAGCACCCAGGCCTGCAGTGGCGCGACGGTCGCGAATGCGGCCACGCCGAGCAGACCGGTGGCGATCACCATCGCCGGCGCCTGGTGCATCGCGGCGCCGAGCAGTGCGAGTACGGCGGCGAGCGCGAGCAGCGTCGCCGGGATCGCGGCCGTCGGTGCGCGATCGGCGAACCGGCCGCCGAGCAGGTTGCCGGCGATCATGCCGACCCCGAACACCAGCAGCACCGGCGAGACCGCGCGATCGGGCAAGCCGCTCACCTGCACCAGGACCGGCTGGATGAAGGTGTAAACCGTGAACACGCCGGCATAGCCCAGCGCCGTCGTCAGCAGACCGAGCACCACCGGTGGCCGCGAGACCGCCGCGAGTGCACGACGGACGCTGCCGGTCGCGACGGCCGCGCGGTCGGCCGGAACCAGCAGCGCGATCACCACGGTCGCCAGTGCCCCGATCGCAGCGACCGCCCAGAACGTGGCGCGCCAGCCCGCATGCAGGCCCAGCCACGCGCCGGCCGGCACGCCGAGCAGGGTGGCGACGGTCAGGCCGGTGAACATTACCGAGATCGCGCGCGCGCGCCGTTCCGCCGGCACCAGGCCCGCGGCGACCACCGCGCCGACGCCGAAGAAGGTGCCGTGGGCGAGCGAGGTGATCACGCGCGCGGCCATCAGCCAGCCGTAGTCGGGCGCCAGCGCGCAGGCCAGGTTGCCGAGCGTGAACACCGCCATCAGGCCGATCAGCACCGCTTTGCGCGGCAGCCGGTCGGTCGCGAGCGTGAGCAGCGGCGCGCCGACGAACACGCCCAGCGCATAGCCGGAGATCAACAGTCCGGCTGCGGGCAGGCTCACCTGGAGATCGGCCGCGACCTGGCTGAGCAGGCCCATGATCACGAATTCGGTGGTGCCGATGCCGAATGCGCCTGCGGTCAGCGCATACAGCGCCGCTGGCGTGCGGAAGGACGGAGCGGGAGAACGGGGCATGGTCGCGACCGGTGCGGGAGGGCGGCCATTCTCGAAAGCGACGATCCGGAGGAACAGGTTTAGGATCGACAATGACTTTCAACCGAAGATTGAAAATCGATGACGCGGCTCGACGACATCGCCCTATTTCTGCGCGTGCTCGATCTGGGCTCGATCAGCGCGGCCGCGCGCGCCCTGGACCTGTCGCCGGCCGTGGCCAGCCAGCGCCTGAAGCGCCTGGAGAGCGGCCTCGGCGTGCGGCTGCTGCATCGGACCACGCGCCGGCTGCATCCCACCGCCGAGGGCCGCGCGCTGGCCGTGGGCGGGCGCGCGCTGGTCGATGATCTCGACAGCCTCGCCGCGGGGCTGCGTGAGAGCGGGGGACGCGGTGTGGCCGGCACATTGCGGGTGACGATGTCGGCCTCGTTCGGGCGCCAACATGTCTCGCCGCTGCTGCCGCGGTTTCTGGCCCGGCATCCCGAGCTGCGGCTGAGCGTGCACATGAGCGACCAACTGGTGGACCTGGTGCGGGAGGGCTTCGACCTGGCAATCCGGATCGGCGAACTGGACGACTCGCGCCTGGTCGCACGCCCGATCGCCGCCAACGAGCGCGTGCTCGTCGCCTCGCCGGACTACCTGCATCGGCGCGGTCACCCGCGCGTGCCGGCCGACCTGGCCGATCACGCGTGCCTGTTGCTGGTCGGCAGCCGCGGGCGCCAGGACCACTGGCCATTGCTCGACCGCAATGGGGTCCGCACCGAGGTCGCGGTGTCGGGGCGCATGGAAAGCACGCTGGGTGAGATCCTGCGCGACGCTGCGCTCGCAGGCGAGGGCATCGCGATGCATTCGGTGTGGCATGTCGCCGACGACCTGCGTGCGGGACGACTGGTCCGGGTGCTGCCAGGATACGCGCCGCCGACCACCGGCATCCATGCGGTCATGCCCGAGCGCCGGCTGGTGCCGCCGCGCACGCGCGCATTCGTGGATTTCCTGGTCGAGGAGTTGGGCCGATCGCCGCCCTGGGTGGCAGCCGCGGAACACGTGGCGGCCCAGAAGCCGGGGTGAGCGTTAAGCGCGTCTTGACGCCACGCCGACATCGAATGCAGACAATGCGCGCCGTTGGGAGTTCCCGCCGTAGCCCAAGGCTGGATGAACGGTAAGGTGTCGTTGTGTTGGAATCTTTCAACCGTTAGCTTAGTGTTAACGACGCCTTCACACAGCTGACTTTAGGCTATGTCCAAGGCGTGTGCGTTTGACGCCTCAAACCGATGCCATGACGCATTCCCCCTAGAACAGGAGCTGATACAACATGAATAAGAAACTCCTCTGCGCCGCTCTGCTCGGCGGCCTCGGCTTGGTGCAGGCCGCCAATGCCCAGGAGTTCGACGACCGCTGGTACTTGACCGGCTCCGTCGGCTACAACTTCCAGGCCGAAGATCGCCGCACCGACGACACCCCGTTCGGCACCATCGGTTTCGGTCGTTTCATCAGCCCGAACTGGTCGATCGACGGTGAGCTGAACTATCAGAACCCTGGTTTCGACAGCAGCGTCGAGGGTGCGAACCCTGACCTGAACTGGAGCCAGTACGGCGCCTCGATCGACTTCCGCTACCACTTCATCTCCGAAGGCCGTGGCTGGAACCCCTACCTGCTCGCAGGCGTCGGCTACCAGCGTTCGGAAGAAGAGTTCAACGCGTTCCCGAGCCCGAACTCGCCTGGCGAGCGTAAGGATGGCAACTTCGCTGCCAAGGTCGGTGCCGGTCTGCAGACCACCTTCGACAAGCGCGTCGCCGTGCGCGCCGAAATCGCCTACCGCGCTGATTTCGACGACAGCAGCATCGCCGCCAACGGTCCGCGTGACTGGGCCGGCTACCCGCACAACGCCAACGAGAGCTACTTCGGCGACGTGCTGGCCTCGGTCGGTGTCGTGGTGCCGCTCGGCCCGCCGCCGGCGCCTCCGGCTCCCCCGGCTCCGCCGCCGCCGCCGCCGGCTCCCGCCCCGGCTCCGCCGCCGCCGGCTCCGATCACCATCGATCTGAACGGCGTGAACTTCGACTTCGATCGTTCGACGCTGCGTCCTGACGCGGTGGCGATCCTGAACGAGGCCGTCGAGATCCTGCGTCGCTACCCCGAACTGCGCGTCGAAGTTGCAGGCCACACGGACTCGAAGGGTCCGGATGCCTACAACCAGCGCCTGTCGGAGCGCCGTGCGAAGGCCGTGTACGACTTCCTGACCAGCAACGGCATCACTGCCGATCGCCTGGTGGGTCCGGTCGGCTACGGCGAGAGCCGTCCGATTGCGCCGAACACCAACCCGGATGGTTCGGACAACCCGGAAGGCCGCGCGCGCAACCGCCGCACCGAGCTGAACGTCCAGAACTAATTCTGGCGCCAGCGAAGCAACACGAAGAAGCCCGGCTGATGCCGGGCTTCTTTTTGGGTCTTCTCCCCCCGACGGCGGGGATCGGAAGGTGGCTCGTGCGGCGCTGCCGCGCGACTTGACGAACGTCCAGCGTATCGCGGGGGACTGACCCGGTCCTCGAAGACGACATGGAATGACCGGATGCGGAGCAGCTCGAGGTCGACGCGGCGCAATCGCCGTACGGACAGACACTCACCGATGTGAATGCGCGAAAGAAGAATTTCCCTTGTCGGCCGGTAACTTGGCGCATACACTTCAGGCCAATTCGACTCCTGGGACCCTTGCCCATGCGCGCCATCGTATTGACGACCCTGTTGGCCCTTCCGCTCGCCGGCCAGGCGGCAGATTGTGCCGATCTCGATACCCGCGCTGCGCGCCCGCTGCAGGCTGCCGCGCTGATGCCGCTGTCCCCGGAACTGGCTGCGCCCAGCTATCGGCTCGGCACCACCGCCGTGCTCTCGCGCGCCTACGATGATGCGCAGTCGGTCGACCAGGTGCTGCTGCGCATGGAGATTGAGCGCTGCCAGAACGTCGCGATGGCCGCCGCAGCGGCCGGTGTGGTGGAGCCCGGCGATCCGGCCGCCTACGTCAAGCAGACCGAGTTCGACAACACCCCGTACCGATTCAACATGACCCAGAGCGGCAAGCGCATGACGGCCGACGACTTCGACGCCTGGCTCAAGGCCAATGGCTACAGCGTCGGGCGTCGCGTCGATCCCAACGCCCCGGTGGAAGCGGCCGCGGCACCGGCGACGCCGACCGAATGACCGACCGTCCCCGACGCGTCGATGATGACGGCCCGCGCAAGCGGGCCGTTCGTCCGTCCGGGGGCGAGGGAGGGAGCCGCGCCAGTCGAACGCCACGCGCGCAGACGGCGCCGCGCTATGGCGTGGCGCGCATCCTGTCCAAACGCGGGCTGTGCTCGCGCAGCGAAGCCGAGCGCTGGGTGCGCGAGGGGCGTGTGCGTGTGGGCGGTCGCGTGATCCGCGATCCCGAACACCCGGTCGCGCTCGACGAAGCACGCATCGTGGTCGATGGCGTGACCATGGCGGCGACGGCGCATCGCTATCTGATGCTCAACAAGCCGCGGGGCCTGGTGACGACCGCCCACGACGAGCACGGGCGCGACACCGTCTACCGGTGTTTCGACGGTGCGGGGCTGGGATGGATCGCGCCGGTCGGCCGGCTCGACAAGGCCAGCGAGGGCCTGTTGCTGTTCACCAGCGACCCGGCATGGGCAGCGGCGATCGCCGACCCCGAGCGCGGCCCCAGCAAGACCTATCACGTACAGATCGATACGCGGCCCGACGCCGCGCTGCTCGCGGGCCTGCATGCCGGCATCGAGGACGCCGGCCAGCATCTGCGTGCCGCGTCCGCGCGGGTGCTTCGCGAGGGCGGGCGCAACGCGTGGCTGGAGATCGTGCTCGACGAAGGCCGCAACCGGCAGATCCGCCGGCTGCTGGGCGCGCACGAGGTCGGCGTGCTGCGGCTGGTGCGTGTGGCGATCGGGCGCGTGGGCCTGGGCGAACTGGCCAAGGGCGCGTGGCGCGAACTGGCCCCCCACGAAGTCGAACGTCTGGCGCCGCGCTCGGCGCCGGCGACCGCCAAGCCGGCCTAGTGCCGGCGAGGCACCCGACGCGCGCCGCGGCTCAGGCCGGCAACACGCCCAGTTCGCGGCCGATGCGGGTGAACGCGTCGATCGCCTGGTCCAGATGCTCACGCGTGTGCGCGGCGCTGATCTGGGTGCGGATCCGGGCCTGGTCCTTGGGCACCACCGGGAAGAAGAACCCGATCGCGTAGATGCCTTCCTCGAGCAAGCGCTCGGCAAAGCGCTGCGCCAACTTGGCGTCGTAGAGCATGACCGGGCTGATCGGATGGGTGCCGGGGCGCAGGTCGAAGCCGGCCGCGGTCATCTGCTCGCGGAAATAGCGGGTGTTCTCCACCAGCCGTTCGCGCAGTTCGCCCGCTGCGTCCAGCATCTCGAAGGCCTTGATGCCGGCGGCGACCACGTGCGGCGGCAGCGAGTTGGAGAACAGGTAGGGACGCGAGCGCTGGCGCAGCAGTTCGATGACCTCGGCCTTGGCGGTCGTGAAGCCGCCCAGCGCACCGCCCATCGCCTTGCCGAGCGTGCCGGTGATGATGTCGATCTTCTCCAGCACGCCCTTGACCTCGGCCGAGCCGCGGCCGGTGGCGCCGAGGAAGCCGGTCGCATGGCATTCGTCGATGTGCACCAGCGCGTCGTACTTCTGCGCCAATGCGGTGATCTCGTCGAGCGGCGCGATGAAGCCGTCCATCGAGAACACGCCATCGGTGGTGATCAGGATGGTCTTCGCGCCGTCGGCGCGCGCCTGCTTGAGCTGCGCCTCCAGGTCGGCCATGTCGCAGTTGGCGTAGCGGTAGCGCTTGGCCTTGCACAGCCGCACGCCGTCGATGATCGAGGCGTGGTTGAGCGCGTCGCTGATGATCGCGTCGTCCTCGCCGAGCAGCGGCTCGAACAGCCCGCCGTTGGCATCGAAGCAGGCGGCGTAGAGGATCGTGTCCTGCTTGCCGAAGAACTCGGCGATGGTCGTCTCGAGCTGCTTGTGCAGGTCCTGCGTGCCGCAGATGAAGCGCACCGAGGCCATGCCGAAGCCATGGGTGTCGAGCGCGTCCTTGGCGGCGGCGATGATGTCCGGGTGGTCAGCCAGGCCCAGGTAGTTGTTGGCGCAGAAGTTCAGCACCGTGCGCCCGTCGGCCAGCGTGATCTGCGCCGATTGCGGGCCGGTAATCACGCGTTCGGACTTGAACAGGCCGGCCTCGCGGATCTCGTCGAGGGTGTCGGCGTAGCGGTCGGTCAGGGACATCGGGCGATCCGGAAGAGACGATGCGCGCAGTTTACCCGGCAGGCGCATGCGCGCCGCCTGGGTGCGCCATGCACCACGCGTCCCAGGCCGTCTGCAAGCCGGCGATATCGCCCGGCAGGCCGTAGGCAGCGCCTGTATCGGCCAGCCAGGATTCGAAATCCGCGCCCGCCGCGATCGCCTCACTGATGGCGCCGAGGATGTGAGGTTGGGGGCTGCTCTGCTCGAGGAAGTCGGCAAACAGCATCGATTGCGCGTAGAACAGGCCAGCGGCGAGCGCGCCGTCGCCGGACATCGTCATGACCTGGATGCCGGACGGGGTCTGGACGCCGCTCGATTGCATCAACGCTTGCCGTTGCGCAACGATCGGGTGTGTCTGTGCCAGAAACTGCGCGAGTGGCAGGATGGCCGGTGACGCTGTCCGAAGGGCAGTGAAGAAGCTGTGCTCGTACTGCGCACGCGCCGCCTGGCCTTCCATGCGCACAGCGGCCGCTTCATCCAGCCAGTCCGGTGCGGGCGTGCCGTACTGGCCATCGACGGACTCGGCATCAGCCCAGTAGGCGGCGCGGTACTGCGCGTGACCGAGCTCGTGGCGCAGGGCATTCAAATGCTGCGCTTGTAGATGGCCCAGGACCTGCGCAACACGGTCGGCATCGGGATTCGGATTGGCGCGGCGCATCACCGCTTCGACCTGGGCCCGTTTGTCGGCCGGTGACAGCCAGACCTGCCAGAATCCGAGGTTGTGATCCCGGGCGAAGCGTTTGGCCTGGTCACCGTCGAACGTGCTGCTCAGCACCAGCATGCCGGGCGGCAGCGTGCGTCCGAACGTGCCCCTGAACTGCGCTGTCGCGCTTTCGATCGCTTCTGCCGCCATCTGTGCGTCAGCCTGGGTGTCGGCGTACGCGAGTCCATGCGCGGTGGCCAGGCACACCGGCGCCGGCGGCGCGGCACCCTCAGGACAGATCGGTGTGTCGGCAGCGAAGGCGGTGGGCGCAATGAGTGCCAGCGCCAACGCTGCGAAAAGCTGAGCGCACGTGTGTCCATGCCGCATGCACCACCTCCTGTGGTTGTCGATTGCAGCGAGCCTGCAACGGATCGATGATCGTCGAACGTGCCGGACGTCATGCGGCGGCTATGCGCCCGGCCTTGCCGCGCGCGCCTCAGGTGCCGCTCAAGTCCAGTTGAGGACCACCTTGCCCGACTTGCCCGATTCCATCAGGTCGAAGCCCTTCTGGAACTCGTCGACCGGCAACTGGTGGCTCAGCACCTTGCCCAGCGGGAAGCCCGAGAGCACCAGCTGGGTCATCTTGTACCAGGTCTCGTACATCTTCCGGCCGTAGATGCCCTGGACGGTCAGGCCCTTGAAGATGATCCGGTCCCAATCGATGCCCGCGCCCTTGGGCAGCAGGCCGAGCAGGGCGACCTTGCCGCCGTGGTACATGCAGTCGAGCATGTCGTTGAACGCGCGCGGGTTGCCGCTCATCTCCAGGCCGACGTCGAAGCCCTCCATGTGCAGGTCGGCCATGACCTCCTTGAGCGAGGTATTCGACACGTTGACCACGCGCGTGGCGCCCATGTCGGCGGCCAGCTTGAGGCGGTAGTCGTTGACGTCGGTGACCACGACGTTGCGCGCACCGATGTGCTTGCAGATGCCGGCCGCCATCACCCCGATCGGGCCGGCGCCGGTGATCAGCACGTCCTCGCCGACGACGTCGAACTCCAGCGCGCAGTGCGCGGCGTTGCCGTAGGGGTCGAAGAATGCTGCCAGCTCCGACGGGATCTGGTCGGGGATCGGCCACAGGTTGGTCGCCGGCATCGCGATGTATTCGGCGAACGCGCCATCGCGGGTCACGCCGATGCCGACGGTGTTCGGGCACAGGTGCGGCTTGCCGGCACGGCAGTTGCGGCAGTGGCCGCAGACCAGGTGACCCTCGGCCGACACGCGCTGGCCGACCGTGTAGCCGGTCACCGCCGAACCCAGTTCGACGATGCGGCCGACGAACTCGTGGCCGATGACCAGGCCGGGCTTGATGGTGCGCTGGCTCCACTCGTCCCACAGGTAGATGTGCAGGTCGGTGCCGCAGATCGCGGTCTTCTCCAGCTTGATGAGCACGTCATTCGGGCCCGGGGCTGGCACCGGCACCTCGTCCATCCAGATGCCTTTGGTGGCTTCGCGCTTGACCAGCGCCTTCATCGTCCGGGTCATCGTCGTCGTGCCTGCAGGCAGAAAAAGAGCGGCGATTATACGGGCCGGACGATGACCGCCCCTGCTGCACCGCACCGTCGCGGGCCCAGCGTCGGTGCCGGGCGGGCGAGGCCTGGGGTTGGCCCCTTGGCGGCGGCACGTTCTAGACTTGGCGCCCCGACACGACCGACAGGACCACCATGCGCCATCCGCTTCTGGCCGCGACGCTGCTGGGCGTCTTTCTCAGCTGCAGTCATTCGTCCTTTGCCGGAGAGGGGATGTGGGTCCCGCAACAACTGCCGGACATCTCGCCTGCGCTGCGCAAGGCGGGCCTGCGGCTCGATCCCAACCAGTTGGCCGACCTGACCGGTGACCCGCTGGGCGCGGTGGTGTCGCTGGGCGGCTGCACAGCCAGTTTCGTTTCGCCGCAGGGGCTGGCGATCACCAATCACCACTGCGCCTATGGCGCGATCCAGCTCAATTCCACGCCCGAGAAGAACCTGATGCGCGACGGCTTCAACGCCGCAGCGCTGGGCGACGAGATATCGGCCGGCCCCAACGCCCGCATCTACGCGCTCGACAGCATCCAGGACGTCACCGCCGAGGTGCGGGCGGCGATCGACGCGGCCGCCGACGGGTTGGGGCGGACCACGGCGCTGGATGCGATCGAGAAATCGCTGGTCGCGCGCTGCGAGGCCGAGCCGGGCTATCGCTGCCGGCTCTACAGCTTCCTGGGGGGCAACAGCTACCGGCTGTTCCGCAATCTCGAAATTCGCGACGTGCGGCTGGTCTACGCGCCGGCCGGCGGCATTGGCAGCTTCGGCGGCGACGTCGACAACTGGATGTGGCCACGTCATACCGGCGACTTCGCGTTCTACCGCGCCTATGTCGGCCGCGATGGGCGCCCGGCCGAGTACGCGCCCGACAACGTGCCCTATACCCCGCGGCGCTTCCTGCGTCTGGCCGACAAGTCGCTGCGCGAGAACGACTTCGTGATGGTGGCCGGCTATCCGGGGCGCACCAGCCGGTATGCATCGGCCGGCGAGTTCGCCGAGACCGTCGCCTGGCGCTATCCGCAGGTCAGCCGTCACTACCGTGCGCTGATCGACCTGGTCGAAGCGCAGGGCAAGCAGGACCCCGAGATCGAGGTGCGCTACGCCAGCGCGGTGCGCGGTTGGCAGAACACGCTGAAGAACTATGAAGGCCAGTTGCAGGGTTTCGAGCGCATCGGCGCGCTCGCCCGCAAGCAGGCGGAAGCGGCCGCCGTGCAGGCCTGGCTGCAGGGGCGCGGGGACGCGGGGCGGCCGGCGCTCGAGGCGCAGACGCGCATCGCCGCGCTCGAGGCCCAGGCGCAGGCCACACGTGAGCGCGACCTGGTGCTGTCGCTGCTCGACAACAGCGGCGTGCTGTCGACCGCGGTGCGCCTGTACCGGCTGGCGATCGAGAAGGAACGGCCCGACGCGATGCGCGAGCAGGGTTATCAGCAGCGCGATCTGCCGGTGATCGAGGGCAGCCTGCGACAGATGGACCGGCGCTATGTGCCGGCGATGGACCGTGCACTGACCCGCTACGCCCTGCAGCAGTACGTGCAGTTGCCAGCCGGTCAGCGGGTCGCGGCGATCGACCAGTTCCTGGGCGGCCGCGACGCGGCGGCGATCGAGCGCGCGCTCGACCGGCTCGAGCGCAGTCGCCTGGGCGACAGCGAGGAGCGCCTGAAGTGGTTCGCCGCCGATCGCCATGCGTTCCTGCGCAGCACCGATCCCGCGTTGCAGTACGCAGCGGGGGTGGTGCCGGAGCTCGTGCGGATCGAACAGGAGGCCAAGGCGCGCGCCGGCGACCTGCTGGTGTTGCAGCCGACCGTCCTGCAGGCGGTTGCCGACTATCGTGCCAGTCGCGGCGAGGCGGTCTATCCGGACGCCAATTCCTCGCTGCGCATCACCTTCGGCAACGTCGTTGGCTACACCGACCGCGCCGGCCGCACGCAGACCCCGTTCACCCGGCTCGAGGAGATTCCCGCCAAGGCGACGGGAACCGAGCCGTTCGATGCGCCCAAGGCGCAGCTCGACGCGATCGCCGCCGGCCGGCATGGGGGCCTGGCCGACCGGCGCCTGCGCTCGGTGCCGGTGAATTTTCTGGCCGACCTCGATGTGACCGGCGGCAATTCCGGATCGCCCGTACTCGATGCCGACGGCCGGCTGACCGGGCTGCTGTTCGACATGACCTGGGACGCGGTGGTGTCGAACTGGGTGTTCGACCCGACGATGACGCGCACGATTTCGGTCGACCAGCGCTACATCCGCTGGGTGATGCAGGAGGTCGATCCGGCGCCGCGACTGCTCCGGGAAATGGGCGCCGCGCGCTGAGTGCGCGGGCCTGCTGACGCCGAGGGCCACCGCCCCTGGCGGTCGACCGCACCCGCGCGATCGGCACGGAAGCTTGAGGAAACGAACGATGCGATCGTCTTCGGTCATTCCCGTCAAGGCCTTCACCCGCTGGCACCAGTGGTCGACGCCGCTGGGCTTCGTGTTGGCATCGACGGCCTTCATCGGCATCGTGTTCGGGTCGAACCGGCCGCTGTTGGCGATCGGGGTGGCAGTGGTCGCGCTCGTTGCGCCGCCACTGGTCGCCTTTCTGGGCTTTCCCACCCGCGACCACGCGCGGATCGAGCCGGACGGCATCGTCTTTGCGCGTCGCGCGGCCGTGCGTTTCGCTGAGATTACCCAGTGGGGCACGGACGATTACTTGAAGTTGGTGCGACGCGATGCGCCCACGGTCCTGGTGAGCGCGCTCGACGGACCGGGCCGGGATCGCCTGCTCGCGGAGTTTCAGGCCGCCTTCGGGACCTGGCAGGCGCGCCGCCCTGTGGTCGAACGCGCGGCCGTGCGCACGCATTTCTATGGCGGCGCGCGGGGGCGGCTCGTGGGGCTGCTGATCCTGGCGCTCGGCATCACTTGCATGGTGATGGCGTTGCGCCTGCGCGAACCGAACGTCGCGCTCGCCTTCACCGGGGGCCTGGGCGGCCTGTTCGGCCTGGTCATGCTGCTCGGACGACGCGGCTGAGCGCTGCACGGCGCTCGGTGCCTCTGACGGGTCGCCCACGCATTCCCAGTGCCGGGCGTGCGCGTGGCGCCTGCCTCGGCAGGTAGACTGTCGCGCCGCGCCCAGCCGTGCAGGCGCGCCGCATTGTCGAGGACCGCGCATGAGAATCCTGCTTGCCCGTCATGGCGAAACGCCGTGGAACGCCGAAGGCCGCTACCAGGGGCAGGAGGACATCCCGCTTTCGCCGGTCGGTGAGCGCCAGGCGACCTTGCTCGGTGCGCGGCTGGCGGATGTCCGCATCGATCGCGCGGTCAGCTCGCCGCTGTCGCGTGCCAATCGCACCGCACGTCTGGCCCTGGGCGTGGATCGCGAAGCCCTGCTGACGACCGATCCCGGCCTGGCCGAAATCGCGCACGGCACCTGGGAAGGCCTGCTCGCGGCCGAGATCGGCGAGCGCGACCCCGAGCGTCTGGCGGCGTGGCGCGACGCCCCCGACACGGTGCAGATGCCCGGCGGCGAATCGCTGCAGCAGGTGCTCGATCGCGCATGGCCGGCCTTCGCGCGCTCGCTCGCGGGCCTGGGCCCGGACGACACCGCGCTGATCGTCGCGCACGATGCGATCAACCGCGTGATCCTGTGCCGTGTGCTCGGCCTGCCGCTCGCGCGGCTGTGGACCTTCCGCCAGGCGCCGACCACGCTCAATCTGCTCGAAGGGCCCGATGTCGATCGTCTCGACGTGGTCCGGTTGAACGATTGCGCGCATCACACCGCGTTCTTCGGCGAGGCGGTCCACCGCGCGCTATGACCGCATCCGCATCGCTCGCGGACTGGCTGGCGCGCCTCGAAGCGCGGCATCCGGTCGAGGTAGAACTGGGGCTGGAGCGCGTCGCTGCGGTCCATGCGCGACTCGACTGCGGCCGGCCGGCCACGCATGTCATCACCGTGGCCGGGACCAACGGCAAGGGCTCGACCGTCGCCTTGATCGAGGCCGCGGCGCGCGCGGCCGGTTGGCGCGTGGGCGCCTACACCTCGCCGCACCTGTTGGCCTACAACGAGCGCGTGCGCATCGATGGCGCCGATGCCGACGATGCCGCGCTGGTGGCGGCGTTCGAGGCGATCGAGGCGGTGCGCGGCGACACGCCGCTGACCTATTTCGAGACCGGCACGCTGGCCGCGATGTGGCTGTTCGCGCGCGCGGAGCTGGACCTGGCGATCCTCGAGGTCGGACTCGGCGGCCGCCTGGATGCGGTCAACCTCGTCGATGCCGATGTCGCGGTCGTCACCACGGTCGATCTCGATCATCAGGACTGGCTGGGCAATGACCGCGAGGCGATCGGCCTGGAGAAGGCCGGCATCGCGCGCCCCTGGCGTCCCCTGGTGCTCGGCGACGACGACCCGCCGGCGAGCGTGCTACAGCATGCCTACCGGATCGGCGCGGTCGCGATCCGCGCCGGCAGCGATTTTCTGTTCGCGCCTGCGGGCGAGGGGCGCTGGATCTGGCGCGAGGTCGGCTACGAAATCGACCTGCCGCTGCCGGCGTTGGCCGCGCCCGTGCAACTGCGCAACGCCGCTGTCGCGGTAGCGGCCCTGCGCGCGCTCGACGCCGACCTGCCCGATGCCGCCCTCGCGACGGGGATCGCCGACGCGCACGTTGCCGCGCGCTTGCAACGGTTCGAGCAGGACGGGGTCGAGCTTGTCGTCGATGTCGCGCATAACCCGCAGGCCGCCCAGGCGCTGGCGCAGTGGCTGGGCGCCGCGCCCGCCGAAGGTCGGACCTGGGCGGTCTATGCCGCATTGGCCGACAAGGATGCGACCGGCGTCGTCGCGGCGCTGGCGCCTGCGGTCGACGGCTGGTGGCTGGCGGGGCTGGCCGATGCCGGCGCGCGCAGCCAATCGGCCGAGGCCCTGCGTGCACGGCTGGCGGGCTCCGCCGCCGAGTGCGCCCCGGTGGCGGCTGACGTAGGCGGCGCACTGGCGGCGGTTCTGGCGCAGGCGCGCCCGGGCGATCGGGTCCTGGTGTTCGGCTCGTTCCATACCGCTGCGGCCGCGCTCGCGCGGTTGCAGGGCCCGGGTTAAGGCCGTGCCGGCCTCAGTGCGTATAATCATCGCGTCCCCTTCGCCTGCGCCCTCTGCATGACGCCTGGACTCAAACAGCGCCTGATCGGTGCCGCCGTGTTGATCGCGTTGGCGGTGATCTTCCTGCCGATGCTGGTCAAGGGCCCGGCGCCCGCGAGCGGCCTGCCCGACATGCCGCTCGAGCTGCCGGACGCGCCGGACGGGCAGTACAAGACGGTCGACCTGCCGTTGGTCGCGCCGTCGCCGGCCCCGGCAGGCGGCGTGCTCGCCGAGGGCGCCCCGCGGACGTCCGCCACGCCGGCGACAGGCGCCGCGCCGAACTCGGGCGACGCGCTGCCGACCGTGGAGACCGGTGCGCAGACCGAAGCACTGCCGCCGACCACGGCCGGCGGCGGCTACGCCGTGCACTACGGCGCATTCGCCAGCGAGGCCGATGCCGAGGCGATCCTGCGCCAGCTCCGCCAGTCGTCGCTGACCGGCTATCGCGAGGCGTTCACGCTCAATGGGCGGCCGGCGCAACGCGTGCGGCTGGGGCCGTACGCGAGCCGCGCCGAAGCCGAGATCGTGCGGCTGCGCGCGGCCCAGGTGCGCGACGACGTCAACCCGCGCGTGGTCGCGCTCGACGCCGCCGCTGCCGCTCCGGCGAAGACGCAGGCGCCTGCATCGACACCGCCGCCGGTGCGCCCCAAGCCTGCGACGCCGCCGCCGGCCGAGCCGACGCGCACTGCGCAGACGCCGCCCCCGGCGGCCAAGCCGGCGCCTGCTCCAACTCCGACTCCGACTCCGACTCCGACTCGCACGGCCGATGTGGGCTTCGTGGTGCAGCTTGGCGCCTTCAGCCAGGCCGCCGAGGCCGAGCGTCTGCGCGATCGCCTGCGCAGCGCCGGCATCACCGCGTTCACCGACAGCGTCACCACCGACAAGGGACGGCTGACCCGGGTCAAGGCCGGTCCGGTCGCCAGCCGCGGCGAGGCCGACCAACTCAAGGCGCAGGTGCGCGCCAAAGTGGGGATCGACGGCCTGGTGCGGTCGCATCCCTGAGGCCAGGGCGCAACGGGGTCTCCCCCTCTTCTTTTCAATGGCGCGCGCCGCGCGCCCAGCAGGACTGGAATCGCCATGTGCGGGATCGTCGGGATCGTCGGAACCTCCGAAGTCGCGGGTGCGTTGTATGACGGCCTGACCGTGCTGCAGCACCGCGGGCAAGATGCGGCAGGCATCGCCACCGCCAATGGCACTGCGCTGCGCGTGCACAAGGGCAACGGCCTGGTGCGCGACGTGTTCGACGCCAAGACGATGGCGCTGTTGCGCGGTCGTGTCGGTATCGCCCATTGCCGCTATCCGACCGCGGGTAGCGAGGGCAGCGATGAGGCGCAGCCGTTCTACGTCAATTCGCCATTTGGTATCGCGCTCGCGCACAACGGCAATCTGGTCAACACCGACCAGTTGCGCCAGCAGGTGTTCGAGACCGATCGCCGCAACGTCAATACCGAGTCCGATTCGGAAGTGCTGCTCAACGTGTTCGCGCACGAGCTCGATCGCGAAAAAGCGTTGACCCCCGAGGCCGCGTTCCGCGCGATCGAGGGCGTCAACCGGCGTGCGCGCGGTGGCTACGCGGTCGTGGCGACCGTGCTGGGCCTGGGCCTGGTCGCGTTCCGCGATCCGCACGGCATCCGTCCGCTGGTGCTCGGCCGCCGGCAGAGCGAGGAGGGCACCGAGTACGCGGTGGCGTCCGAATCGGTCGCGCTCGACATCCTCGGCTTCGAAAGGCTGCGCGATGTCGAGCCCGGCGAGGGCATCGTCGTCACCGCGCGCGGGGAACTGCACCATCGCCAGTGCGCGCCGCAACAGGCGCACGCGCCGTGCATCTTCGAGTACGTCTACTTCGCGCGCCCCGATTCGATGATCGAGAACATTTCGGTGCACAAGGCGCGCATGCGCATGGGCGTGACCCTGGGCGAGAAGATCCTGCGGCTGCGTCCGGACCACGGCATCGACACCGTGATCCCGATCCCCGATACCTCGCGCGACTCCGCGCTGGAGATCGCCAACGTGCTGGGCGTGAAGTACCGCGAGGGCTTCATCAAGAATCGCTACGTCGGCCGCACCTTCATCATGCCGGGGCAGGGCGAACGCGCGAAGTCGGTCAAGCGCAAGCTCAACCCGATCCCGCTCGAATTTCGCAACCGTGTCGTGCTGCTGGTCGACGATTCGATCGTGCGCGGCACCACGTCCAAGCAGATCGTGCAGATGGCGCGCGATGCCGGCGCCAAGAAGGTCTACCTGGCCTCCGCGGCGCCGCCGGTCCGTTACCCCAACATCTACGGCATCGACATGCCGTCGGTCGACGAACTGGTCGCGCACAACCGCACCGAGGCCGAGATCGAGGCCTTCCTGGGCTGCGACTGGCTGATCTACCAGGATCTGGCCGATCTCGAGGCCGCCGTCGCCGGACCCAAGTTCCCCGATCTGCGCTTCGACAGCTCCTGCTTCAGCGGTGAGTACGTCACCGGTATCGAGCCGGGCTATTTCGAACGGCTGCGCCAGCTGCGCTCCGACGAGGCCAAGAACAAGCGCCGCGCGTGAGTGCGGCGGTGGCCGACGCGCTCGACCTGCTGGCCGCGGCGCGCCAGTGCCTGGACGCGCGTGATCCCGACACCAAGGTCGCGCTGACCCGGCACCATGCCGCGCAGCAACGCGCCGGGCGGTTGTTGCTGCCCGCCTCGCCACCGCCGCCCGAGCCGATCCGCATGCCCGGCCGGCCGCCGCGTCCGCGGCTGGTGCATCCGCGCGAGTTGCCGCGGCGTGGGCTGGGCAGCGATGAAGGACGCGCGGCGTTTCTCCACGCGATCGCGCACATCGAGCTCAACGCGATCGACCTGGCCTGGGATGCGGTCTACCGCTTCCGCGGCCTGCCGGATGCGTTCTACGCCGACTGGGTCGCGATCGCCGACGACGAAGCCCGGCATTTCGTGCTACTGCGCGACCGCTTGCGGGCGTTCGGGCGCGACTACGGCGATTTCGACGCGCACAACGGCCTGTGGGAGATGTGCGAGAAGACCGCGCACGACGGCCTGGCGCGCATGGCGTTGGTGCCGCGCGTGCTCGAAGCCCGCGGCCTCGACGTGACCCCAGGGATGATCGTCAAACTGCGCGCGCTGGGCGACGACGCGACCGCCGACATCCTCGAGATCATTCTGCGCGAGGAAATCCCGCACGTCGCGGCCGGCAGCCGGTGGTTCCGCTGGTACTGCGCGCGCGATGGCATCGACCCCGAGCCCAGGTTCCGCGCACTGTTGGCCGACTACGCGCGCACGGTCCTGCACGGTCCGTTCAACCTCGACGCCCGCGCCGCCGCCGGATTCAGCGCCGAGGAACTCGCGGCCTTGCAGGCGGTCGCGCAAGGCTAGGGCTAGGCCGCAGGTCTGCGCATCCAGTTAGGGCTCGCTGCGAGGGCAAGGACGCCGACTGCATGGCAATCATGAGCCGCCAAGCCCCGCGTCTGGTGCCGTAGCACGCAGGGTGGACTGTGACGTTCATCAAAGACGGCCTGTCCGCACAGGGCCAGTATCCCCCTGGGGCAGGACGTCCGTAGGCCGGAGTGCTACAACGCCGACGCCCCGTCCAGGTACCGCGCGTGCGTTCGACTGGAATGTCGAGCATGTGTTCCGGCGGACGTGCAAGCGGCATTCGCAAGTTGATGCAATCGACAAGGAGAGACGACATGCAGCACGACGAAATCGTTGGCGGCTGGCTGAGTGGGGCCGACACCGTAGATGGCTACGAGAACCCGGCGGGGGCATTGTATGTGGAGGGCATTGCCGCGACCGAAGCGGCGATGACCGACAAGAGTTTCTTGCTGCTGACGCAATGCAGTTCCTGTACGGCGTCGATCCCGGCGCACTGCTGTTGATAGGACGCGGAAGCGGGCTCGCCGAGTGCGGGTCCGCTTCCGCGGCGGAGCCGGTCGCGGTCCTCGTCTCGCCGGGATGATCCGGAACACGGCTCGGAAGTGGCGATGCGCGTCATGCAGATCGGGATGCAATGGCCATCGTGCTCGCAGGAGCGGAGACCGGCATGGATGACAGAGTGGCAGGTACAGAGTTCGATCGCGCGATCGACGTGATCATTTCGGATGCACGCCAGGATTTGGAGGCTCGACTGGCAGCCGTTTCGCAAAGGCTCGCACCGGAGGAACGCGGCGTCGTGTCCACCGCGGCGCATCGCGCGCTGTTGGCAAATGCGAGGCGCAAGCTCAACCGGGTGTTGTTGTTGGAACTGCACGCGGCGCAATTGGCCGGTCACCTGCAGCAGGATGGCGAGCGTGGGCGCTTTGATGAGTTCATCGAGCGCTCCAGCCAACCGGCGTTCGTCGCCCATCTCACATGGCGATATCCTGCGCTGCGCCCCCGGCTTGAGCGGGCATTGCGCCAGCAGGCATCGGCGCTGGCCTCAATGGTGCAGCGATTGGGCAACGATCGCACCCAATTGCGCGCCCTCATCGGGGGTCAGGAGGGCATGCTGCGCGCTCTTCACCTGGGGCAGGGGGACGTGCATAACGGTGGGCAGGCGGTCGCGCACCTGGAGTTCGAGGGCGGCAGCGTGATGTACAAGCCGCGCTCAGTGGCGATCGACATGGCGCTGGAGCGCTTTCTCGAACGGGTGCTCGGGGACGACCCGCTGCGTATCCGTGTGCCGGCGGCGCTTCTGGGGGCAGGTTATGGGTGGTCGGCATTCGCCACGCACCACTACTGCAAGGACGACGAAGAGCTGGCCGCCTTTTATCGCAACATCGGCCATTGGCTGGCCGTGATGCGTCTTTTGGGCGGCACCGACCTGCACCACGAGAACATCATCGCGGTTGGGCCGGTGCCGGTGGCGGTGGACGTCGAAAGCCTGTTCGCACCCGAGGTTGACGTGCCGTCGACGGGACTGGGCGCGGCGATGGATGCGGCGAGCCGACTGATCACCACTTCGGTATTGCGTACCGGCTTGGTGCCGTTTCGCGCACCGATGCTCGGCCTGCACGGGGTGGACATTTCGGCGGCAGGCGCGCTTCCCGACGAGCAGCCGAAGATTCGGGTCCCGCTGATCATCGACGCCGGTACGACCTCGGCCCGCATGCAGGTTGCGGATGTCGAACTGCCACCTGCACGCAATCATCCTTGTGCCCGCCCGGACATCTCCCAGTACTGGAATCATGTCGTCGATGGATTTTCCGAGCTGACCGCACGCTTTCAGGCCCTCGACCGCACTAAGGAGCTGCGCCCCTTGCTCGCGCCCTTCTTCGGTTGCGAGGCCAGGCGGATCCGGCGTCCGACGCAGGCGTACTCCGAAGTGATGCGCATGCTCTGGCATCCCGCATCGCTACACAACGAACCTCCGGCGCTCGAGCGCGCTCGGGATATTCTGCAACGCAATGCCGCCGTATTGCCGGTCGCGCCACGCGACTCGGACACGATCGCCGGCGAAGTCGAAGACATGCGCTACGGCGACATCCCCGTCTTTTCCGAAATGCTGTCTGCTGTCGACATCGACGCGGCCTTGGATAGCTGGCGCGGCATGCGTCTCGAGATGGAAGAACTGACGATCCGGGGTGCGCTGGTGACGGCCTACCTTAATGGCAAGCTCGCCAATCGCGAAAGTGCGCCGCGCGATGTCGTGGCTCGCCGCCCGCATGCCGACGGACTGGATCGCCGGCGCCGCGTGCTCGCGAGGGAGACGGTTGAGAAGTTACTGCGGCTGTCGGTGTCCGGCGAGGACGGGACGTCGGCGTGGATCAGTCCCGTGCTCGGCGCGGAGGGCTGGACGATGCGCACGCTCCAGTCCGATCTCTACATCGGGTTAGGAGGAATCGCTGTCGCGCTGGCTGGTTACCGGCATGAAGTCAGGTTGGGACGCGCTGATCCTGTGGACGGCCTGGACAGCGCCATCGCGGGCGCAATCCGGGTCGCGGAGACGCTCGAACAGCAAGAGCCGATCGATGCGGTCGGCGGGTTCATCGGCCTGGGGTCGCAGGTGCTGACTTGGACGACCCTGTACCACCTGGATAGCGATCCCGCGATGCTCGAGCGTGCGCGCCGAAGCGCGACCACACTGGCCCGACGAGGGTTCCGCCCAGACGACAATCTGGATCTGCTCGAAGGCGTCAGCGGCGCGATCGTACCGTTGCTGCAACTGGCCCAGTTGGACGAAGACGATGCGTGGCTGGAAGTGGCCGCCGAGGCTGGGCGCCACCTGGAGGCGGCCGCGATCGTCGATGCCCAGGGGGCGCGCTGGCCGAGTGCCATCTTCGATCGGCCGCTGGGAGGCTTCGCGCACGGCGCCACGGGGAGCGGATGGGCGCTCGCGAGGCTCGCATCGAGCACCGCGGGGACGCAGCATGAGCGTGATCGATGGGCAGCGCTGGCCGAGCAGGCTTTCGTTTTTGAAGATGGTCTCTACGACCATTCAGCGGGGGATTGGATCGACGTCCGCAAGCCGGAGTCCAAGGACTTTCCCGACACGTGGTGCCACGGCAGCGTCGGCATCGGACTCGCTGCTTGCGATCTCTATGCGCGCACCGGCGGAGTGCGTCACCTCGACACGTTGCGGCGGGCGGTCCGTGCGGCTGAGCGACGCGGCTGGGGCATCAGCCACACGCTTTGCCATGGCGATCTGAGCCTGTGGGAGCTGCTCGAGCGCGCTTCAGCGCTGGATCCGGGCTTGCGACGCGATGACGGATTGCCGGCCGGCGCCCGTATCGTCTCGGCGATGGAGGAGTGCAGTGGGGCAGTCGGCGGGCTGGCGCGCGATACCTACACGCCGGGGCTGATGAGCGGCGTGTCGGGATCGCTGCACTTCCTCAATCGCTTGCATCCCGACTGTCGGTTGCCTTCGCCCCTGCTGTTGGAGTGCGGGCTCGACACACCGACGCTGGCGTCGTGCGCCGCGCCCGATCGCGTGGACGTGGCAGCGGAGACGGAGGTCACTCCCGGCTAGGCGGTGCTCCGGGGCGCGGGCGTGACGTGCCGCCACGTCCCGCAGATGGGTGGAGTTGTGGATGTCGGCCGTCTACAGCGCCGAAAGGTCGAAGCGGCCGTCGGCGCTCGCGCGCAGTACCGAGCCCTGTTCGAACCAGTCGCCGAGCACAATGCGGCGGCAGGCGCGGCCGGCCACCTGCAGCTCGTGGATCGCGGGGCGGTGGGTGTGGCCGTGGATCATCGTATCGATGCCGTAGCGGACGAACCATTCGGCGACCGTGGTCGGCGCGACATCGGTCACGGTCTCCATCGTCCCGGCCTCGCGCAGCGTGGCTGCGCGCGCCTGGCTGGCATTGCGCGCCTGCTGCGCGAACGCCAGCCGCGCGGCCAGCGGCTGGGCGAGCATCTGCGCCTGCCAACGCGGGTCGCGGGTCTGTGCGCGGATCGCCTGGTATTGGACATCGTCGGTGCACAGCAGATCACCGTGGGTCAGCAGCACCGGGCGGCCGTAGAGCAGGATCACCGCCGGGTCGGGCAGGATCCGCAGGCCCGCGCGCCGCGCCCAGGCGTCGCCAACGAGGAAGTCGCGGTTGCCATGCATGAAGGCCACCGGCACACCCGCGTCCGACAGCGCGCGCAGGCGGTCTGCGACCAGCGCGCCGGCCTCGGATGGGTCGTCGTCGCCGACCCACGATTCGAACAGATCACCGAGCACGTACAGGGCCTGCGCCTGTCGCGCCTCGCCATCGAGGAAGGCCACGAACAGCTCGGTGATCGCCGGTCGCGCCGGGTCAAGGTGCAGATCGGACAGGAAGTAGGTCGTCATCGCGCCATTGTAGAAGCCCGCCCGCCCCCCGGCGCGTCCCGGCGGCGGGGGCGGCACGAGTAGAATGCGAGGTTTCCCGTTTCGAGCGTTCCGCATGAGCTGCCGTACCCGCTTCGCGCCCAGTCCCACCGGCTACCTGCACATTGGCGGCGCACGCACCGCGCTGTACTGCTGGCTGGAAGCGCGCCGCCGCGGCGGACAGTTCGTGCTTCGCATCGAGGACACCGATCGCGAACGCAGCACGCAGGCCGCGATCGACGCGATTCTGGAGGCGATGGACTGGCTCGGCCTGGACTACGACGAAGGCCCGATCTACCAGACCCAGCGCCTCGACCGCTATCGCGAGGTCGCAGAGCAACTCGTCGCCGACGGCAAGGCCTACTACGCCTACGAGTCGAAGGACGAGCTCGATGCCATGCGCGAGGCGGCGATGGCCCGCGGCGACAAGCCGCGCTACGACGGCGCCTATCGCGAGCGCGGCGAACCGCGCCGCGAGGACCCGAACCGGGTGATCCGCCTGAAGAATCCGCTCGAAGGCACGGTCGTGTGGGACGACAAGGTCAAGGGCCGGATCGAGATCGCCAACAGCGAGCTGGACGATCTGGTGCTGTTCCGCCCGGACGGCTACGCGACCTACAACTTCGCCGTCGTCGTCGACGATCTCGATATGGGCATCACCGATGTCGTGCGCGGCGACGACCACGTCAACAACACCCCGCGGCAGATCAACATCTACCGCGCACTCGGCGCGCAGCCGCCGGCGTTCTCGCACCTGCCGATGATCCTCGACGAGCACGGCGCCAAGCTGTCCAAGCGCACCGGCGCGGCCGATGTCATGCAGTACCGCGATGCCGGCTACCTGCCGCACGCGCTGCTCAACTACCTGGTGCGGCTGGGCTGGTCGCACGGCGACCAGGAGATCTTCTCGATCGACGAGATGCGCGCGCTGTTCGACCTCAAGGACGTCAACGCCAAGGCCTCGCGCCTGGATCCGGCCAAGCTCGGTTGGCTCAATCAGCAGTATCTGAAGTCCGACGATCCAGCCGCGGTCGCCGCGCATCTGGTCTGGCACCTGCGCCGCGACGGCTACGACCTGTCGACGGGCCCAGCGCCGGCCGATGTGGTGGTCGCGCTGCGCGATCGGGTGCAAACGCTCAAGGACATGTCCGAGCGCGCGGCGGTCTGGTACCGCCCATTGACCGAGTACGACGACAAGGCCGTGGCCAAGCATCTCAAGGCCGATGCGCGCGCGCCGTTGGCCGATGCGCGTACGCGCCTGGCGGCGCTGCCGGACTGGACGGCAGAAGCGATCGGCGCGGCCTTGCACGAGACCGCCGAGGTGCTCGGCTTAGGGATGGGCAAGGTCGCCCAACCGATGCGGGTGGCGATCACCGGTACCCAGGTCAGCCCCGACATCGGGCACACGGTGTACCTGGCCGGCCGCAATGAGGCGCTGCGGAGGATCGAGGCCGCGATCGCGATGACGCCCGACGCCTGAGGTGTCCAGGCGTTCGTCACGAAGCTGCACGCGCTGCGAATCGCCTGCGGATGCGCGATGTGGACGGCGCGATGAAGGCGGCTGGGCCCGCTTGAGTCCGCGTCCCGACGCCTCCATCATCTAACGATGGGACAGATCAACGCCTGCACCGATCCGCATCATCACGTCGACGACGCTGCCGGTTTCGTCCGGGCGGTCGAACGCGCCTGCAGTGAACGCGGGCTGCGGCTGACCCCGATCCGCGGCCACGTGCTGGCCTTGATCGCCAAGGCCGGCAAGCCGCTGAAGGCCTACGACCTGCTCGATCAGGTGCGCGATGGCGGGGGACCGGGCGCTGCGGCGCCGCCGACCGTCTACCGCGCGCTGGACTTCCTGCTGGCCAACGGCTTCATCCATAAGCTGCAGTCGGTCAATGCCTTTGTCGCCTGCCATCATCCGAGCACCGCGCAGCATTCGGTGCCGTTCCTGATCTGCGATCAGTGCCACAGCGCAGTGGAACTGGAAGACGAGGCGGTGGTCGCCTCGCTCGATGCGCGCGCCCGCACGCTGGGGTTCATGCCGCAGGCGCAGACGCTGGAAGTGCACGGCCTGTGCGCCCAGTGCGTGAACGGCGGCGCCCACTGAGCCACGACGGCCGATAAGCCGCCTGCCTGCATGCGCGGGCGCGATGCAGGGCTGCGATGGGCTGCAGCGGGCCGACGCGACGTCCCGCCCCGGCGAGCCGGGACGGGACCTGGGCACAAGGTGCCGGGTGGCTCAGGACCGCATCAGAAGAACACGCGGATGCCGCCGGCGATCGTGCGGCCGGGCAATGGCGCGTAGTCGCGCAGCAACGAGGTGTGCGCACGCGCTTCCTGGTCGGTCAGGTTGCGACCGTCGAGGAACAGTTCCCACTGCGTGCCGTCGGCCTCGCCGACACGCCAGGCGACCCCGGCGTTGACCAGGGTGTAGCCCGGGCTCGGGTCCTCCAGCGCGGCCACGCGGTCCTGCTTCTGGTAGCGCACCGCGCCGATGTTCGCACGCCAGCCGCCGAGGCTCCAGTTGAGATCGGCGCCGATCCGCGCCGGTGCGATGCGCGGCAGGTTGCCGCCGAGCGGGATGTCGGCGTGGTAGTGATGCGCATGGTCGCCGTGGGGCACGTCGAAGTGCACGTGACGGGTCCCGCTGCCGTCGAGCTCGGCGCGCACGACGTCGCCGAAGACGCGCAGGTCGAAGTCGCCCGCGTCCGATTCGACCAGGTGGAACTTCGCCTCGGCTTCGGCGCCACGGAACGTCGCATCGCCCTGGGTCCACAAGCGCACCGGGAAACCCTGCTCGGCGACGCCGGTATCGGCCAGATAGGTGTAGCGATCGAACCGCGTCTGGTAGACCGCGGCCTTGAGCTCGACCCGGTCGGTATGCGCATGCAGTCCGATCTCCAGACGCTGTCCGCGCTCGGTGCCCAGGTCCGCATCGCCGATCTCGATCGAGCGGGTGGCGATATGCGGGCCGGCGGCGAACAGTTCCTCGTTGGTCGGTGCGCGCTCGGACAGGTCGGCGCCCAGGCGCAGGTCGAAGACTTCCGACAGGTGCCAGATCGCCGCGCCCGACAGGCTGCTGGCGTCGAACTTGCGCGATGTCCCAGCCGCCGGATCGATCTCGACACGTTCGTGGCGGCCGCCGAACTCGAGCTTCACCGGCCCGAACTCTTTCTCCTGTACGACGAACAGGCCCAGCGTGTCGGTGACGCTCGGCGGTACGAACGCCTCCTCGCCGACGGCACCGAAATCGACGTGGCCGACCTGCAGCCCAAATGCGCCGCGCCAGCCGGCGATTTCGTTCTGGATCGCTTCCAAGCGGGCCTCGGTGCCCTTGTTGGTGAAGCGCGTGGCCGCCAGGCCGCCCTCGAGCTCGACGTGCTCGTAATCGTTGTAGGCCGCGCGCAGGTTCACTGCGCTCAGGAACGGCAGCGGATCGTAAAGGCCGCCTTTCAGGTCGATGCGGTTCTGCACCATGTCGATGCGCACCGAGCCGTGGTCGTGCCCGTCCTCGCCGTGGTCGTGATCGTGGTCGTCATGGCCGTGGTCATGATCGTGGTCGTCGTCGTGCCCATGCCCGTGGTCGTCCTCGGCATGTACGTGCGCGCCGTCGGGCAGCCCGTAGTTGGTGCGATAGGTGCTGACCGCGAGCCCCAGGTGGCCGCGTGTGCCGAACCAGGTCGCGCCGAGCGCGCCGGCGCGCGTGCGGATCGAGCTGTTGGGCAGCCGCCCGTAAGCGTTTTCGGCCTCGTGGTCGTGATCATGGTCGTCGTGGTCGCCATGATCATGGTCGCCCGGCACCTGCGCGTAGCCTGGAATGTCGAAGTCGCCGGTGTTGCGGACCAGGCCGTCGACATGCAGCACCAGATTGTCGCCGTTGACGCCATCGAGCCGGAACATGCCGCTGCGCTCACCATTGCCGCTGGCCGCACGCAGTTCCGCGCGGCCGCTGACCGGCCGGTCGGGCACGGCGCGCGCGATGCGGCCGTCGACGACATTGACCGCGCCGCCGACCGCGCCGCTGCCGTAGAGCAGGTTGGCCGGCCCCTTGAGCACTTCGATCTGGTCGGCAAGGAAGGGCTCGATGCTGACCGCGTGGTCGGCGCTGACGGTCGAGGCATCCATGCTGCCGATGCCGCCGGACAGGATCTGCACGCGCGGGCCTTCCTGTCCGCGGATAATCGGCCGGCCGACGCCGGTGCCAAAGAAGCCGCTCTGCACGCCGGGCAGCGTGGACACGGTGTCGCCCAGGTTGCCGGCCTTGCGGTCATCCAGCGCGTCGCCGTAAAGCATTTCAATGGGGTGGGCGAGGTCTTCGGCGTCGCCGCCGAGCGGGGTCGCGGTCACCTGGACACGGTCGAGCGTGGTCGGGTGGGCATGCGTCTGGTTCTGCGCGACCGCCGCGGTGGCGGGCAGCAACAGGGCGATGGCGACGGTCAGGCGGGCGCGACGCGGCAGGCGGGGGGAAGTGCGGAGATCGTTCATACGGTTGAGGTACACTGGTGGCCAAGACACGGATGTTATAATGTTACATCGACCTTCGTATCCCCCAAAAGACATGCCTGCACACGATTCCGCCCTCCGTCGGGCCGACCGCGTCGGTTTTGCTGCCTCGTTCCTGTGCGCGATCCATTGCGCCCTGCTGCCGCTGGCGCTTGCGTTGCTGCCCGCGCTCGGGCTGAACCTGGGCGGCTGGGTCGATATCGACCAGGCCTTCGTCGTGTTCGCCACCCTGTTGGGCCTGACCACGCTGACACTGGGCTATCGCCGGCATCGCGCGTTCCGCGCGTGGTTCCTGCTGCTGCCCGGTCTGGCACTGGTATGGGCGGGCGCGTTCACCCACCTGCACGACCACACGCTCACCCATGTGGTGGTGATGACGATCGGCGGGCTGTTGCTGGCCGGGGCGCACCTGCTGAACCTGCGGCTGACCCATCTTCACGAGGCACGCTGACGCGTCGCGCGGCTCCGGCCGCATGCTAGAATCCGCGGTCTTGTGCGCCCGCCGGGCGCACATTCGCGTCTACCGCATTCAATACACGCAGGACATCAGGAGCAGATTCATGGGCAAGGGCGACCGCAGGACCCTCAAGGGCAAGCGCTACAACGCGAGCTACGGCAATTCCCGTTCGAAGGGCGTCGTCAAGGCCGCAGGCACCGCGACCGCACCGGTTGCGAAGAAGGCCGGCACCAAGACCGTGGCCAAGGCCCCGGCCAAGAAGGCCGTCGCCAAGAAGGCCTCCTGACGTCGAGGCCCAGGTCCGGCGCTTGGCGCCGGGACCGGGCCGATGGCAGGACGCGACCGGTGGCGACGCCGGTCATGCCGAAAGCCCCGCCCAGGCGGGGCTTTCGCGTGTCACGGGCTGGCCTGCCGCTTCAGCGGCCGGCGCCGGCCTCGACCTCGGTCCAGACCCGCAGCAGGTTGCCGCCGATGATCTTGCGGATGTCCGCTTCGGCATAGCCGCGCGCCTGCAGTCCGGCCACCAGGTTGGGGAAATCGGACACGTCGTGCAGGCCTTGCGCCAGGGCGCCGTCGACGCCGTCGAAATCAGAGCCGAGGCCGACGTGGTCGACGCCGAGCAGGCGCACGCCGTGGTCGATCTGCTGCAGCACCGATTCGAGCGGCGTCTCACGTGCGGGATGCGCGGCGGCCCAGTCGCGCTGGAACTGGGCAGCATCGAGCGCCGGTTCCCCGGCGGCGACGCGCTGGGCATTGTCCGCGTCGAAGGCCGCGACCGCGTCGAACCAGGCCTGGGTGTCGGCGGCGGTCTGTGCATCGACGAACGCGGTGCCGAACGGAATCTGCACCACGCCGCCCTTGGCGGCGATCGCGCGGGCGAGCGCATCGCTGATGTTGCGCTCGAAGCCGGGCGTGAAGTGCCGGAATGCCGAATGGCTTGCGATCACCGGCACCGTGCTCAGCGCGATCGCCTGTTCGGCAGACGCGTCAGAGATGTGCGAGACATCGACCATGATCCCGAGCCGGTTCATCTCGGCGATGACCTGGCGCCCGAACGGGCTCAGGCCGTTCCAGCGGCGCGCTTTGCCATAGGACGAGTCGGCGACCCGGTTGGCGGCGCTGTGCGCAAGCGTGATGTAGCGCACGCCGCGATCGAAGAAGGCCGTGAGTTGCGACAGGTCGTCGCCGATTGGCGCGGCGTTCTCCATGCCCAGCGGCAACAGCACGCGTTGGCTGCCGTCCGCTGCGGTGCGCAGGCGCTCGACATCGCGGGGCGAGCGCAGGATCGCGAAGCGGTCGGGATGGCGCGCGGTCAGCGCCTCGACCGCGTCGATCTGTCGGTGCGCGATCTCGCGCGCGGTGCCGGCAGCGTCCTGTCCGGCCGAGGTGTAGATCGACATGAAGGCCACATCCAGGCCGCCGGCGCGCGCGCGCGGGTAGTCGAATTCTCGGTCGGGCGCGGTCTCGCCGAGGTCGGCCCAGCGCTCGAGCAGCACGCCGGGCGCATCGATGTGGGTGTCGACGATGATCGCGTTCTGGGCCAGTGTGCGTGCGGCCTCGTCGGCCTGGGCAGCGGCCACGGTCAGCAGCGGGGCGAGAGCGAGGGCGAGCGGAAGCAGGCGCATACGGATGGGTCCTTGAGGAGGGTCAGGGCAGACGGTGGCCGGCGGCGAAGGCCATCTCGAGCATCGGGCCGCCGAGCCAATAGACGAGTTCTGCTGGCTGTGCGAGGCGCCAGCAGGCGAAGTCTGCGCGCAGGCCCGGCATCAGGCGCCCGCGATCGGTCAGCCCCAGCGCGCGTGCCGCGTGCACGGTCGCCCCGCGCAGGGCTTCTTCGGGGGTGAGGCGGAAATGGGTGACTGCCAACTGCATCGCCTGGCGCAGCGACAGCAGCGGCGAGGTGCCGGGGTTGCAGTCGGTCGCTACGGCCATCGGTACGCCCGCGGCGCGGAAGGCGTCGAGCGGCGGCAGCCGGGTTTCGCGCAGCACGTGGAAGGCCCCGGGCAACAGCACTGCGACCGTGCCGGCCGCCGCCATCGCGTCGACGCCGGCCTGCGAAGTGTGCTCGACATGGTCGGCCGACAGGCCGCCGAACGCGGCCACCAGCGCGGCGCCGTCACCATCGCTGAGCTGGTCGGCGTGCAGTTTGACCGGCACGCCGAGCGCGCGCGCGACCTCGAACACCCGGCGCGTCTGCGTCGCATCGAAGGCGATGCGCTCGGCGAACGCATCGACCGCGTCCACCAGGCCTTCCTCGTGCAGGCGCGGCAGCCAATCGCAGACCGCGTCGATGTAGGCGTCGCTGCGCCCGACGTACTCAGGCGGCAGGGCATGCGCGCCAAGGAACGTCGTGCGCACGGTGATGCCCAGCGCCTGACCGATGCGCCGCGCGACGCGCAGCATCTTGCGTTCGTGGTCGAAGTCCAGGCCGTAGCCGGACTTGATCTCCAGCGTCGTCGCACCATCGGCGATCAGCGCACGCGCACGCGGCAACGACTGCACGAGCAGCGCGTCCTCGTCGGCGGCGCGGGTTGCGCGTACGGTGGAGACGATGCCGCCGCCGCTGCGCGCGATGGCCTCGTAGCTCACGCCCTGCAGGCGCTGTTCGAACTCCGCGGCGCGGTCGCCGCCGAACACCAGGTGGGTGTGGCAGTCGACGAGACCCGGCGTGAGCAGGCCCTCGGCCTCGATCACCCGCTCGGCCAACTGCGCCGCCGGCGCCGGCAGCGCGGCGCGGGGGCCGACGTGCACGATCGTGCCGTCGCGCCAACCCAGTGCGCCGTCTTCGATCAGCCCATAGCCGGTGTCTTCGGCGAGCGTGACCAGGGTTGGCCCGATGATCAGCCCATCCCAGCGTTCAGTCGCTCCCATCGTCGCCTCCGTCGTTGTCGTCGCGCCCGTTGAAGCCATGGCCCATCGCCGTCGCCCGCGCCGCGGCCGTCGCGTCGCGGGCGGCGCCTGCGCCATCATCACGAGAACGCGCAGGACGTGGCGAGCACGAGCAGCAGCACCCCCACGACGCGTGCCTGCGATGCTCCCCCCGGACAGACAGGCTAGCCTATCGCACTCGCTTCCGGAGTCGCCCCAATGTCAGACCTTCCGCCGGTTCCGATCCAGCGCACGTCCGCAGGCTGGCGCCTGCCGGGCATCGCCAATCTGCACTCGCACGCGTTCCAGCGCGCGATGGCCGGTCTGGCCGAGGTGCAGACCGATCCGGCCGATTCGTTCTGGACCTGGCGCGAGACGATGTACCGGATGGCCGCGCGCTTCGATCCCGACACGCTGCGCGCGGTCGCCACCCAGCTCTACGTCGAGATGCTCGAAGCCGGCTATACGGCCGTCTGCGAGTTCCACTATGTGCACCATGCGCCCGACGGCCGACCGTATGCGCCGGTATCGGCAATGGCCGATGCGCTGATCGAGGCGGCCGAGACGACTGGCATCCGGCTGACGCTGTTGCCGGTGCTGTACATGACGGGCGGCTTCGACGGGCGGCCGCTGGGCCCGCGTCAGCAGCGCTTCGGCCACGACATCGATGGCTATCTGCGGCTGTTCACGGATCTGCACGCGCGCCAGGGGGCAGGCCTGCGCGTGGGCTGCGCGCTGCACAGCCTGCGAGCGGTCCCGCGCGATGCGATGGCGGCGGTGCTCGCCGCGCTGCCGCCGCAGGCGCGCGTGCATCTCCACATCGCCGAACAGACCGCCGAGGTCGAGGACTGCATCGCGCTGCGCGGGGCGCGCCCGGTGGCCTGGCTGCTCGATCACGCGCCGGTCGATGCGCGCTGGACGCTGGTGCACGCGACCCACCTGGACGCGGACGAGATCGCCGGCATCGCGCGCAGCGGTGCGACCGTCGCGCTGTGCCCGACGACCGAGGCCAATCTCGGCGACGGTCTGTTCCCGCTGCGCGCCTATCTCGATGCGGGGGGGGCCTGGGGCATCGGCTCTGACTCCCACATCTCGGTGTCGCCGGTCGAGGAACTGCGCTGGCTGGAGTACGGCCAGCGTCTGGCCGGGCGGCGACGTAACGTCGCGGTTGGGTCGGCATCGCCGAGCGTCGGTGCGACGCTGCTCGCCGGCGTGGCGGCCAGCGCCTCGGCGGCGACCGGGTTCGCGCAGCGCGACGATGCCGTTGTGCTCGACGCCGATGCACCGTTGCTCGCCGGTGCCACGCCGGCCGACGTCGCCGACCGCTGGCTGTTCGCCGGCAACCGGCCGCTGGTGCGCGAGGTCGAGGTCGCCGGCAATCGGCTGGTCGTCGACGGACGCCACCGGCTGCACGCGCAGGCAGCGCAGGGCCATGCCGACGCGATGCGCCGGCTGCTGGCGCTGTGACGGTGGCGCGCTGCCGCAGCGCTTGATTCAGGTCAACGCGGGGTGCCGGCCGACGTCGGTATCCTGCCCGTATTGTTCGTTTGCTGGAGGCGTGCGCATGCAGGTCGACATCGCCATCGTCGGGGCCGGACCGGCCGGCTTGTGCTTCGCCCGCGCGCTGGCCGGCACGGGGTTGAAGATCGCGCTGATCGAGCGCCAGTCGCACGAGGCGATCGCCAAGCCCGCGTTCGACGGTCGCGAGATCGCGTTGACCCACGGCTCCCGCCGGATCATGGAGACCCTGGGGCTGTGGGCCCGGCTCGATCCGGCGCAGATCTTCGACCTGCGCGATGCCCGCATCCTCAACGGCGACGCCGACACCGGCCTGACGATCACCGCCGGCGACGGCAACGGCCGCCAGCTCGGCTGGCTGGTCCCCAATCACCAGATCCGACAGGCGGCGTTCGATGCCGTCGACGGCCTGGCGAACGTGGAATTGATCTGCGACACCGCGGTGCGTGGCGTCACCCGCCGCGGCGACAGCGTCGAGCTCGCCCTCGATGACGACAAGACCGTGTCGGCGCGCCTGTTGGTCGCCGCTGACAGCCGGTTCTCGGACGTGCGCCGCATGCTCGGCATCGGCGCGCGCATGCGCGATTTCGGCAAGCGGATGCTGGTGTGCCGCGTCGCGCACGAGCGCCCGCACGACCACGTCGCCTGGGAATGGTTCGGGCATGGCCAGACGATGGCGCTGCTGCCGCTCGACGCCGGCCGGGCATCGGTGGTGCTGACCTTGGCGCCGGAGGCGATGGCGCAGGTCGAGGCGATGGACGATGTCGCGTTCGCGGCCGACATCCAGCGCCGGTTCCTCGACCGGCTGGGCACGATGACCACGGTCGGCACGCGCCATGTCTATCCGCTGGTCGGCGTCTATGCCGACCGTTTCGTCGCCGAGCGTGCGGCGCTGATCGGCGATGCCGCCGTCGGCATGCATCCGGTCACCGCGCACGGTTTCAACCTCGGCCTGCAGGGCGCCGAGCGCCTGGCCAACGGCATCCGCCGGGCACAGGACGCGGGCCGCGACATTGCCGGACGCGCGGTGCTCGCACGTTTTCAACGACAGCACCGGCTGGCGACGTGGCCGCTGTTCGCCGCGACCGGCATCGTCGCCAGCCTCTATACCGACGACCGCGCGCCGGCGCGCCTGGTCCGCAGCGCCACGCTGCGCATCGCGCAGCGGCTCACGCCGTTCCGGCGCCTGATCGCCGCGCATCTCACCCAGGAACGACCGGCCCTGCGTTGAGTCGCACGTCGCGACAGGTCGATGCCAGGCAGGTCGGCTACGCGGCCGGCGCCGCCGTGTGCGCGGCGAACAGGCGGTTGGCGGCAGGCAGTGCGCCTTCGAGCTCGAGCAGGAATTGCTTCGTCGGCACGCCACCGGCGAAACCGGTCAGTGCGCCGCTGGCGCCGATCACCCGGTGGCAGGGCACGACGATCGGGATCGGGTTGCGCCCGTTCGCGGCGCCGACCGCGCGGCTGGCGGTCGGCCGGCCGAGCTCGCGTGCCAGTCCCACGTAGCTGGTTGTGGTGCCGTAGGGAATGCGCGCGAGCGCCCGCCAGACCTCGCGCTGGAACGCGGTGCCGTCGGCGGCCAGCGGCAGGTCGAAGGTCCGCAGCCGATGATCGAAGTAGGCGCGAAGTTGCGCCGCAGTCTCGCGCAGCAGCGGGTGGTCGCCGGCCTGCCAGTGCGCGCGTCCACGCAGCGGCGGCCGCGATTGCGCGAAGTCGATCGCGTGCAGGCCGGCATCGGAAGCGGCGAGCTGCAGCGGGCCGATCGGGGTGTCGAGCGAGGTGGTGAAGACGGTCGGGAGGGTCATCGGGGGCTCCGGGAGCGAGAGGCGGCGGGTGAGGCCGATAGCGCGGCATCGCGCCACAGGTGGAAGACCGCGTAGCCGCGCCAGGGTCGCCAGGCCTGTGCGCGTGCCTGCAGCGCGCGCGCATCGAGCCGGCTGCCATCGGTGGGCACGGCCTTCTGCAGCACCAGGTCCTGGGCGGGAAACGCATCGGGATGGCCGAGCGCGCGCAGCGCGATGTACTGCGCGGTCCAGGGGCCGATGCCGGGCAGGGCAGTCCAGCGGGCGACCGTCTCGTCGAGCGTGCGCGCCGGGTCGAAATCCACGCGGCCGTCGAGCAGAGCCGCGGCGATCGCGCGGATCGTCGCGATGCGGCTGCCGATCAGGCCGAGGCCGTCGAAGTCGCCGTCGACCAGTGCCTCGGGCGTCGGGAAAAGATGGGCGAATCCCTGGGCGGCCAGCATCTCGGGCAGGGGCTGGCCGAAGCGCTGCGACAGCCGTGCGGTCAGCGTGCGCGCGGCGGCCACGCTGACCTGCTGGCCGATCACCGCGCGGACCGCGATCTCGAACCCGTCCCAGCCGCTGGGCAGGCGCAGGCCCGGCCGCGCGCGCAGCAGCGGCGCCAACCGTGGATCCTGCGCCAGGTGCGTGGCGATTGCGGTTGGCTCGGCGTCGAGATCGAACATTCGCCGCACGCGCCGCACCGTGTCCTGCAGCCGCGTCGGCGCGATGCCGTGCAGTTCGAGCCGCAAGGCATGCGCCGGCCCGGCCGCCGTGGCCGGCCAGTGCGACACGCGCAGCCAACCCGCCGCCGCCGCGTCGCCAACGACCCGGGTGTAACTGGACTCATCGATGCGTTCAATGCCCGGCAGCGCGCGGCTGCGCAGGAAGTCCAGCATCGCGGGGAAGTCGTACGGGGGCCGATAGCCGAGCCGGAGCACCAGCCCGTCGCTCGCAACAGCCGTCCCGGGTTGCCGACGCAGATCGCGCGGCGCCATGCGGTAGGCCTCGCGGAATGCGGTGTTGAACCGGCGCAGGCTGGCGAAGCCGGCGGCCAGCGCGACTTCGGTGACCGGCAGCGCGGTCTCGGTCAGCAGTTGCTTGGCGAACAGCAGGCGGCGCGTCCCGCGTACGCCGATCGGCGCTGCGCCCAGGCGCTCGACGAATAACCGCCGCAACTGGCGTTCGCCCAAGTGCAGCTGTGCCGCCAGCGACGCCAGCGGCGCGTCGTCGAGCGCGCCGCGATCGATCAGCGCCAGCGCACGTGCCACGACATCGTCGCCGCGGTGCCAGTGTCCGTCACCCGGTGCCAGTTCCGGGCGGCAGCGCAGGCAGGGCCGGAAGCCGTCGGCCTGGGCTGCGGCCGCATTGGCGTAATAGGTCACGTTTTCGGCCCGCGGTGGCGGTGCCGGGCACACCGGGCGGCAGTAGATGCCGGTGGTGCGCACCGCGGTGAAGAACAGCCCGTCGAAGCGGGCGTCGCGGCTCAGGCGTGCCTGCTCGCAGACGGCGGGATCGGGCAGGGCGGGGAACGACGACATGCCCGCAGGCTAGCACCGCGCCCGGCGCAGGACTGGCCGTTTTCGGACATGAATGCAGTCCGCCCCCGCAGGGCGCGCCGCCGCCGCGCTCAGCGGCGATCGCCGGACCGCAGGGCTGGCAGCAGTGTCGCGGCGTCGCCATCGTGATCGGCCGGCGCCACGCCGATCAGCCGGGCCAACAACGGATAGACGTCGACGTTGTCGAAACCGTTCAGAACGACGCCTTCGCGGAACGCCGGCCCGTGCGCGATGAACACCGCCCGCATCGATGGCAGTGCCGGATCGAAGCCGTGCGAGCCGCGTGGCCCGGCATCGCGCGTGGCGACGGTCTCGCGCGGCAGCGCGTCCCAGCCCTCGTGCATCTGGCAGACGATGGGCGGCACGCGTGGATGGCGGCCG
Organism: Luteimonas sp. S4-F44; assembly: GCF_022637415.1. NCBI lineage: Bacteria > Pseudomonadati > Pseudomonadota > Gammaproteobacteria > Lysobacterales > Lysobacteraceae > Luteimonas > Luteimonas sp. S4-F44. Next base: position 1,038,714 of record NZ_CP093340.1, read on the forward strand.
TAGGCCCAGCGCGCCGGCAATGCCTCTTTGCGCCAGCAGTCGTAGCGCGGGTGCGCGCCGAGCAGGCGTGCAGCGACCGCGGCCTCGTGACCGGGAAGCGGCGCGATGCCCACGACTTGGCCGATCGAGACCACACGCGCTTCCTCGGGCGCCACCATGTCCTCGACCGCGATCGCGTGACCGGGCGCAACCTCGGCCATGCCGTGGTCGGAGACGACGACGATGCTTGTGCGATCGAACACGCCGCGCGCGCGCAGGCCGGCGACGAGCCGGCCGATCGCCGCGTCGACCTCGCGCAACGCCGCATGCGTCTGCGGGGCATTGGGGCCATCGTGGTGACCGGCCGAGTCCACATGCTCGAAGTACAGCGTCGCCAGCCGTGGGCGGGTGGCATCGGGTTCGGACAGCCAACCGAGCATCGTGTCCACGCGCGTGTCGAGCGGGCGGGTCTTGTCGAACGGCAGCCAGCGCGTCGGCCGCACGCCGCGCACCGGCGCCTCGCTGCCGGGCCACGACAGTGTGGCGGTCGCCAGCCCGGCGTTCTCGGCGGTCACCCACAGCGGCTCGCCATCGTTCCACCAGGCCGCGTTCTCGACGGCGCTGCGGTCGGACAGTTTGAAGTCGCCCAGCGCGGTGTCATGCATCGAGTTGTGCACGATGCCGTGGCGGTCGGGGCGCAGCCCGGTGACCAGCGTGTAGTGGTTGGGAAAGGTCAGCGACGGATACGACGGCCGCATCCAGCCATGCACGCCGCCGCGCGCGAGCGCGTCGAGATGCGGCGTTTCCCCGCGGCCCAGATAGTCGGGGCGCACGCCGTCGAGCGAAATCAGCAGCAGCGTGGGCCGCGGGTTTGTCGCAGCGGGCGACGCGGCGCGGCTCGCGCAGCCCACCAGCACGAGCACGCTGCAAAGCACCACGGAGACAAGAACAGACGGCGCCATCCGGCGCACAAACGCGACATCGATCATCCACACAGGATACCGAGCCCAGATGACAGTCCAAAGCCAACACCGGGGTCAGAGTGCAATTTCAGTGGCATGGCACTGTGATCCCGTTGGCTGGAAAATTGCACTCTGACCCCGGTTTTTGCGCTCTGGAAAGCTGAACGTTCAGCGGGCGCAGACCACGGGGTGGAGCGGGGAGCGTATCGTGCGCAGCAGGATCAGCAACCGGGAGTGCGCGATGAACAGCAGATGGTGGATGGCGGCGCTGTGCGCCGGCCTGGCGCTCGGTGCGGTGTCGCATGTCGCACAGGCGCAGCAGCACGAGGAAGAGGAAGAGGCGGTGCGCGAGCGCGGCCAGCGTGCCAGCCCGTCGGATCGTTTCTGCATCCGCGAGACCGGGTCGCGCGTGACCGCGGCGCGCAACGCGCGCTCCAAGCGCGCCGAGCAGGAATGTGTCAACGGTGGCGGCCGGGTCTACACCCGCAGCGACATCGAGCGCACCGGCTCGGTGGACGTCAAGGACGCCCTGCGCCGGCTGGACCCGTCGGTGTTCTGAGCGCCGTCCAGGTGTGTGTTCGCGAAACGCCCGGCCTGTCCGGGCGTTTCCATGTCCGGGCTCAGCAGTCGTCGGCCTGGCCGGTCGTCCAGCGCAGCCCCTGCAACAGATGCGCGCGGAACACCGGGTCGGCGTACAGCGCCGGGTCGTGGCCGAGCCCGGTGTACCAGGCGCGGCCGCCGGCGCGTGTGTGGCACCACGCGATGGGATGGTCGTCGCCCATGCCGCCGGCGGCATGCGAGTGCGGATCGACCGACGCGATCACCCGCACGTCCGCACGCGGGTTGCGGCGGTAGTCGTAGATCTCGTCGACGACCCGCCAGTCGCGTCGGCCCAGTGGTGCAGGGTCCTGTTCGAACACCACGCGCACCGCCTGCAGTCCCTCCGGGTGGCGCGCGAACCAGGCGCCGACCAGGTCGCCGTACCACGGCCAGGTGTAGCCGCTGTCGGCGGCGGCGTGGATGCCCAGGTAGCCGCCGCCGTGGCCGACATAGCGTTCGAAGGCCGCTTGCTGGTCTCCATCAAGCACTTCGCGCGTGGTGTGCGCGAACACGACTGCGCGGTAACCGGCCAGCGTCGCATCGTCGAAATGCGTGGGGTCTTCGCTCTCCTCGATCTCGACGCCGGCCTGTGCGCCGAGTGCGCGCAAGGTCGCGATTGTGGTGGGGATCGCCTCGTGGCGGTAGCCCGCGGTGCGGGTGAACACCAGCACGCGCGGGGCGTCGGTCTTGGCGGGGGTCGCAGCGGGGGCAGGCAAGGGTGACGCGCCGACGGCGGCGGACGCAGCAAGCACGGCGGCGATGGCGAGCGAGACGGGGCGCATGCGCGCGAGCATAGCGGCCGGCGGCCGCGGCATTCACGCCGCAGCGCGTCAGGCCGTCCGCTGCGCCGGTGCGATAATCGGGCCATCGCCCTATCGAGTGCCGCCATGACCGACGCCTCGCGCCACGACCCGTCCCGCACGATCCGCGCGCCCCGCGGCAGCGCCCTGACCTGCCGCTCGTGGCTGACCGAAGCGCCGTTCCGCATGCTGCAGAACAATCTCGATCCCGAGGTCGCCGAACGCCCGGAGGATCTCGTGGTCTACGGCGGCATCGGCCGCGCCGCGCGCGACTGGGCCTGCTACGACGCCATCCTCGAGACGCTCAAGACGCTCGAGGACGATCAGACGTTGCTGGTGCAGTCGGGCAAACCGGTCGGGGTGTTCCGCACGCATGCCGACGCGCCGCGCGTGCTGATCGCCAATTCCAATCTCGTGCCGCACTGGGCGACGTGGGAACACTTCCACGAACTCGACCGCAAGGGCCTGGCGATGTACGGCCAGATGACCGCCGGCAGTTGGATCTACATCGGCAGCCAGGGCATTGTGCAGGGCACCTACGAAACCTTCGTCGAGATGGGCCGCCAGCATTACGGCGGCGACTTGACCGGCAAATGGATCCTGACCGCGGGCCTGGGCGGCATGGGCGGGGCGCAGCCGCTGGCCGCGAGCCTGGCCGGCGCGTGCTCGCTGACGATCGAGTGCCAGCAGAGCCGGATCGACTTCCGGCTCAAGACCCGCTACGTCGACGAGCAGGCCGCCGACCTGGACGACGCCCTGACGCGCATCGCGCGCTACACGCAGGCAGGCGAGGCGAAATCGATCGCGCTGCTCGGCAATGCGGCCGAGGTCCTGCCCGAACTGGTGCGGCGCGGCGTGCGTCCGGACTGCGTGACCGACCAGACCAGCGCGCACGACCCGGTGCACGGCTACCTGCCGATCGGCTGGACGGTCGAGCACTGGCTGGCCGAGCAGTCCGCCCATCCCGACGCAGTGCGCGACGCGGCGAAGGCCTCCATGCGCGTCCATGTCGAGGCGATGCTGGCCTTCCACGCACAAGGCATCCCGACCGTCGACTACGGCAACAACATCCGCCAGATGGCCAAGGACGAGGGGCTGGAAAACGCCTTCGATTTTCCCGGCTTCGTGCCCGCCTATGTGCGTCCGCTGTTCTGTCGCGGCATCGGCCCGTTCCGCTGGGTCGCGCTGAGCGGCGATCCGGAGGACATCGCCAGGACCGATGCCAAGGTCAAGGCGCTGATTCCCGACGACCCCCATCTGCATCGCTGGCTGGACATGGCCGCCGAGCGCATCGCCTTCCAGGGCCTGCCGGCACGGATCTGCTGGGTCGGGCTGGGCCTGCGCCACAAGCTGGGCCTGGCGTTCAACGAGATGGTGCGCAATGGCGAACTCAAGGCGCCGATCGTGATCGGCCGCGATCACCTCGATTCGGGCTCGGTCGCCTCCCCGAACCGCGAGACCGAGGCGATGCGCGACGGCAGCGATGCGGTCAGCGACTGGCCGCTGCTCAACGCGATGCTCAACGTCGCCGGTGGGGCGACCTGGGTGTCGCTGCATCACGGTGGCGGCGTCGGCATGGGCTACTCGCAGCATTCGGGCGTGGTGATCGTCTGCGACGGCAGCGAGGCCGCCGACCGGCGCATCGAGCGCGTGCTGTGGAACGACCCGGCGACCGGCGTGATGCGGCATGCGGATGCCGGCTACGCCATCGCTGCCGAGTGCGCGAAGGCGCAGGGCCTGGACCTGCCGATGCTCGGCTGACTGTGTCACCCTGACGCGCGGGTCGCGCGGCGCGGGCAGCGGCTACACGAGGGGGGCGTGCGCCGGGCGTATCGTGCGTGCGGCGGGTCTGAGTACCAGGTCAGGTCCAAGCAAGGGGGCGCGGCAATGAAGCGAATCGATCGTCTGGCCGCCTGCGCGGCGTGGCTGGTGGGCGTGGCGCCGGTGGCCCTGGCGGCGCCGGTCGAGCGTGGGACGTTCGTGCAGGTCTGCAACACCGCCAGTGCCTACACCCATCTGCGCGACGGGCCGAGCGCGCGCCAGTATCCGGCGACGGCGCGGATGCCCAACGGGCAACGCCTGCGCGTCGAGGACACCATCACCACGCCGGAGGGGCACGGCTACCATCGCGTGAGTCTGTTGGACGCGGGTGGCGGCGCACTGCGCAGCGGCTATGTGCACGACCAGACGGTGCGGGCGCGATGCGACCTGCCGGCAGCACCGGATACAGCGCTCGCGCGGCTCGCGGCCGCCCTGGCGGCCGACAATCCCGGCATCGCCGCCGCCGACATCATGGCGGTCAATGCCGGCTTCGACGGCAAGACGCTCGATCTGATGCACCTGCCGCAGTTGCATGATCTGTCTGCCCTGGCGCCCTGGGACGGACTCGAGTCGATCGACCTCAGTCGCTCCGGGGTGGTCGATGTCGCGCCGCTGGCGGGCCTGCCGTCGCTCAAGACCCTCAGCTTGTACGAGACCGCGGTGCACGATATCGCGCCGCTCTCGGCGCTGCGCACCCTGGAAACGCTCAATCTCCATGGCACGCGAATCGGCGACCTGGATGCGCTGTCGGGCTTGCCCGCGCTGCGTACGCTGTACCTGACGAGCAGTCTGGTGCGTGACATCTCCGCGCTCGCCACGTTGCCGGATCTGCGCGTGCTGACGCTGTCGCAGACCGAGGTGCAGGACTTCTCGTCGCTGGGCTCGCTCGGCGAACTGCGCCTGCTCAATCTCGCCAGCGCAGGCGTGCGCGATATCGCGTTCCTGCGCGACAAGCCCGCGCTCAGGACGCTGGACCTGGGAGACAACGCGATCGACGACCTGTCGCCGATCGCCGATCTGCCCGCGCTTGAGAGCGCCTTGCTCAACAACAATCCGTTCACCGATATCGCGCCGTTGGCCAGGCTCTCGACGCTCAGAACCTTGTCGCTGGCCAACAGCCAGGTCGCGGACTATCGGCCGCTGGCCGGCTTGACCAGGCTGACCGAGCTCGGGCTCGCCGGCAGCACGATCGCCGATCTGACGCCGCTGGCCGGGATGCGGCAGCTCGAATCACTGGCGCTGGGGTCGACCCGGGTCGCACGCATCGATGTGGTCGCCGGGATGCCGGCTCTGCGTCTGTTGCATCTGCACGACACCCGGGTCGCCGCGCTCGCGCCGGTCGCGGGCCTGCGCCGGCTCGAGCGGCTGTCGCTGACCAACGCACCGGTGCAGGATCTCTCGGCGCTGGCCGGCCATGCCCACCTCATCGACCTGGGCCTGCGCGGAACGTCGGTGACCGATTTCTCGGTCATCGCGGAATTGACCGCACTCCAGACGCTGGACCTGGCCGATACTGCGTTCGACGACATGGCCGTGCTCGCCCCGTTGCGGTTGCTCGAAACCCTGGACCTGTCACGCACCCCCGTCGACGATGTCTCGGTGCTGGCCGGGTTGCCCAGGCTGCGCTGGCTGACGATGGAAGAGACGCGGGTGCGCGATGTATCGCCACTGCGCGCGATGCACGGTCTGCGCACGCTGCGGCTGGCGAAGTCGCCGGTCGAGGAGGTCGGGGTGCTGACACCGCTGGTGGACGCGGGACTCGATCTGCGAACGGAGTAGCGCGCGCCGTATCGGGCCGCCAGGCGGCGGGACGCGGCGGGCTGGCCGGGGCTTGCAATGCGGTCTGTGCATCGCCAGTTGTTGAGGGTCGATCGCCACCGGAGCATGCCGTGTCCTCGTTTGATCTGCGTCCGCCCAGCGCCGCCGAGCGCACAGCCCTGGAAGCCGGCCTGTCCGCCGACGAACGCCGCGTGCTGCTGCAACACGGCACCGAGGCGCCGTTCTGCGGTGTGTTCCTCGACAACAAGCGCGAAGGCACCTACTGCTGCCGGCTGTGCGGCCTGCCGCTGTTCCGCTCCAGCGCCAAGTTTGACTCGGGCACCGGCTGGCCGAGCTTCTTCGCGCCGATCGACGACGCGCATATCGGCCGCATCCGCGACACCAGCCACGGCATGATCCGCGTCGAGGAGGTCTGCGCGCGCTGCGGCAGCCACCTGGGGCACGTGTTCCCGGACGGGCCGCCGCCGACCTATGAGCGGCATTGTCTCAACTCGGTGTCGCTGTCGTTCGTCGCGACCGGCGCGCCGCTGCCCGACCCGCTGGCGCGCGGCGGTGCGGAGGCATCGCCGGCCTGATTGCGTACGCATCGGCGCGGGCGGATGCGCCGGGCGCGCACGCGCGTCCGGCAGGGTGCATCGCGATCGCCGACATGGCCTTCCGCGCGGACCTCTATACTCGCGGGTCCCTGACCCGGCGAGCCTTGCCCATGCGTGTGTCCAGCAATTCCGCGTCTTCCGCCGCGCCCAGCGCGACCCATCCCGCCAGCTTGCGCCGGTCGGTATCGAATACGCTGAAGGGCTCGGCCGGCAACCTCGTCGAATGGTTCGACGTCTATGTCTACTCGGTATTCGCGGCGTACTTCGAGTCGCAGTTCTTCTCGCCCGAGGACAAGAACGCCACGCTCTACGTGTGGGGCATCTTCGCGATGACCTTCCTGATGCGCCCGATCGGCGCCTGGTACTTCGGCCGCTTCGCCGACCGCTACGGCCGGCGCTTGGCGCTGACGGTCTCGGTGTCAATGATGGCCGGCTGCTCGTTCGTGATCGCCATCACCCCGACTGTCGCCACGATCGGCATCGCCGCGCCGATCATCCTGTTGCTCGCGCGCCTGGTGCAGGGCTTCGCGACCGGCGGCGAGTACGGTGCCAGCGCGACCTACATGTCCGAGGCCGCGATTCCCGGTCGCCGCGGCTTTCTGTCCTCGTTCCATTACGTGACCCTGGTCGGTGGCCATGTGCTGGCTCAGGCCACGTTGCTGGCGATGCTGTTGTCGCTCGACACCGCGCAGATTTCCGAGTGGGGCTGGCGCCTGGCCTTCGCGCTGGGCGGCGTCGCGGCGATCGTGGTGTTCTGGCTGCGGCGCACGATGGACGAGTCGCTGGAGACCGAATCGATCGAGGCCGCCAAGACGGGCGGCGCACGCGCATCGGGGTCGCTGCGCGAGCTCTTCGTCAACCAGTGGCGTCCGCTGCTGCTGTGCTTCCTGATCACCGCGGGCGGCACGATCGCGTTCTACACGTACTCGGTCAACGGCCCGAAGATGATCCAAACCGCGTTCGCCGGCGGCGATGCAATCACCGGCACCTGGATCAATCTGGCGCTGCTGGCCTTTTTGATGGTGCTTCAGCCGGTCGGCGGCTGGTTGTCGGACATCATCGGGCGCAAGTCGCTGCTGGTGTTCTTCGGCATCGGCGGCGTGCTCTATACCGGTTACATGGTCACCGCGCTGCCGCAGCAGACCAGCGCACTGTCGGCGTTCCTGATCCTGGGCGCCGGCTTCGTGATCCTGACCGGCTACACGTCGATCAACGCGGTGGTGAAGGCCGAACTGTTCCCCACCCACGTGCGCGCGCTGGGCGTCGGCCTGGGCTACGCGCTGGCCAACTCGGCCTTCGGCGGGACCGCGCCGGTGCTCTACCAGGCCGCGCTCAAGTCCGACCAGGTGACCGCGTTCGTGATCTACGCGACGACGGTGATCGCTGTGTCGCTGGTGGTCTACGTGTTCTTCCTCAAGAACAAGGGCGCGAACTGGCTCGACGACGCGCACGTGATGCGCGAACGCGGGCAGGGCCGACGCTGAGGCGAACGCACGCCGTCACCCGGCCCTCTCCCGCAAGCGGGGGAGGGCGCGGGACGAGGCGGCCGGCGGGCGCTCTGCTGCCGGATTCACATCCTCGGTTCTAGACTCGTCCTTCCTTCGTCTGGCGAGAGCCCACCCATGTTCAAGCGCATCGTTCCCGTCCTGCTCATCGCGCTGCTGGCCGCCTGCAGCGCGCCTGCCGAGCGCGACACCGTCCGGCCCAAGGCCGGTCCCGCGGTCGCGTCGGTGACCAACGAGACCGACTGCCTGCGACGCGGCGGCGAGTGGAAACAACTGGGACGGGCGCCGGTCCCACAGTGTCTGCTGCAGACCGTCGATGCCGGCAAGGCCTGCACCGACAGCCAGCAGTGCCAGGGCCAGTGCCTGGCGCCGGAAGGCACCGTCGACAGCGCGCGCGTGCAGGGCCAGTGCAGCGTCGACACCAACCCGTTCGGCTGCCAGCAGCGGGTGCGCGACGGCGTGGCGTGGACGATCTGCGTCGACTGACCCGGCGCGACCGGATCGATGCAGTGTGACCGACGGGGACGGCGGAAGCCGTCCCCGTTTGCATGCCGGCCGCCGCAATCGGGACAGGGCCGCGGGCGATCGCGCTGCGTGCTCGGGTCGCTGCATTCGCCTTGCCCGGCGTGCGGCGATCGGAACCCCGGCCCGATGCGCGAGGGGCGACGCGGTCGCAAGGCGCAGCCTGCGCCATCACCGCGACCAGACCGGCCGCGCGCTAGCGTCCTGCGCACATCCCATGACGGAGTGCTCCGATGCCGATCGCGACCCACCTCGCTGACCTTGCCGCTGGAGTTCCTGCGCGATGAGCGTGCTCGACCAAGTGCTCGATGCCGTGGCGCGCGAACTGGCGTTGCCCGATCCCGACACCTTGACCACCATCGTGGTCCGCGTGCTGGTGGCCGCGCTGCTCGGCGGCTTGGTCGGCTGGGAGCGCGAGCACAAGGGACGCGCTGCGGGATTGAAGACGCATATCCTGGTGTCGATCGGCTCGGCGCTGTTCGTGCTCGCGCCGTTGCTGTCGGACATCGACGGCGCTGACGTGACTCGGGTGATGCAGGGCATCGTGTCGGGTATCGGCTTTCTGGGGGCGGGCGCGATCCTCAAGCTGGACAAGGGCGAGCGCATCGAAGGCCTGACGACCGCGGCTGGAGTCTGGATGACCGCGGCGATCGGCATGGCCGCCGGCATGGGCCAGGAAATGGTGGCGCTGGCGACCACGCTCGTCGCGTTGCTGGTCGTCGGCGCGCTGCCGCGGCTGCAGCGTCCACGTGCGCGGGCGCGCCGGCGGAGCATCGATCTGGCAGGCCGCGACAGCTGAACGCAACGGGCGCGCATTCCCGATTCCGCCACGGCGGCTTCATCCCGGACTCCGCACGGTGATCGCACATTTCGATCAACGGAGCCAAGCAGATGACCAAGCACAACGACATCCGAGACGGCGGCCGCGACCTCAATCGCGATCCGATCACCAAGACGCCCGGCGCCCATCCGATCGGCGTCGGTGTCGGCGGCGCGGCAGGCGGCATGGCCGCCGGCGCTGCGGCCGGGACCGTTTTCGGACCGGTCGGGACCCTGATCGGCGCGGCGGTCGGCGTGGTCGCCGGTGCGGCGATCGGCAAGGGCGTGGCCGAGCGCATCGATCCGACCGGCGAAGTGGAGTACTGGCGTGATGCGCATCGCGACCGCCCCTACGTCAAGCCCGAACACGACTACGACCGCGACTACGCGCCGGCATACGGCTTCGGCCTGCAGGCGCGCGAGGCGGACCGGACCCGCAGTTGGGACGAGTCGGAGGCGCAGCTGCGCCGCGATTGGGAATCGGCCAGGGCCGAGTCGAAGCTGGCGTGGGAAGACGCACAACCGGCGGTTCGCGATGCCTGGGAGCGCACGGATCGGACCTACGACCTGTACCAGCGCAGCGACGACTACCATGCCAAGGCGTTCGAGAATGCGCCGTACCGCAGCGCAGACGACCGCTACGAGGACTACCAGCCGGCGTACCGCTACGGCGCCTACGCGCGCTCGCGCCATGCCAATCGCGACTGGGACGACGCGCTGGCAGGCGAACTCGCGCGCGACTGGGCGACGCGACGCGGCAACTCGCGTCTGGAGTGGGACCGCGCCAAGGCCGCGGTGGAGGATGCCTACATCTCGCACGACCGCTATACGAGCGGCGAGTACACCGGCAGCGGCCGCGACGACAACGACCGTTTCCGGGTCGGGTGACATCGTCGATCGACAAGCACGACGCAACGGGCGCATTCTTGGTCGAATGCGCCCGTTGTCGTTGCGGCTCCCCCGCGTTCGGCCAAGGGCGCCAGCTTGGGGGCGATATCACGCGCTGACGGCATGCCCGCATTGCGATCGGGTCACCAGCCTAATGACAGGCGGGCCGTCGCGGGTCCCGCAAGGCGCATTCACATCGCGCCGCGCGCCCGTCGTGGACCATCGTGGCTATTCCAACGTGCAGGAGATCGCTTCATGAGTGGACAGGGTTCGGCTGGCAATGTCATCGCCGCCATCTGCAGTTTCATCGTGCCCGGCCTCGGGCAATTGGTTCAGGGCCGGCTGCTGTCGGCGGTGCTGTGGTTTCTGGCCGGCTGCATCGCATTCGCGATCACCTGGCTGCTGACGGTCTCGCTGCTGCCGTTCGGCTGGTTCATCGTCAGCGTGTTCTCGTGCATCAACGCAGCTCTGTATCGCCGTCCTGGGGTCTGACTACGCACTCTGCGCTGTGCCCGGGGCCGACGACGGCCACCGGGCACAGGCGCGTTCACTTCGGTTCGCCGTTCTCCACGCCGGTATCGCTGCGCACGTCGTCGGCGAACGAATGCCCGCTTGCGTCGCGATCGCCGATTTGATCGTCGAGTTCGGGATCGAGCAGGTCAGCCTGGTCGTCGAGACCAATGTTGTCGAGCGCCGACTGCGAACGCGGGTCCTTTAACGCCGGCCCGCGCGTTGGCGGCAGATCCTCGCGGTCGCGTATCGACGATTCCTCGCTCGGGGCGTTGGGGCGGGTGGGGTTGGCTTTGCTCATGGCGGTCTCCGGTCTGCGGTGCGGACACTATCGGCGCGACCGCGTCACGCGGGCGGCAAGCGCCTGTGAGCGCCGTGTCGTGACCCGGTCATGCCTGCGTCGCGCGTGATTGCGTGCCGCCCCACTGCCGTCGAGGCGACATCGAGCAGGCGTCAAACCGCGCGGCTGACCTGGCCCGCGGCCGCCGCGCGACGGTGTTCGCGGCGCGGGCGCGTGTCATGCGCATGCCAGGCCGCCTGCACTTGGGCGCGGACGTCGTGCCAGGCACGCAAGCGGCCATCGAACTCCCAGACCCGCCGCAGCACCGGCTCGATCTCTTCCCAGGGACGCTCGGGATACGACGCACGTCCATTGCGACCCAGCGAGAGCACCAGCATCTGATCGGATTCGGAACGGGCCATCTGCGTGTTGCCGGGAACTTGGGAGCGCGCAGGCTACGGCGCGGATCGTCTGTTTTCCGTGAATCCAATGTTGGATTTCAATGACAACGCGGCCGCGTTCAGAACAGCCCCGCCAGCACCATCACCAACCCCACCGTCGCGACCGTCCAGATGGCGCTGCGCAGGTAGGGGATACCGATGCCGTACACCGGCAGATAGGCCACACGCGCCCACAGGTACACCTGGGCGCCCAGTGCGGTGGTGGCGTCGGCGCGACCGGCCAGCACCACCGCCAGCACCGCAGCCGCGAAGAACGGAAAGGTCTCGAGGAAGTTGCGGCTCGCCGCCGACAACCGCTGCGCGGCGCCGGTGAGCGGTGGCACCGCGCCGTCGCGGTTGCTCGCGTTCCAGGCCAGGCCGCGTTGCGCGGTCGAGAACCCGGCTGCGATCAGCACGTGGACCAAGCCGAGGACGATCGACCCGGCCAGCATCTGCAATTCGATCGTCATCGGCATGGCCTCCAGCGCATCATGTTCAGAGCAGGGCTTTTTATTTCAGAGTCCGGCGTTCAGGGCATGACCTTCATCAGCCTGCGACGGCCTTGGCGATCGCGGCGTTGAAAGCCGGGATGTCGTCGGGCTTGCGGCTGGTGATCAGATTGCCGTCGACGACGACTTCCGCGTCCTGCCAGTCAGCGCCGGCATTGATCAGGTCGGTCTTGATCGACGCCCAGGACGTGACCTTGCGGCCCTTGGCCAGGCCGCTTTCGACCAGCAGCCAGGGGCCGTGGCAGATCGCGGCGACCGGCTTGCCGCTCTGGCCGAAGCTGCGCACGAACGCGACCGCATCGGCGTCTTTGCGCAAGTTGTCGGGGTTGATCTGCCCGCCGGGCAGCACCAGCGCGTCGTAGCGGCCGGGATCGGCCTTGGACAGCGACACGTCGACATCGACGCTGCGGCCCCAGTCTTTCTGGTCCCAGCCCTTGATCGACTTGGCATCGCCGGGCGATACGACGTCGACGCGGGCGCCGGCCTCGCGCAGCGCCTGCAGGGGTTTTTCGAGCTCCGATTGCTCGAAGCCGTCAGTGGCGAGAATGGCGATCGTCTTGCCGTCCAGGGTCTGCATCGGGGTCTCCAACGGGGGAAAGGAGCGCCCGATGCTAGGGCGCGGGCGGTCCTGCGCCCGTGAACGGTGGCGTCTGCGGCCGCAGTCTCGCGTTGTGAGACGGGGCGCGGGCACGCTCGCGCCCCGCCTGCCGCCCGGAGCGTGCTGTCTGAACGCGATTCTCAAACCCGACACGCTGCCCGCGACCCCGGCCGGCACCGCGCCCGGCACTGCGCTTGCGACCAAGTTGTCGGCCAAGTATCCCGGGCGCATCACCGGCAGCCTGCTGTTGCCCGGCCAGCCAGGACGCTACGCGCCGATGCCCGCCGACGTGCCCGAGGCGCTGGCGGGCGCGCTGCGCAGCCGCGGCATCGACCGACTCTACAGCCACCAGGCGCAGGCCTGGGCCGCGACCCAGGCCGGGCGGCACGTCGTCGTCGCCACCCCGACCGCGTCGGGCAAGTCGCTGTGCTACACGCTGCCGGTGCTGTCGGCGGCGATCACCGCGCGCAGCAAGGCGCTGTACCTGTTCCCGACCAAGGCACTGGCGCAGGACCAGGTGGCCGAGTTGCTGGAACTCAATGCTGCCGGCGAGCTCGGCCTGCGCGCGGCGACCTTCGACGGCGACACGCCCGGGGACGCGCGCCAGGCGATCCGCATCAATGGCGACATCGTTGTCAGCAACCCCGACATGCTGCACCAGGCGATCCTGCCGCATCACACCAAGTGGGCGCAGTTCTTCGAGAACCTGCGCTATGTGGTGATCGACGAGATCCACACCTACCGCGGCGTGTTCGGTTCGCACGTGGCCAATGTGATCCGCCGGCTCAAGCGCGTGTGCGCGTTCTACGGCGTGACCCCGCAGTTCATCCTGTGCTCGGCGACGATCGGCAATGCCCGCGAACACGGGCGCGCGCTGATCGAGGTCGACGACGCGCAGCTCGAGGCGATCGACGACGGCGGGGCGCCGCGCGGCGACAAGCACGTGCTGCTGTGGAACCCGCCGGTGGTCAATCCGGACCTGGGCCTGCGCGCATCGGCGCGCTCGCAGTCCAACCGCATCGCGCGGCTGGCGATCCGCTCGGGCCTCAAGACGCTGGTGTTCTGTCAGACCCGGCTGATGGTCGAGGTGTTGACCAAGTATCTCAAGGAGGTCTTCGACCACGACCCGCGCAAGCCGCGCCGCATCCGCGCCTACCGCGGCGGCTATCTGCCGACCGAACGCCGGGCGGCCGAGCGCGAGATGCGCGCCGGCACCATCGACGGCATCGTCAGCACCTCGGCGCTGGAACTGGGGGTCGACATCGGCAGCCTCGATGTGGTCGTGCTCAACGGCTATCCGGGCAGCATCTCGGCGACCTGGCAGCGCTTCGGTCGCGCAGGCCGCCGGCAGCAGCCCTCGGTCGGCGTGCTGGTCGCCAGCTCCGAGCCGATGGACCAGTACGTGGTGCGGCATCCGGAGTTCTTCGCCCAGGCCAACCCCGAGCACGCGCGCATCGAGCCCGACCAGCCGCTGATCCTGCTCGACCACATCCGCTGCGCCGCGTTCGAGCTGCCGTTCGTCGACGGCGATATGTTCGGCCCCATCGCGCCGCTGCCGTGGCTGGAGGTGCTGGCCGAGTCGGGCGTGCTGCACCACGAGGGCGACCGCTGGGAGTGGATCGCCGACAGCTACCCGGCGCAGGCGGTGAATCTGCGCTCGGTCGCCGACGGCAACTTCGTGGTCGTCGACCGCACCGACGGCCGGCAGACGATCATCGCCGAGGTCGATTACTCGGCGGCCGCACTCACGCTCTACGAGGGCGCGATCCACATGATCCAGTCCGAGCCGTTCCAGGTCGAACGCCTGGACTGGGACGGCCGCAAGGCCTATGTGCAGCGCACCCATGTCGATTACTACACCGACGCGATCGACTACACCAAGCTCAAGGTGCTCGACGACGCCGAGCAGGCCGATGCCGGGCAAGGCAGCGCGCACCTGGGCGAGGTGCACGTGGTGCGGCGGGTGTCGGGCTACAAGAAGATCCGCTTCCATACCCACGAGAACATCGGCTACGGGCCGGTCAACTTGCCCGACCAGGAACTGCACACCAGCGCGGTGTGGTGGCAGTTGCCGCAGCGTGCGCTCGATGCCGCGTTCGACGCGCGGCATGAGGCGCTCGACGGATTCCTCGGCGCCTCGTACGCGCTGCACTTGGTGGCGCAGGTCGCGGTGATGGCCGAGAGCCGCGACCTGCAGAAAGCCGTGGGCAGCGGCGATGGCACGTGGTTTGCGACCGCCGACCAGCGCGGGCGCGGACAGTTGCGCGACGGCGAGGGCGCGGCGATCGACATCGCCCACATCGGCCGCTTCGCGCCGACGCTGTATCTCTACGACAACTACCCCGGCGGCGTCGGCCTGTCTTCGCCGTTGTTCGAACGTCGCGACGAATTGCTCGCGCAAGCCGCGGCGCTGATCGGCGGCTGCGGTTGTCGCGCCGGCTGCCCGGCCTGCGTCGGGCCGATTCTCGCGTCCGAGGAGGACGCCGAGCGCACGCCGCGGCAACTGGCCGCGCGCGTGATCGACCTGCTGGTGGCCGCTTGAGCGCGCGTCCATGAGCGCGCTGGCCAAGCGGCTGGGATTGCTGCGCAACCAGGCCGGCACCGCGCTGCCGAGCGTCGCGCCGGCCCGGCCGATGGGTCCCGCGCTGCCGCCGCGCGCGCAGTGGCCGCGCGCCGATGCACAGCGTTCGCCGGAGGTCGTCGCCGAGCAGCTGCGCAAGCTGATGAAGCTGCGCACGCCGGCGATGGCGCCGCGCCCGGCCGCGCCGGTCGATCGCAGGCTACCGGGCGAGGAGATCGCGCCGGGCCTGCGCTATCTCGAGCAGGTCGCGGCCTGGTCGCACGACGATGCCGAACTGGCGCTGCACGACATTCGCCACGACACCGCGCGGCGCGGCGACCTGCTTGCGTTCGACACCGAGACCACCGGCCTGGCCGGCGGCACCGGCACCCGCGCCTTCATGATCGGCGCGGCGGACTTCGTCGACGGCCGGCTGCGGATCCGTCAGCTGTGCATCACCACCCTTGGCGCCGAACGCGAGATGCTGAAGGTCTTCGCCAGCTGGCTGCGGCGGCAGACCGTGCTGGTGAGCTACAACGGGCGCTGCTACGACCGTCCGCTGCTGACCACGCGCTACCGTCTGGCGCGGATGCGCGATCCGCTGATCGATCTGCGTCACGTCGACCTGCTGCACCCGGTGCGGCGGCGCTATCGCGGCGTCTGGGCCAATTGCCGGCTGGCGACCGTCGAGCGCGAACTGCTCGGCGTGCTGCGCGAGGACGACCTGCCCGGCAGCGAGGCGCCGGCGGCGTGGCTGGGCTATCTGCGCGGCGGCAGCGCCGACAAGCTGCGGCGCGTCGGCCTGCACAATGCGCAGGATCTGCGAAGCCTGTTCGGGGTGCTCGAGGCGATGCGCGACCGCTGACGCGCGCGATCGCCTTTGGCGGCTCGCCCCCACCCCGGTCCGCCCCCGCAAGCGGGGGAGGGGAAACGCGCACCGATCCGAAAGCGGTCCTCAGTCCGCCGCCACAACGCGCGTCGCCGCTTCCGTGGGCGATGCCTGTGCGTGCGATCGCGCGTCGCGCCTCAATGCGCGCGCGTCGTCAGCGGCGTGCAGTGCGGCGGCCGCGTTCACATGACTGCCATCGAGGCAGTGGTTGAATCGGATGGCCCAGCAGTCCCGCGCCGCCGGTTCGCCGTCGGCGACCTCCCGTCACTCTGGAGCCTCATGGACGCAAGCGAACGCCGGCCCGAGATGGCCGACCCTGCGCCCCCGCGCGCCACATTACGTGCGCGCGATGCGTTCGCGATCACGATCGGCATCGTCGTCGGCGCCGGCATCTTCCGGACCCCCTCGCTGGTGGCCGGCGCCTCCAGCAGCGAAGTGGCGCTGCTGCTCGCCTGGATCGCCGGCGGTGCCCTGTCGATCGTCGGGGCGCTGTGCTACGCCGAACTGGCCACGACTTACCCGCAGGCGGGCGGCGACTACGCCTACCTGCGCCGCGCCTACGGGCCGCGCATGGCCTTCCTGTTCGCGTGGGCGCGGATGGCGGTGATCCAGACCGGATCGATCGCGTTGCTGTGCTTCATCGTCGGCGACTACATGGCGCAGCTGTTCGACCTGGGCGGCGGCGCATCGGCGCTGGTTGCGGCCGCGGCGGTGATCGCGCTATCGGCGATCAACTGGATCGGTACGCGCCAGAGTGCGGCGGTGCAGACGTGGCTGACGATCGTCGAGATCGCCGGCGTGCTGTTGATCGTCGTCGCGGGGCTGGCGTTCGCGCCCACCGGCATCGCACCGGTGCCCGGCAGCGACGGCGACAGCGCGATCGGCCTGGTCCTGGTGTTCGTACTGCTGACCTACGGCGGCTGGAACGAGGCGGTCTACATCACCGCCGAGGTCCGCGACGCGCGCCGCTGGATGCCGCGTGTGCTGGTGCTCAGCCTGATCGCGATCGCCGCGCTGTACGTGCTGGTCAACCTGGCTTATCTGCGCGTGCTCGGCCTGGGCGGCATGGCGGAGCACAACGCCGTCGCGGCCGAGGTGATGGGCCGGGTCTTCGGGCCGAGCGGCGCGGCGTTGATGAGCGCGATCGTGGTCGCCGCGGCACTGACCTCGGCCAATGCGACGCTGATCACCGGCGCGCGCAGCGTGTATGCGGTGGGGCGCGATTTCCCGGCGCTGGGCGTCATCGGCCGCTGGGATGCACGCAGCGGCGCGCCGCGCGCGGCGATCCTGGTCCAAGGCGTGCTGGCACTGGCGCTGGTCGTGCTGGGCGCGTTCGCGCGCGATGGCTTCGAGGTCGCGGTGGAGTACACCGCGCCGGTGTTCTGGCTGTTCTTCCTGCTGGTGGGCATCGCACTGTTCGTGCTGCGCCGGCGCGACCCCGACCAGCCACGCCCATTCCGGGTACCGCTGTATCCCGCGCTGCCGCTGCTGTTCTGCGCGACCAGCGCCTACCTGCTGTATGCGAGCCTGGCCTACACCGGGCGCGGCGCGCTGGTCGGCGTCGTCGTGCTCGCCATCGGCGGGCTGCTGTTGCTCCGGCTTCGACCGTCCACCCGTCCTGAGGAGACCTCGCCATGATCCGATCGACCTCGTCCCGTCCCGCGCTCGCGCTGTGCGTGCTGGTGCCCGCTTTGATGACGGCCTGCACGCGGGATCCGCAGCCATCGCAGGCCACGGCCGATGCCGGCGTCCCCGCAGCGACGAGCGCAGACGGCGCGCCCACCGCGGTGCCGACGGTCACCGCGCAGATCGGTCCGGACTCGCCGTTCGCCGAAGGCGCGCCGCCGCCGTCGCGCGAGCCCGATGTGATCTACGTGCCGACACCCGAACCGGTGGTCGATGCGATGCTCAATCTGGCCAAGGTCGGCGAGGGCGACGTGCTCTACGACCTGGGCTCGGGCGATGGCCGCATCCCGATCGCGGCGGCGCAACGCTTCGGCGTGCGCGCGGTCGGCATCGACATCAACCCGGTGCGCGTACGCGAGGCGAACGCCAACGCCGAAGCGGCCGGCGTCACCGACCTGGTCACGTTCAAAGAGGCCGACCTGTTCCAGGAGGACATCAGCGAGGCCAGCGTCGTCACGCTGTATCTGCTGCAGAGCCTCAATGTGAAACTGCGCCCGAAACTGCTCGCCGAGCTCAAGCCCGGCACACGGATCGTCAGCCACGCCTTCGACATGGCCGACCAGTGGACGCCCGAGGCCACGCAGGAGGTCGACGGCACGCGCATCTATCTGTGGACGGTGCCCGAACGCTGAGCCGGTCGCACCGCCGGCCGCCGATGGCATCATCGTCGATGCACGCCTGTACGAGGTTTCCCATGCCGCGCTTGTGTTCGCTCTTCCTGTCGCTCGCCGCACTGTCGGCCGCGTCCGCATCCGCCTCGCCCGACGGTGGCGAGTTGCAGGACTTCGAGTCCCCGTACCCGCGCCAGGCGCATGCGCTGACCTCGCAGGGCCAGGCGCTGTCGATGGCCTACCTGGACGTGCGGCCGGAAGGGCCGGGTAATGGGCGCACGGCCGTGCTGCTGCACGGCAAGAACTTCTGCGCGGAGACCTGGGAGGACACGATCGCGGCGCTGGTCGGCGCCGGCTGGCGGGTCGTCGCGCCCGACCAGGTCGGCTTCTGCGGATCGAGCAAGCCGCGCGGCTACCAGTTCTCGTTCGCCCAGCTCGCCGCCAACACCCACGGCTTGCTGCAGGCGTTGGGGGTCGAGCGCCCGGTGCTGATCGGCCACTCGATGGGCGGCATGCTGGCGACCCGCTACGCGCTGCAGTATCCCGATGCGGTCGCGCGGCTGGTGCTGGTCAATCCGATCGGGCTCGAGGACTGGCAGGCCGAGGGCGTGCCGTACGCGACGGTCGATCAGTTGATGGAAGGCGAGCGCAGGACGACCGCCGAGAGCATCCGGGCCTATCAGCGCAAGTTCTATTACGACGGTCGCTGGGACCCGCGCTACGACCGCTGGGTCGAGATGCTGGCCGGCCTGTACGCCGGCCCCGACGGCGAGCTCGTGGCCTGGAACCAAGCCCAGACGTCGGAGATGGTGTTCACGCAGCCGGTGGTGCATGAGTTCCCGAAGCTGCGCGTGCCGACGCTGCTGATGATCGGCGGCAAGGACCGCACCGCGCCGGGCGCCCACCGCGCGCCGCCGCAGATCGCCGCGCGGCTGGGTGACTACCCGGCGCTCGGTCGACGCACGGTCCAGGCGATCCCCGATGCCGAACTGGTCGAGTTCCCGGCGCTGGGGCACTCACCGCAGGTCGAGGCGCCCGAGCAGTTCCACGCGGCGCTGCTGCCGCGGCTGGCGCGCTGAGCACGCCTTCGGCGCGGACGGTCCGGCGGCATTCACATCGCATTCGGACGGTCGCCGGCCAAGTCCCTACACTGGACGGATCATTTCGCGCCCCCTAGCCGGAGTCCGTTGCGTCCATGTCGTCCTGGCGTTCGTGCCTGCCGTTGATCCTGTGTCTGGCCGTGGTCGGCTGCCAGCGCGCGCCCGCCCCGGTCGACCAGGCGGTGGAGACCGTCGAGGTGTCCAGTCCGGAGGAGGGCGGCGCGGTCAGCACCGCACCGCTCGCGACGGAGGACTTGCCCGATGTGGCGCCGCCGCCTGTCGAAACGGCCGATCCGGCCGAAGTCGACTGGTCGCCGATGACGCTCGAGGGCGCGACCGCGTCGCTGAGCTGCGAACTGGACTACGCCACGGCCGGCGATGGCGACGTGCTGAAGGCGTTCGACCGCGCGGCGCTGCGCGAGGCAATGGCGCCGTGCGCCGAACGCGGGGTGTTCCGGCTGCGCTTCAAGGGCCGCGTGACCCAGGACTTCACCCGGTTGATGCAGCGCCTGGCCGCGGTCGCCGATGAGTTGAAGATCGACAAGCGGGTGCTCGATCTTGACTCGAGTGGCGGCATGGTCGAGGAAGCGATCCGTGCCGGCGACGTGATCGCCGAGTCGCGCTGGACGATCTGGGTGCGCGAGGGCGCAGCCTGCCACAGTTCCTGCGTGTTCCTGCTCGCCGGCGGCGACACCCGGCTGATCGGCGGACGGGTCGGCATCCACCGGATCATCCGCATGAGCTCGAGCGCGTCGACCCGGGCCGAGCTCAACCGTGAGCTGCGGGCGGTCTACGGCCGGGTACGCGATTACCTGGAGCGCAATGGCGCCGCAGTCGCGGTCGCCGACCTGATGATGGCCGTGCCCAACCGCAGCCTGCGCATCCTCACCCCCGACGAGCTCAAGCTCTATGGTCTGGACGGGGTGAATCCGGCGCAGGACGATCTCGACCGGCTGCGGCTGATGCGCAAGTGCGGACAGGACTTCGTCGCGCGCCGCGATTCCTACATCCGCGCCTTCGACGCGACCTGCAATGCGCCCGACCGCGACGTCGAGGCGATGACCGCCTGCGGCCTGGAACTGCGCGGGCGCTTCGGCTTCCCGGACGCGCAGTGCCCATCGGAGAGTCCGCTGTCGGAGTTCGACCTGGTCGGGGAGATGACGGCGGCTGCGGGCATCGCCAGCCGGCTGCGCATCCTCGGCGTGCCCACCGGGACGGCCCGCCGCGCCACCGAGCCGGCGCCCGCCGCGCCAGCGCCGCGCGATGCGCGCACGCCGACCGCGCAGGGCGGCGACACGCCCGCCCGGCCGTCCGAGACCTCGGCCGACGACAGCGAGGCGGCCGCGCCGACCGACGGTGCCGATCGCACCGAGACCCCGGCGCCGACGCCAGGTTGAGCGACGGGCGCGGCCCGTCGCGGCGTGGGCTCAGGGCGCGTCGTCCTGCAGGAAACCGCCCGACTGCCGCCGCCACAGTTGCGCGTAGATGCCGTTGGCTGCGATCAGCGCCTCGTGCGTGCCCTGTTCGACGATCCGGCCGCGCTCCATGATGATCAGACGGTCCATCGCTGCGATCGTCGACAGCCGATGTGCGATCGCGATCACCGTCTTGCCTTCCATCAGCCGGTAGAGATTCTCCTGGATCGCGGCTTCGGCCTCGGAGTCGAGCGCCGAGGTGGCCTCGTCGAGCACCAGGATCGGGGCGTTCTTCAGCAGCACGCGTGCGATCGCGATGCGCTGGCGCTGGCCGCCCGACAACTTGACGCCGCGTTCGCCGACCTGGGCGTCGTAACCGGTGCGGCCCTTGGCATCGCTCAGGCCGAGGATGAATTCATGCGCTTCGGCGCGCCGCGCGGCCTCGATCATCTCCGCCTCGCTCGCGTCCGGGCGGCCGTAGAGGATGTTCTCGCGCACAGAGCGGTGCAGCAGCGAGGTGTCCTGGGTCACCATGCCGATCTGCGCACGCAGCGAGTCCTGAGTGACGCTGGCGATGTCGATGCCGTCGATGCGGATCGCACCCGCCTCGCGGTCGTAGAAGCGCAGCAGCAGGTTGACCAGGGTCGATTTGCCCGCGCCAGAGCGCCCGACCAAGCCGATCTTCTCGCCGGGCCGCACGTGCAGATCCAGGCCCTCGATGACGCTGCGCTCGGCCTGGCCGTAGTGGAAGTTGACGCCCTCGAAGCGGATGTCGCCGCGCACCGGCGGCAGCACCTGCGCGGCGGGCGCATCGTCGACGGTGGGCGCCAGCGAGATCGAGTTGATGCCGTCGCGCACCGTGCCGATGTTCTCGAACAGCGCCGAAAGCTCCCACATGATCCATTGCGACATGCCGAGCATGCGCAGTGCCAGCGCGATCGCCACCGCGATCGCGCCGGTGCTGATCGCCCCGCCATGCCACAGCCACAGGCCGAGCCCGCCGACCGAAGCGACCAGCAGCATGTTGAGCACGTAGTTGCAGACGTTGATGATCGTCACCAGCCGCATCTGCCCGTGCACGGTGTCGAGGAAGCCGTCCATCGCCTCGTAGGCGTAGGACTGCTCGCGCGAGGAATGCGAGAACAGCTTGACCGTGGCGATGTTGGTGTAGCTGTCGACGATGCGCCCGGTCATCACTGCGCGCGCATCGGCCTGCTTTTCGGAGATCTTGCTCAGCCGCGGCACGAAGACGCGCATCAGCGCCGCGTAGCACAGCACCCAGCCCAGGAACGGCAGCATCATCCGCCAGTCGGCCGAGGCCGCGACCACCAGCGCGCCGGTCAGGTAGACCAGCACGTAGTTGCCGACATCCAGCAGCTTGATGACCGTCTCGCGCACCGCCAGCGAGGTCTGCATCAGCTTGGTCGCGATGCGGCCGGCGAACTCTTCCTGGAAGTAGGTCATCGACTGCCGCAGCAGGTAGCGATGCACGTTCCAGCGGATCCGCATCGGGAAATTGCCGAGCAGCGTCTGATGGATGATCAACGAGCTGAACAGCGTCATCACCGGCAGGCCGATGAGCACCAGCACGGCCATCGCCGCGAGCCGGCCGCCCTCGGCATCGAGGAACGACGCGGGCGTGTGCGACGCCAGGCGATCGACCAGCGAGCCGACGTAGGCGTAGAGCACAACCTCGGAGATCGCGATGGCCGCGGTGAACAGGGCCATCAGCAGCAGCCAGCGGCCGCTGCCGCGCACGTAGTGCATGCAGAACGCGAACAGCGTCCGCGGCGGCTGCTCGGGCGGGGCGGAGGGGAACGGGGCGATGCGGTTTTCGAACCAGCGGAGCATGGGCGATCCAGTGCGGCGCGCGAGCGCGCGCGGGGTGTCGTCGGGGAGAGCGGGCATTGTCGGCGATGCGCCTGCGGCTGTCGCGGCGCGGGCGGCCGTTTGCGTTCAGCCGGCGTGCGCAACGGTCCGGGTGCGCCGTCTAGGGGATGTCGAGCACGACACGACCCAGATGATGCGCGGTGAGCGCGCGCTCGGCATCGGCGATCCGCGACAGCGGCAGGCGTGCGCCGACGTGCAGATGGAACGGCCCGCGCTCGATCGCGCGGCAGGCCGCCTGCACCGAGGTCGCGCCGGCATGTGCGCCGAAGCCGGTCGCGGCGATGTCCGCGCGCACCGGCGGCGGCGTCACGCCATGCGGCCAGGCGATGCGGCCGCCGGGCTGCAGGGCATCGACCACGCACCGGGCGAGCGCGGCATCGCTCGCGGTCAACAAGGCTGCGGTCGGGCGCTCGGGGGCGAAAATGCGCAGCGCCGCGGCGAGGTCGTGGCGCCGTCCATCGATCGCCATGTCCGCGCCGAGCCGCTCGGCCAGCGCGATGCCATCGGAGCCCGAGACCACCGCCAGCACCCGCGCGCCGCGCTGGCGGGCGAACTGCAGCGCCATATGCCCGATGCCACCGCTCGCGCCCAGCAGCACCAGCGTATCGCCAGCGCCCAGCCCCAGCACCTGGGCGACGGCGTGCATCGCCAGACCGCCATCGACCGGCAGCGCGGCGGCATGCGGCAACGGCAGGCGCGCCGGAATGCGCCATGCACGGTCGGCATCGACGAGCGCGAATTGCGCGTGGAAGCCGTGGCGCGGGGCGCGCGGCAGCGTCAGGCCGCAGACCCGATCGCCCTCGCGCAGCCGCTGCACGCCCGCGCCGACCTCGACCACCGTCCCGGCGCCTTCCGCGCCGCCGATCCAGGGGCCGGGGGGCCGCAACTCCGCGCCGGGCAGGCGGCCATCGCGTTCGAGGATGTCCCAATGGCCGAAACCCGCCGACAGCACGCGGATCAGCACCTGGTCGGGGCCGGGCAACGGAATCGGCGTCTCCACCGGGCGCCAGGCGCCGCGTGCGCCCGGTGCGCAGGCGATTGCCTGCATCGTCTCCGGCTCGGCATCGGCCTGCGACCAGGCGCAGGCCGATGCCTGGATCGAGGGCGAGGAGAGAGTCTCGAGTGTCATGCGGGCTCCTGTCGGATTGCGGGGGCGATACCGGGCAGGGTAAAACCTCAATAAATGTTGAGGTCAAGAGGGCGGAGGCGATGGGCCAGAACGGTGTGGGGACGCACGAGACGTTGTCGGTCGGCGAACTGGCCGCGCGCAGCGGGGTCGCGATCTCGGCCCTACATTTCTACGAACGCCAGGGCCTGCTGCGCAGCACGCGCAACGCCGGCAACCAGCGTCGGTATCGGCGCGACGCGCTGCGGCGGGTCGCGGTGATCCGGGTCGCGCAGCGGGCCGGCATCCCGCTGGCCGCGATCGGCGAGGCGCTGGCGACCCTGCCCGACGGACGGACGCCGACCCAGGCCGACTGGACGCGCCTGTCGCGCCGCTGGCGGGCCGACCTCGATGCCCGCATCGCCCAGCTCACGCGATTGCGCGACCAGCTCGACGGCTGCATCGGTTGCGGATGTCTGTCGCTGCGGGTCTGCCCCCTGCGCAATCCGGGCGATGTGGCCCGCGCGCGCGGTCCCGGGGCGCCGTATCTCGAGCCGTGATCCAGTGGCCGGGCGCGCGTCGGTGCGTCGGCCGCGCGGGCGGCGGGCGCCCGCTGCGATCAGCGCGACGCGTCGCCCTCGGCCTGACGGCGACGCCGCCTGGTTCGGCGCGCGGCGGGCGTGCGCGCAGCGGCGATGCGCCGGGCCAGGCCTTGGCCGACCGAGCGGCAGAAGCGCTCCAGATCGGTGACGACCACGCCCCGGTACCAGGGCAGATCGGCGACTGAGGCGCTCGCGGCCGCAGGCCCGGCCGCCGCGACGAACCTGCGCGTCCAGGCCGCCTCGACGTCGAGCGCGACGGCGTACGGCAAGAGGTGCTCGTAGTGGTGGACATCGAGCAATGGCGGTGCGGCCTCGGCGCCGG
Source organism: Luteimonas sp. S4-F44 (assembly GCF_022637415.1). Taxonomy (NCBI): domain Bacteria; kingdom Pseudomonadati; phylum Pseudomonadota; class Gammaproteobacteria; order Lysobacterales; family Lysobacteraceae; genus Luteimonas; species Luteimonas sp. S4-F44. The sequence goes on from NZ_CP093340.1 coordinate 1,063,502, forward strand.
ACATCCGGGGGTCGCCGGCCAGATAGCGGCGCAGGCCCTGGACGTGCGCGAGCAGGCGATCGCCCTCGGCCGTGGGCGATCGCGCGCGCATCGCGAAGGCCACCAGCACCAGGCCCATCGCCGCGACGATCGCGAGCGTCGGCGCCCAGAGGCCGGCATCGGCGGACAGCCACAGCGCGGCCGCCGCTGAGACCAGCGCGACCGCGAGCGCCGCCAGCAAGCGGCCGCCGCGGGCGCCGAACAATGCCGGCTGGAAGCGGCGGCGCAGGGCGCGCTCGTGCGCCCGCCAGGTCGCGCCGACGGCCTCGGCCTGCGCCGGCTCCAGCACGATCGCGTCCTGCGTGCCGGGCAGCAGTGCGGTCAGCAGCGCGCGCTGCTCCAGCGTGGGCAGGCGGTGTGCGCCGGTGCGGGTGCGCAGCACGCGCCAGTGCATCCCCTCGCTCGTGCGCTCGCGGACCAGGTGGACGTGGTCGTCGACCGCGGCCGCCAGCAGGTCCGACGACAGACAGCGCGCGTCGTAGCGCATGCGCTGCAGGTAGCGCAGCCCGCCCGGCGAGAATCCAGGTGGGGGGACATCACGCAGCGTCGTATCGTCGGTGGCATGGCCGCGGTGGTGCCGGCGTCTTTGCAGGGTGTACAGGACGAGCAGCGTCGCCAGTCCGGCGAGCGCGACCAGCGGGCCGCGGTGGTCGTGCAGCCACCAGGCCAGGCGTTGCTGCCGGCTGGGTGGCGCGATCAGGCCCTTGGGGAAGGCCAGCGAGACCGTCCAGCCCGCCTCCGGCGGCAGCGGCCGCGCAAGCGTCCAGCGCGCGGTCCCGGCGGCCGACAGTGCGACGTGGAAGTCCCGTCCCGGTGCGCCCGCGGTGCCGGTGGCGCCATCGGCGTGCAGCGTCTCGACCGGCACCGCGTCCGGCAGCGCGATGGCGATGCTGCCGCGTGCGATCTCCACGTCCCGGGCAGGCGCCAGCGCCGGCAGATACACCGTATCGTGATCGTCGAAGAAGCCGAGCTGGCGCGTGGTCCGGTAGCGCAGGGTGTAGACCGGCGTGGACGGGGTCGGCAGGCGGCGAGCGTCGCCGACGCGCACGCGCATGCGGTTGCCGGCGCGCTCGACCGTCCAGGGGGCCGGTCGGCCGTCGCGCAGCACCTCGTACACGTCCAGGTCGACCATGACCCGGGTGCCCGCCGGGTCGCGATAGCGGACCGGGATGTCGCGCACGACGCCATGGCGGAAGATCCGGCCTTCGGCGCGGATCGCGATGCGTTCGGTGACATCGAGACGGCCGTCGGCCAGGACCCGGACTTCGATGTCGTCCGACAGGATGCGTTCCTGTGCCCAGGCGGTCGGCACCGCGAGTAGCCACGCCAGCATCTGCCATCGCAGTGCCCAATCCCACCCGCGCTTAGGCGGCCGGCCGCCGGACGTGGCCAACGGCGGCCCAGGCATCGCGGTCCGCTCGCTCCGGCAGGCAGCGTCTCGGTGCACGCGAGCACGCAACATGGTGTCGGCGGCAGGGCACGGTCGGCGGGTGCTGCAGGGCATGGCGGGCAGGGTGGTCAAACCCCGAGCATACCCGCGCCAGGCGTCGCCCGGCCCGGTTGCCGGCCCCGGCCCGAGGCGTACACTCGAGCCCTTCGACCCGTCTGCCGCCTGGAGCGTCACGCCCATGAACAAGCTGCGCCTGTCTCTGTCGATCGCCATGCTCGCCGCGGCCGTGTCCGCCGCCTATGCCCAGCAGCCCGCCCCGACGGCGCGGCCGGCAGTGGCGCAACAGCCCGCGCAACAACCCGCGCAGCAGCCGGCGCTTACCGCCGAACAGCAGGCGCAGATCGCGCGACAGGATGCCGAGATCAGCGCCGCCGCACTGCAGATCATGCAGATGATCGATGCCAACCGCGCCGGCGAGGTCTGGGACGGCGCCTCGGCGACGATGAAGGGTCTGGTGTCGCGCGAGGACTTCGTGCGTCAAGTCGCCGCCGACCGCAGCCGGCTGGGCGCACCGGCCTCGCGCGACCGTCCGGTGGTGAGCCGGTCGAGGTTCGGCGCCGGCGAGTCCGTGCCCGAAGGGATCTATCTCAACGTCGCCTCGCCGACCAAGTTCGCCAACAACGCGCAGCCGATCCGCGAACTGGTGTCGTTCCGCTTCGACGACGACCGCACCTGGCGCGTATCGGGCTACAGCGTGCGCTGAAGCTGGCCTGCTGCGGCGATTGTGCAGCCTGATCGATCGCGCGCGCGGCGCGCGCGATCAGCCCGCGACCACGCGGATCGTGTGGTCGCCGACTTGCACGGTCTGGCCTGCACGGATCTTGCAGGTCTTGCGCAGTTCGACTGCGCCATCCACGCGCACCGCGCCGCTGGCGACCAGGGCCTTGCCCGCGCCGCCGCTCTCGCACAGCCCCTCGAGCTTGAGCAACTGATTGAGTTCGACATGCTCGCCTTCGAGCTGGAATTCGACGGGTGCGGGCATCGGGGTCCTCCGGGCGGGCGGTCATTATCGTCGTGCGCGGGCAGGCTTGCGAGCAGCGATCGGCGGCGTGAGCGCCGAGCGGCGCAGCCGCGCTCAGCGGGTAATCGACTTCGCCTCGCCGGTGCCGATGTTCTCGGCATGCACGATCCGGCGCGGGCGCGCCAGCACCGGATACACCAGCACTGCCGCCAGGATGATCGCAACCCCGGCGTAGAAGCCCGGTGCGAGTTCGCGCTGCTCGCCCAGCAGCACGATCGCCAGCGCGATCGCGTAGACCGGTTCGAGATTGACCGCCAGTTGCGCGGCGAACGCGCTCATGTGGCGCAGCGCGACCAGCGACAGCGCGAACGGCAGCAGGGTGCAGGCGAAGGCGAGCAGCAGCAGCCAGGCGCCGTCCTGGGCGCCGGGCAGGGTCAGCAGGCTGCCGGCGAACGCCGGAAACAGCAGCGGCATCAGCGGCGCGAGCAGGGTCAGCGTCAAGGTGCCGGCGCCCAGTTCGAGTGCGGTGACCGTGAGCGGATCGGCGCGTTCGACCAGGCGCTTGTTCATCGCGCCGAAGCAGGCCACGAACAGCGCCGACAGCGCACCGACCGCGATGCCCACCCGCATGCCGTCCGGCACGCCGCCCACGACGAGCGCCACGCCGGGCAGCACCGCCAGGCCCAGGGCCAGCTCGCGCCACGAAAAGCGGCTGCGTGCGACCAGCGGTTCGATCAGCGCCACGAACACCGTCGCCAGCGCCATGCAGGTCGCCGCGACCGAGGCATTGGCCAGCTTGACCGCGCCGTAGAAGGTCAGCCAATGCAACGCGACCAGCGCGCCGACGCCCGAATAAGCCAGCAGCAGGCGGCGGGGCAGCGCGCGCAGCCCGCGCCAGACCCGGGGCAGCAACAGCAGGGTGCTGGCAACCAGCAGCATCCGCCACCACACCAGCGGCAGCGCGGGCAGGCTGATCAGCTTGCCGAGGATCGCGGTGAAGCCCCACAGCAACACACACAGATGGATCTGCCACTGGGCTCTGGCGGTGGGTGTCATCGGGGCGTCTCGGCAAGGAGGCGCATTATCCGCGAGTTGCCCGCGAGCGGAAGGCGCTGGGGCCGAGGCGTGGCGCTAGCTGCGCAACCGCGCTGCGACGCTGTCCCAGCTGACGAGCTGCCAGAACGCGTCGAGGTAGCGCTGGCGGTTGTCGCGGTAATCGAGATACCAGGCGTGCTCCCACAGCGAGGCAGCCAGCAGCGGCGTGTCCTCGCCGGTCAGTGGCGTCGCCGCATTGGCGGTGACGGCCAGGCCCAGCCGGCCGTCGCGACGCTGCAGCAACCAAGCCCAGCCGGCGCCGAAGTGGCGTTGGGCCAGCGCATCGAAGCGACTGCGCAGCGTGGCGACATCGCCGAAGTCGCGCGCGATCGCCTCGGCCAGCTTGCCCTTGGGCGCGCCGCCGCCGGCTGCCGCGGGCTTGAGCGAATGCCAGTAGAAGGCGTTGTTCCAGGCCTGGGCGGCATGGTCGAACAACTCGCCATGCGCCTTGCGCACGATCGCCTCCAACGGGGCCTCGGCCAGATCGGTGCCCGCCACCAGCGCGTTGACGCGCTCGATGTGCGCGAGCTGATGCCGGCCGTGATGCTGGTCCAGCGTCTCGCCGGACAGATGCGGCTCGAGCGCGGTGCGATCGTAGGGCAGGGCGGCGAATTCGACAGGCATGGGGCGCGCAGATCTCCGTGGGACGATGGCGTCGGGTGCGACGCGATAGAATGGCCGAATTCTAACCCCGACCGTCGCTGCCACCGCTGGCGACGCGCCCCTTTCGGAGTCGCCTCGTGTCGATCCTCGAACGCATCCAGGCCGAAATCGACGGCCATGCCGTCGTGCTGTTCATGAAAGGGACCCCGCAGTTCCCGATGTGCGGCCATTCCGCGCGCACCGCCGAGGCCCTGGCTGCGGCCGGCGCGCGCGATTTCCGCACCATCAACGTGCTCGAAGAGCCGGAAATCCGCGCCAATCTGCCCCGGTTCTCGAATTGGCCGACGTTTCCGCAGTTGTTCGTCCACGGTGAGCTGATCGGCGGCTGCGACATCACCCTGGAACTGCACGAATCGGGCGAATTGGCCCGCATCCTGGCCGAGGTGCTGAAGCCGTGAGTGTGCCGGTGCTCGACATTCCCGTGCGCCCCGCCGGGCTCGCCGGTCGCACGATCCTGATCGTTGGCGCCCACGGTGGTCTGGGCGAGGCCGCAGCGATGGCGTGTGCGCAGGCCGGTGCCTCGCTGGTGCTGCTCGGCCGCAAGGTGCCGCGCCTGAACCGGCTGCACGACCGGTTGCAGGCGCACGGCCAGGCACCGGCGCTGTATCCGCTCGATCTCGAGGGCGCGGGCCCGGACGACTACGCGCAGATGGCCGAGCGCATCGAGGCCGACACCGGCCGCCTGGACGGCGTGCTGCACGTGGCGGCCCAGTTCTCCGGGCTGACCCCGCTCGAGCACACCGACCCGGCCGCGTTCGCGCGTGCGCTGCACGTCAACCTCACCGCGCGCTGGTGGCTGACCCAGGCCTGCCTGCCGCTGCTGCGCCGTGCGGCCGACAGTGCGGTGGTGTTCGCGATTGATTCGCCGACCCGCACCGGCGGCGCCTACTGGGGCGGCTATGGCGTCGCCCAGGCGGGGCTGGAGACGCTGGTGCGCATGCTCCATGCCGAACTCGCCAATTCGCCGGTGCGTGTCAGCGGCCTGTACCCACCGCCCATGCGCACCGGCTTGCGCAGCCGCGCGCATGTGGAAGAGGACGACCGGCTGGCGCAGGACCCGGCGCGGGTCGCACCGCATTGCGTCACGCTGCTGGCGGCGGCCGGCGCCGCCCATCGCGGCCAGGTCTGGTCGCCCGACGGAGTCGCGGCATGACCGTCGCTTCGGCCGCACTGCTGCTGTTCCTGATCCTCGATCCGCTGGGCAATATCCCGGTGTTTTTGAGCATGCTGCGGCGACTCACGCCGCAGCGCCAGCGCGTGGTGCTCGCGCGCGAACTGCTGATCGCGCTGCTGGTGCTGATGCTGTTCCTGTGGGGCGGCAAGTACGCGCTGGAGATCATGCACCTGCGCCAGGAATCGGTCGCGATCGCCGGCGGCATCGTGCTGTTCCTGATCGGCATCCGCATGATCTTTCCGCCAACCGGCGGATTGATGGGCGAGATCCCCGACGGCGAGCCCTTCATCGTGCCGATGGCGATCCCGCTGGTCGCCGGCCCCTCGGGTATGGCCGCGGTGATGCTGATGGGCAGCAACGAGCCGGACCGGTTGGGCGAATGGAGCCTGGCGCTGCTGATCGCCTGGGGCGCGACCGCCGCGATCCTGTTCTCGGCCACCTACCTCTACAAGCTGCTCGGCGCCCGCGCGCTGACCGCGCTCGAGCGGCTGATGGGCATGTTGCTGGTGGCGATCTCGGTGCAGATGCTGCTCGACGGCATCGTCGGCTTCCTGCGCGACGCACCGGCGGTCTGATATCTCGGCGATGTGACCGGATCGCGACGGGCGGTCCGGCGCGTCGTGCCGTGCCCAGAGAAAAGCCAACGGATTCAGCTGGTTGCGGAACCGGGCCAGTGTCATGGCACTGTCACCACGCCCCGCTACCGTGTTAACCTGTTCTTAACCACTCGCGCGGTAGCGCGCGCCGTGGCAGGGGACCCCACTCGCTTACCGACCTGACTTTCGCCGCGCCGTGAGGCGCGCGCCGCTATCCACGCATCGAGGCTAACCACCCATGAAACACCCGAATCGCGCCCGACTTTCCAAATTGTCGCTTGGCCTGATCGTCGCACTCGCCGCTGCGCCTGCCTTCGCGCAGAGCACCTCCGCCGGCGTCGGCGGCCAGGTCACGGGCGCTGGCGGCCAGCCTGTCACGGGCGCCGAAGTGACCATCGTCCATACCGAGTCGGGCACGGTCAGCCGCGCCACCACCGATGCCAGCGGCCGCTACAACGCGCGCGGCCTGCGCGTCGGCGGTCCCTACACGATCACGATCACCAAGGCGGGCGAGGGCACTAAGACCGAAGACAACGTCTACCTGTCGCTGAGCCAGATCAGCACGGTCAACGCCTCGCTGGACAACGACATGACGACGCTCGGCACCGTGGTCGCCACGGCGATCGGCGGCGGCTCGGAAGTCTTCAGCGCCACCAAGATGGGCACCGGCACCAACGTCAACCGCGACGTCATCGAGGCGCTGCCCTCGGTCGGCGGCAACATCCAGGACTACATCCGTCTCGACCCCCGCGTCGCCCAGGTCAACAAGGCGGACGGCCAGATCTCGGTGGGCGGCCAGAACCCGCGCTACAACGCGATCCGCGTCGACGGCGTGTCGGTCAGTGACACTTTCGGCCTGGAAGACAACAACCTGCCGACGCGCCGCCAGCCCGTCGCCATGGACGCGCTCGAAGCGATCAACGTCGACATCTCCAACTACGACGTGACCATCGCCGGCGCGACCGGCGCGGTGATCGATGCGGTCACCAAGTCGGGCACCAACGAGTTCAGCGGTTCGGTCTACGGCGCCTATCGCGACGGCGACTGGTTCGGCAAGGACCCCGAAGGCTTCAAGTTCGACGGCTTCGAGAAGGAGCAGACCTACGGCGTGACGTTTGGCGGCCCGATCGTGAAGGATCGCCTGTTCTTCTTCGCCAACTACGAGAAGCAGGAATGGAAGGCACCGGGCTCGAGCCTGGCCGACAGCGCCGTGGGTACCGGTGCGATCTCGCAGGCGCAGGTCGACGAGGCGGTCCGGATCGCCCGTGACGTGCACGGCTTCGACGCCGGCGGCCTGGGCGACACCGACGGCAGCACGACGATGGAAGAGCGTGCAGTCAAGATTGACTGGAACATCACCGACAACCATCGCGCCAGCTTCCGCTACAGCGAGGTCGACCAGAGCCAGCTGCGGACCCCGTCAACCAGCGGCACGATCATCAACCTCAGCTCGACGCACTACCAGCAGGAAAAGTCGATCAAGAACTACGTCGCGCAGATGTTCAGCGACTGGAGCGAGAATTTCTCGACCGAGTTCAAGGTGTCCTACCGCGACTACGTCTCCGAGCGCGTGAGCCCGAACACACTCGCCAACATCAAGATCTACTTCGAAGGTGACGAGGCCAACCCGACCGGGCGCTTCATCCAGATGGGCCAGGACGTCAGCACCCCGCTCAACCTGCTCACGACCGAGACCTGGACCGGCTACGGCGCCGGCGTGCTCTCGTTCGCCGATCACGAACTGAAGTTCGGCGTCGACTACAGCACCAACGACGTCTACAACATGTTCGTCCAGAACGCCTACGGTACCTACGAGTTCTACGAGAGCGGTCTGCTCGCCGAGGGCAACTTCGCCAGCGGTCGCTGGAGCACCTACCAGCTGCACGCCCCGCAGCCGGGCGCGAGCATCGACTCGGTCGGCGCGGCGTTCAAGTACAAGGAACTCGGCCTGTTCGTGCAGGACACCTGGTTCGTCAACAACAACCTGACCCTGACCTTCGGCCTGCGCGCCGACAAGCCCAGCGTCGGCGGCCGCCCGGGCTTCAACCAGGCCGCGCTCGACGCCTTCGGCTACGACAACAGCTACGCGCTGGGCAAGGACGAGTGGCTGGTGCAGCCGCGCTTCGGCTTCAACTACACCTTCGACAGCGAGCGTCCGACGCAGCTGCGCGGCGGCATCGGCCTGTTCCGCGGCACCTCGCCGCAGGTGTGGTTCGGCAACGCCTACAGCAACACCGGCCTGAACTACGTCCGCTACGACCTCGAGCTCGGCGACGATGTCGACTGGCGCACGCTGCCGTTCGAGCCCAACGGTCTCGACCAGACCCGTCCGTCGGGCGCGGCCGCTGGCGGCGAGATGAACGTCAACTTCGTCGGCCCCGATTTCGAGCAGCCTTCGGTGTGGAAGGCCAACCTCGCCATCGATCACGAACTGCCGTGGTACGGATTGGTCGCGTCGGCCGAATTGCTGGCCACGCAGGTCAAGAGCGCGCTGTTCTACCGCAGCATCAACATCGGCGAGTCGGTCTTCAAGGGCCCCGATGGGCGCGACATGTACTACGACCCGGCACGCATCGGCCGCAGCTGGACCTCGGGCTCGAACCGCTATCGTCGCAACACCGATTTCGGCCAGGTGTTCTTCCTGGACAACACCGACAAGGGCGAGAGCCAGCAGTTCACGCTGTCGCTGGAAAAGCCCTGGTCGCCTGACGGTCACTGGTCCTGGAACGTGGGTTACACGTTCACCAATTCGAACTCGGTCAGCGACATGACCAGCTCGACCGCCGGCTCGACCTGGAACTACAACTACATCTTCAACGCCAACGAAGACGTGGCCTCGACCTCGCGCTACGAGATCCGGGATCGCTTCTCGGCGTCGTTGAACTGGCGTCACAACTTCTTCGGTGACTACAAGACCTCGGTTGGCGTGTTCTACGAGGGCCGCACCGGTCGTCCCTTCAGCTACGTCTTCACCAACGACGCGAACGGCGACGGCCGTGCCGGAAACGACCTGTTCTACGTCCCCAACGCACCGGGCGACGTGCTATTCGGCAGCCTGAGCGCGACGGGTGTGTTCACGCCGGATCCGGCGATGGAAAGCCGGTTCTTCGAGTGGCTGGAGCAGAACCAGGATCTGCAGCGTTACCGCGGCGGTCATGTCGACAAGAACGGCGGTCGCGCCAGCTGGGTCAACAGCTTCGACATCCGTGTGAGCCAGGAACTGCCGGGCTTCTTCAACGGCCACAAGTCGGAGATTTGGCTGGATATCATGAACGTCGGCAACCTGATCAATTCCGATTGGGGTCACATCTACGACTACGGCTTCTTTGCCAACCGTCGTGTGCTGACCGCCGCCGGGATCTACGACGGCAAGTACGTCTACAGCAACTTCGATCCCAGCCGCGTCGAGCCGCCGACCATCGCCAACAACTCCAACAGCATCGGCAACACCGGCGTGTCGCAGTGGTCGCTGCAGTTGGGCTTCCGCTACAAGTTCTGATCCGACGCGCTGTCAGGCGTCAAGGGAAACGGCCGGGGAAACCCGGCCGTTTCCGTTTGTGCGGGCGGCTGCGCTACAGTGCCGCACCTGTGAAAACAAGACGAAGAAGACGCAGATGAGCGAGACGAGCGTGGCGGCGACGGGGCTGCCGGTGGTGAATGCCTACGTGTACCCGCGCGGCGGGCTGGATGTGCTGTCCCGCGACGAGGTCGCGCGCCTGAAGGACGCCTCCAGCGGCGGCATGCACGACCTGCTGCGGCGCTGCGCCCTGGCGGTGCTGACCAGCGGCAGCGCGTCCGACGACCCGCGCGCGGCGCAGGAGCTCTACCCCGATTTCGACATCCAGGTGCTGCAGCAGGACCGCGGCATCAGGATTGAACTGATCAATGCGCCCGGCATGGCCTTCGTCGACGGCCAGATCATCCTCGGCGTGGCCGAACTGCTGTTCGCGGTGGTCCGCGACCTGGCCTACACCGCGATCGAGCTCGGTCCCGAGTACGCGGCCGACCTCGAGTCGTCGTCTGGCATCACCAATGCGGTGTTCGGCCTGCTGCGCAATGCGCGCCTGCTGCAGCCCGGCGACCCGAACATGGTCGTGTGCTGGGGCGGCCACTCGATCAGCCGCGCCGAGTACGACTACACCAAACTGGTCGGCTACCAGCTCGGCCTGCGCGGCATGGACATCTGCACCGGTTGCGGCCCGGGGGCGATGAAGGGCCCGATGAAGGGCGCCAACGTCGCCCACGCCAAGCAGCGCCAGTACCCGGCGCGCTACATCGGTATCACCGAGCCGGGCATCATCGCCGCCGAGTCGCCCAATCCGATCGTCAACCAGCTGGTGATCATGCCTGACATCGAGAAGCGCCTCGAGTCGTTCGTGCGCCTGGGTCACGGCATCATCGTGTTCCCCGGCGGCGTGGGCACCGCCGAGGAAATCCTCTACCTGCTGGGCCTGCTGCTGCAGGAGGAGAACCGTGACATCCCGTTCCCCTTCATCCTGACCGGGCCGACGGCGTCGGCGCCGTACTTCGAGCAGATCGACCAGTTCATCCGCCTGACGCTGGGCGAAGAGGCCGCGTCGCGCTACGAGATCATCGTCGCCGACCCGGAGAAGGTCGCCAAGCGTATGTCGGCCGGCATCCGCAAGGTCAAGGAGTACCGGGTCGCGCACAAGGACTCGTTCTACTTCAACTGGTCGCTGACGATCCCGCTGGACCTGCAGCGCCCGTTCGTGCCGACCCACGAGGCGATGGCCGCGCTGGACCTGCACCACGGCCGGCGCCCGCACGAGCTGGCGGCGGACCTGCGCCGGGCGTTCTCGGGGATCGTGGCCGGCAACGTCAAGGAAGACGGCCTGCGTCGCGTCGAGGAGTACGGCCCGTTCCAGATCCACGGCGACAGCGACATCATGCAGTCGCTCGACGCGCTGCTGCGCGCATTCGTCGAGCAGCGGCGCATGAAGATCTCCGGCGAGTACCACCCCTGCTACGAAGTCATCGCCTGAGCCTGACGGCCGCCGTCCGGCGCGTCAGGCGCCGGTCGGCAGCGTGACCGTCGCACTGAAGCCGTCGGCCTCGGGACGGGTCACCAGCGAGGCCCCCGGTGCCAGCGCGGTGAGCCGCGCGCGCACCGCATCCAGTCCGATGCCGTGGCCGCTCGACGCGGTCTGCGCCTGCGCCGCGCGCGGATTGCCGATCCGGATCGTGACCTGACCCGGCTGCACCGACACCTCGATCTCGACCGTGCCGCCTTCCAGACGCGGCTCGACGCCATGCTTGATCGCGTTCTCGACCAGCGGCTGGATCGCCAGCGCCGGGACGGGCGTGGCAGCGACCACGGCCGTCGTCTCGGGCAGCGTCCAGCGCACGTCCAGCCGATTGCCGAAGCGCAGCGATTCGATCTCCAGGTAGCGCCGCACGAGCGCCAGTTCCTCCGAGAGCGGGATCACGCCCGGGCCGCTGAAGGCAGCGCGGAACAGGTCGGCCAGGTCGAGCAGCAGGCGCTCGGCTTCCTCCGGGCGGTCGTGGACCAGTGCCGCACCGGTGTTGAGCGTGTTGAACAGGAAATGCGGATGCAGACGCGCGCGCAGCAGTTCGAGTTCGGCGGCATCGGCGCGTGCCGACGACTGCAGCGCCCGCCAATAGTTCTGGTAGATCAGCAGCGCCAGCAGCCCCGCGATCGCGGCCAAGGCCACGACCCGCGCCAGAAACCGCAGCGGCGGCTCGGCGGCCATCGGCCCACCGGCAAGCTGCCAGCCGGCCCAGGCGACGCTCGAGGCGACGACCACCAGCAGCGCGAGCATCGCCCAGGACCAGGACTGTGGCGGCAGACGCAGCAGCAGCGGGCGCGCGAGCCGCACCGCGCCGAGCAGCATCAGCACGATCCACAGCACCGCCAGCGACGTGAGCCCGAACCGGATGGGCCAGTCGGCATCCAGCGGCCGGGCGAGGCTGAGCATCGCCGCCAGCGCCTGGCTCGACAGCACCACCGCGACCAGCACGGGCGCGGTGAACAGGGCGAGTAGCGGGTGGGGCCGGGGCGCGGGCATGGGGTCTGACAGAAGGGACGGGACCACCATCGTGCCGCAAACCGTGCCGGCGCGACCGTTCGGCGCGCCGCAGCGACCATCCGTCGGCCACCGCTGGCATCCGGGCCGGGCGACCTCTAGTGTGCGGCCGATCGGATCGGGGGTGCTATGCGCAGTGGTGGACGTGGCCCGCAGGGGCGCATCGAAGCGGGCGGGTTCTCGCTGGTCGAGCTGATGGTGACAGTCGCGGTGCTCGCGATCCTGTCGGCCGTCGCCGTACCGTCGATGACCGGCCTCATCAATGCCAACCGGCTGTCGAGCACATCGAGCGATCTGGTGGCCGCCGTGCAGTTCGCGCGGTCGGAGGCTGTCCGCCGCAATGTCCGAGTCAAGCTGTGCGGCACCGCCGACGGGGCGACCTGCACCAAGGCGGCGGGATGGTCCGGTTGGCTGGTCGTCGACGAAAGTGGCGACGAGCCCGAAGTGCTGCGCACCCTGGTCGCGCCGGAGAGCCTCCAGATCAAAGGCCCGGCCAACGGTGTCGTGTTCCGGCCCTCGGGCCTGCTGTCGGAGGCATCGTCGCTGACCGTGTGCATGCCCACCACGAACCCCTCGAGCAACCAGCGCGTGATCAATATCAACGTCAGTGGAAGCGCACGCAGCAGCAGCAAGGACGGGAGGGGACAATGCGCCTGACCGGATACCCAAGACGCACCCTGATGTCGCCGCGCGGTCAGCGCGGTGTGAGCCTGATCGAGGTGCTGGTCGCCGTCGTCGTGCTGGGGATTGGCCTGCTCGGCACTGCGGCGTTGCAGACGGTCGCAATGCGTGCGGGCCAGAGCTCGCTGGAGAGCAGCATGGCGGTGGTTCAGACCAACTCCATCATCGAAGCGATGCGCGCGAACATTGCGCAGGCCAGCAGCTACAACATGGCAATGACGTGTAAGGTCCCGACCGCAGCTAACACATTGGCCCAGCGCGACCTGCGCGACTGGATGATCGCACTCAAGACCACCGTAGGCGCCGGTGCGGCCAACGCCGCCGGCGGCGCGACGGCCGCTGCCCTGGATACGACCACCTGCGCCAGTATCGACGGTTGCCCAGGCGCCTGCTCGGTCATCGTGCAGTGGGACGACACGCGCGCCCGTGGCGATGCGAAGCGTCAGATCGAAATGGTGACGCGGCTATGATCCGGCCCGGTGTCCAGGCGCGCGGCCGCGCCGCCGGCATGGCGCTGGTCGAGCTGATGATCGCCATGGTGCTGGGGCTGCTCGTCGTCGGCGCCGCGTTCGCGATCTTCCTGTCCAACCAGCGCAGCTATACCGCGAACGAGGATCTGAACCGGATCCAGGAGAATGCGCGGATCGCGCTGGACCTGATCGCACGCGACATCCGTGCCGCGGGCGGCTCCGCCTGTTCGAGCGCGTCGGAAATCGCCAGCTCAGACAGCAATGCGCTGTTGTTCCGTGACAGCCCGATCTCGGGCGATGCCAGCACGTTGCGAGTTGCGTCGGGTGAGGATGCTGCGTACAAGATCGCGTCCGCATCGACCACCAGCCTGACGCTGGCCCCCGACCAGCTCACCAAGGCGTCCAACGTATTCAGCGCGGGTGACGTGCTGCTGCTGTGCAACGCGCGCAAAACCTTCGTCGTCACCGCGACCGCCGTCGGCGATCAGACCATCAGCTTTGCTGCGCTGCCGTCCGGATACGACTTCGCGGCCGACCCCTATGCGTCCCTGGCGACAGTGGCGCTGGCGCGGTTTCGCGACGTCACCTGGTCTGTCGCCAACAACGCCAACGGCAAGCCGTCGCTGTTCGTCAAGCGCGGCGCCGCCGCCTCCGAGGAAGTGATCGAGGGTGTGCAGTCTGTCGCTTTCTCGTATCTGGACAGCAGCACCGGCCAGTACTCGGCGGTGCCGAACTTCGCGAACGTGATCGCAGTGCGGGTCGAACTCGTGCTGCAGGGCGCGGCCGTCGATGGCAGCCCGCTGCTGCGGCGTGCATCGAGCGTGATCAGCGTGCGTGGGAGAGCCCTATGACCGTTTCAGGACGATGGATGCCGTCAGGTGTTCGCCTTGCGTCCGGCCGCGCTTCCGAGCGCGGCATTTCTCTGATCGTGGTGATGGTGCTGTTGGTCATCACCGCGCTGCTGGGTATCGCGATCCTGCGCAGCGCCACGCTGCAGGAGCGCATGAGTGCGAATACCCGCGACCGCGGGCTTGCGTTCGAGGCCGCTGAAGCGGCCTTGCGTTACGCACAGCAGAACGTGCTCGACGCCGCGCCCGATACCGAAACGCCCAACCTGACCTGGGCCAGCATCGTGCCGACCGCCACGCACTGCACCAACCTGGGCGTGTGCCCGACCGGGTCCGCCGCTGCCTGGAAGCCCGTACCCATTGAGGCATTCAACACCAAGGGTCTGGTGTCGCAACCGGAGTACTGGATCGAGTACCTGGGGACGGGGCCGGGTTATCAAGGCAGCTGCGAGGTGGTCCCTGTGCCGCTCGATTGCCAGAGCCCGATTTTCCGCATCACCGCGAAAAGCCAGGCTGAGGGGCGTGCAGAGGTTGTGCTGCAGGCCAATGTCGTCAGCCGCATTCCGCAGCCGGGAGCCTGAAGCATGTCCGTCTCCCTTCCTGTGCATCGTCGCGCAGCCACTTCGCAGCGCCGCTGGTGGTCCGGGCCGACAGCTTGCCTGGTGACGTTACTGGCGCTGCCTGCCAGCGCGGGGATCACCATCCCCGACGATCCGTTGACCACCGCCAGTCGCGTCGCGCCGAACATCCTGTTCATCCTCGACGATTCGGGGTCGATGGCGTTCGAGACGATGCCGGACAACCCGCCGAGCACCTCGACGCCGGATGTCTCGGACTACGCGTACACGCGCAACTCGCTGGCCTACGACCCGGCGCGGAACTACTTCACCTGGCGCCGGGCCGACGGCAGCCGCATGACGGGCGGTACGAGCTTCAACGCGGTCTACGGCAGCTTCAACCTCGTGGGCGGGGGCACGATCAACTTGGCGAGCGGGTCGAGCTGCCGGCGCTACAACCGCAACAACTCCAATGCCACGACCGACGAGTTCTCGTCGGGCGGCACGCAGGTATGTGGTGGCGTGCAGACGTTCTATGTGCCAAAGGACAGGTCGCAGACGTCAGCGGCCTATCTGGGCAATGGCGAGAACTACTATCGCTACCAGATCACTGCCGACGACGTCATCCGCAGCGAGTACGGCGCGGCGCAATCGGGATCGGGCAATGCGACCGGGTTTCCCATCAGCAACCTGTCGCAATCGGCCGGCAACTGGCTCCGCTACAGTGTGACCGTGCCTGCAAACACCCAGACGCTCCGGGTCACGACGTCTGGAGGACTGTTTTCAGGTAATGCCGATCTGTATGTCCGTCCTGGCGCGGCCCCGACGCTGACCACATTCGAGTGTCGTTCGAGCTCGCTTCTTACGAGCAATAAGGAATGCCTGATCTCTTCGCCGAGTGCTGGTGCCACCTATGAGATCGGGGTGTATGGAGGCGGTTTTTTTGGCTTTTCGGGCATCACCCTCAACGCACAGATCACCACCAACAATCGCTGCGGTACCGGCACGGCCGCTCGCGACTGGATCAATTGCCAATCCGCGACTCCGACCGGCCGCAGCGTCGCGGCCGAGCAAGCGAACTACGCGACCTGGTTCTCTTATCACCGCACCCGCATGAAATCGGCCAAGGCAGGCGCGTCGGAAGCATTCAATGATCTCGACAGCAGCGTCCGCGTGGGCTTTCGCACCATCTGGGATCGCAACAGCTTCGATATCCCGGTCACCGACGGCAATGATGGCCGCTTTGTCGACAACCCGAGTGGCCAGGGGACGAGCGCCACGACCTCGCGCTCGACGTGGTACGACCGGATGCAGAACGCGATCGGCTACAACGGCACGCCTCTGCACGGCGCGCTCGATTCCGCCGGCCGCTACTTCAGTCTCGCGGATGCGAAGGGACCTTATGGTCCACAGGCGACATCCGGCCAGTTCTCGTGCCGTCAGAACTTCGCGATTCTCACGACTGACGGTTACTGGAACGACACGAGCACTAACTACGGTACCAAGGTCGGCAACCAGGACGGCGTCGCAGGCGAGAAGATCACGGGTCCCAACAACCAGAGCTATCAATACAGTCCGAGCGCGCCCTACAAGGATGACTACACGAATACGCTCGCTGATGTCGCGATGCGTTACTGGAAGGCCGACCTGCGGACGGATCTGGTCAATAACGTGCCGAACAACTCGGCCAACCCTGCCTTCTGGCAGCACATGGTGACGTTCGGCATCTCCATCGGCCTCAGTGGCAACAAGCCGTGGTCGAGCGTCGCCGCAGTGCCGTCGAACGCCACCTGGGAAGATCCGACGGATCGCGAGGATGCCGACCGCATCGACGATCTGCTGCATGCAGCCGTCAATGGCCGTGGTGCGTTCGTTGCCGCTTCCAACCCAGAAGAGTTCAGCGCAGGGTTGCAGAGCGCGCTGTCGGTGATCTCGGCACGTACCAGTTCTTACTCGAACGTGACTTCCAACTCGGTGTCGCTCGATACCGGCAGCCAGATCTTCAATGCCAGCTATGTGTCCGGTACGTGGAGCGGTGCGGTCACAGCGCGCGCGGTGACGCCGGCCGGCGTGGTGAATGCGGTCAGCTGGACGTCTTCCATTACCGAGGATTGGGCGAATCGCAAGGTCTTCACCGTCAGCGGGGGCGCGGGCGCCAACTTCCCGAGCACCGCGCAGGTCACCGCGTTGGGACGGCAGGGCGGCGTATCGAGCTTCCCGGTGACGGGCGTCGACAACGCGAACTATCTCCGCGGCCAGCGGACGCTCGAAAACAACCGCGGGGGCGTGCTGCGCAACCGGACGTCCGTTCTGGGAGACATCGTCGGCTCCTCGCCGGCGTATGTGGCAGACACCAACACCCTGTACGTCGGTGCGAACGACGGGATGCTGCATGCCTTCGACGCGGCGACCGGACAAGAGCTGTTTGCCTACGTGCCGGGTATCATCGACATCTCCGCGTTGTCGACGCTGAGCCGGCCCGACTACACACATCGCTACTTCGTCGACGGACCGGTGTCGGTCACCTCGCGGGCACTGACGCCAGGGAAGAATCTGCTGATCGGTACGCTCGGCCGCGGCGGCAAGGGGGTGTTCGCACTTGATGTGAGCGCACCTCGGACAGCGACCGCCGCGAGCGTCTACAAGTGGGAGCTGCGCGACACCGCGACCGGTACGGATGGCAACATGGGGCTGGTGCTGGGTAAGCCGCTGCTGTCCAAGGTTGCCGGTAACCGGGTCGCAGCAGTACTGGGCAACGGCGTCAACAGTACGCGCGAGCGGGCGGTGCTGATCGTGCTCGATGTCGAGACCGGGGAGATCATCCGGCAGATCGATACCGGCGCGGGTTCGACGCAGGCGCCAAACGGGCTGTCGGCACCGGTCGGCGTCTACAGTGCCGACGGACAGACGCTCGCCTACGTCTACGCGGGCGACATGCTCGGTAATGTCTGGAAGTTCGATCTGACCAGCACCAATGCGACGCAGTGGAGCGCCAAGCGGCTGTTCACAGCCCAGGATGCGAACGGCACCGCGCAACCGATCACCGGCGCGCCGACCGTCGCCACCAATCCGACGACCCGCAAGCGCTGGGTGTTTTTCGGCACCGGTCGCTACCTCACGGCCGAGGATGCCGACGCCCGGAATACCGCGGTGCAGACGCTCTACGGCCTGATCGACGACGATCCTGCGACCCCGCCAACCCGCGCGAACCTCAAGCGGCGCACGATCACTGTGCAGAGCACGAGCGTTAACGGTTTCGACGCGCGTGCATTCGAAGCGCGCACCGCGTTGCCGGCCAATGCGAAGGGGTGGTACATCGACCTGCCTGGCAGTGGCGAACGGATCGTCCAGGATGCACAGATCGTGTCTTCGTTCCTGGTCACGGCCAGCGTGATGCCATCGGGCAATGCCTGCGATGCCGGCGGTTCTGGCTACATCAATGCGCTCGACGCGTTCACCGGCACCAGCGCCGGTGGCTCGTACTTCGACCTCGATGGCGACGGGAAGACAGACGATGCCGCTGTGAGCTCCTCCAGTGGCCGATTGCCGGTTGGCTCGGTCAATCCCGGCGTCGGCATGCCGACACTGCCCAACCTGCTGCGCGGCCGTCTTGTGGTCGGCGGCACCGGCGGCCCTGAGGTGCGGACGATCGACACCTCGCGTCCGCGCTGGGATCGCGTATCGTGGCGCGAGCTCCGAGGAGACTGACGATGACGCATGCGTTCTTCGCCCGCTGGCATGCGCGCCGTCGCGCGCAGACCGGTTTCTCGCTGATCGAATTGATGATCGTCGTTGCGATCATCGGCATCCTGGCCGCGATCGCGTATCCGACGTATACGCAGCATATCGTCAAGACCCGCCGGGCGGCGGGCACTGCATGTCTGATGCAGGCGGTGCAGAAGATGGAGCGCTTTTACACGACCAACCTAACGTACACGGGTTCTCCGTCCAGCTTCCCCTGCGACAACGACGTGGCGACGTTCTACACCGTGAGCCAGGTGTCGGGCTCCGCTGGTGCCAGAACCTACAAGCTCAGCGCGGTTCCCAAGGGGGGGCAGGAGAATCAGGACAAGACGTGTGGCACGTTGACCATCGACCACACGGGCGCGCGTACCCCGACAACCAGCGAGTGCTGGTGATGTTATCCAACCGCAGGCACTTGTCTACGGAGCAGGGCGGAGCGGTTGGCGGTCATGCATCGTATGCCTCCGCTTTGCGAGCAAGTGAGCGATTGTGGACGTCGAGCTAGCCTTCACGCCGCCCACCTGCCTGCTGCGCTTGTCTCCGCCTGCATATCGGCAGCTTCTTCACTCTCTCGCTGTAATCGATCTTCAGCCATATCGCGCAGCCGAGCTTCGCGGGCTTCGCCATGGACTTGCGCGAGTCGATACAAGCGGATGAGAAGGTCTGAGCCGAGGAGGTCGGACGGCTCCACTTGATGCAAATCAGCAAGTGCGCGCTCGATGGCGCTGTAGTGCTCGCCATCGAAGGCGCCGTCGTTCCAGCTGTCCGCTTCCTCGACCGAGCTGGGATCGGTACGCAGTTGCTCGACGAGCTCATCGATCCGCTCGTTCTCGGCTTCTTGACGCTCGACTTGCGAGAGATGGGTATCTAGGTCCACGGAGATCGCGCAGTGCCACATCTATCTGCTCCTTAGACGCCGGCTCCTCCGGCTGCCTCAACTATAGGCTGACCTATATACTGGGTCAATAGGTGAACCTATGACGCCGGGCCAGGGCCTTGCGTGAACAAGGCCACAGGCAGCAGATGCTTACTTGATGATCTAACTCGCCGAATCAGCGTGAGAGATCGAAAATTGGCGAAAAGCGCGGACGCGTTCTACATCAACAGGCGGGTAAACAGTCAGGCAAACTGGCCCCTGTTTCCGCGGCGTCCACATATCCATGCATGCGACTCAGCAGGTCGTCCAGCTGCGGATCGGTCAAGTCCGACAGGTAGCGAACGCCTTTTGTCACTAAGAAGTGGCGTACGGCAATCTGCCAGTTGTAGGCGTTCGCGATGTGCATGATCTCGTGCATCTTGGTAGCACGGGGTGAGACGTCAACTGCTTCAAGCGCAGTCCAATCCGCAAGAGCGGAACGAATCGAAGACAATCTAGGCGACTGAGGCCCGTTAGGCGCGCTTTCGTGTCCGACCAAGCGCAGGTCGCGCGGAACCCCCATTTTTCTTTTCGCGCGCTGCGCCACCAGTTGAGCCATCCTTTCTATCCTTTGATCCCTGTCCAACACGATCTCCTGACTGCACTCGTTGCACAAAACGTTCGGCATCAGCAGGGGAGGCTTCAAGCGTGTCTCCCTCCAGCACCGCCTCCAAGGCGAGGGCCAGAAGCTCCGCATCCTCTGGATCGGCAGGGTCCAAAGGGTGCGGATCGACGAGCGAGGTCTCTGCCAATCGAGCCGCGGCGCGGATGATGTCGGCGTTCAGTCGCTTGGGCTGCGACTGATCGCTCTGACCCGTCATGATCCACATCGGGCTGACACGAAGGTACTTGGCAGCAGCCATCAGGTTGTCCGCCATGATCATGGCAGTCGCAGGCTTTGAGTCGGTGTCGTTGAACCACTGGTTGATCGACGGCTGGCTCTTGCCGCATGCCTTGGCAAGCCCGAGCTGCGACAAGCCATGAGGCTTGCCCGCGTCGAGCTTCTCTTTGATCCGTTTGGCCCAGGGCTGCATTAGGCCAGCCTACCTAAACCGGATATAGGTTGGCCTATTGACCTCTGAAATAGGCAAGCCTATAGTCAGGCCATGGACGCAGCCAAGATCATCAACTTGTTAGGCGGGACAGTCGCGGTGGCCCGGCTATGCGAAGTCAAGCCGCCTTCCGTCAGTGAATGGAAGCGCAAAGGAATTCCTCGCGCACGGCTTCAGTACCTGCGCGCGATCAGACCTGATGTCTTTGTCGATCGGGCTGCTCGTCGTCGAAAAGCCCAAGTCGCGAAAAGGAGCTCTGCCAGCTCGCTCTTGCCCCCCACCGACCTTCAGGCAGGAACCACATCTAGGCCCGGTCGTCAGGTCGTCCCCGTTCCGTCTTTGGCTATGGATCAGCATTGAGTCGAAACACATGCGAGACGTTGGTCAGCAGGTCGATCTTCGGCCGCTGGAGCCATCTGTGCGCGCAGAGCTAGTCGAGCTTGTCAGCAACTGATTCGGGCAGCCATTGCGGGTGCCATAGGAAGGATCGCAGCATGAGTACGCAACCCGATCTCGTATCCGGAGATCCCATCGATGCGATGCTATGTGAGAACGCGTCGGTCTTCCGTCCAGGATTTCAGGCCTGGGTGAAAGACAACCGCCACATCTGGCGTGCGTTTTGTCGGGAGGCCGACCGTGCCTGGGCTCGCGGACGTCAGCACTATTCGGCGCGGACCATCATCGAGTACCTACGGCATGAGACGTCCATGTCGGAATCCGGCTGCATATTCAAGATCGATGGCAATTGTGTGCCCGACATGGCGCGGCTCTATCGCCTGATCAATCCGGACCGCGCCGGACTGTTCGAAGTCCGGGTTATGCCCGGTAGCGTGCGGGCGGCCTGACATGGCGGATTGGATCAAGATGCGCGGAAACCTGTGGGACGACCCTCGGGTGTCGGCCATTTGCGATGTCGCAGATAGCACAGAGGCGGCCGTGATTGGAGCTCTGTACTGGCTGTGGGCGTCGGCCGACCAGCACACCGAGGACGGTGAATTGCCAGGTTTGAGCCTGCGCCAGATCGATCGAAAGACCGGGCTGCCCGGATTCGGTGAAGCGATGGTGCAAGTCGGTTGGTTGGAGCCAACCGAAGGCGGCGTGCGAATCGTGAGATTTGAAGAACACAACGGCTCTTCCGCAAAGCGTCGGGGCCTCGATGCGCAGCGAAAGGCAAGTGTCCGCAAGATGTCCGCATCCGATGCGGACAAGGTAAGGACGAATCTTGGAGGGATTGCGGAGCCAGAGAGAGAAGAGAGTGAGAAGAAGCAAGAACAAAAGCTATCTCCTTCGCTTCGCTCAGGAGAAGCGCGCAAGCGCGCGGCCACTCAGTCCCTTCCTCCCGATGGCGTTGACTCGCAGATCTGGCAGGACTGGCTCGCGCTACGGCGGGCCAAGCGCGCTCCGGTGACAGAAACCGTGCTGCGCTCGGCGCGAGCTGAGGCCGGTAAAGCAGGCATGTCGTTAGATCAATTTCTCAGCATCTGGTGCGCGCGCGGTTCCCAGAGCCTGCAAGCCGAGTGGCTCAAGCCTCATGAACGAGCGGGGCCAGCGCCGCTCGTGCAGCAGTTGAGCAAAACCCGTAACGCAATCCAGAAGCTGCAGGCGATGAAGATTGATGAACGTCGAGACGTGGATCCACAACGAGATTATGGATGGCCTGAGCAAGCTGCTTTGCCTAGGGCTTGATCGTGTGCCTGCCGCTGACCTGATCGAGGGAACCGCCGCGACGTGGGGGCAGGCGCTGACGCTGGGAAAGCAATGGGATCGCGAGCTCGATGCACCGCGGTTTCGACACGCCTTCATCGCCCTGGCTGCACGGCAGAAGACATGGCCCGCACCTGCCGATTTCGTGGAGCATCTTCCGCCACGTCGGCAACTCGTACTTACCAAGCAGCATATCCCCGCCGATCCCGAGCGGACTGCGGTCGCCGTCGACGAGATCGCGAAGATGCTTCGTCCCTGCAGGACTCGGACGAGAGTGCGCGGAAGACAGGTACGGGGGGCGCACGACGAAGATGAGAACTGGGAAATTAAGCGATGAAGGCCGCGACGATCGTAGATCGAGGCGGGGCTGCTGCCATCAGCAGCGCTTTGTTTATGCGCATGTCGGATCCGGAATCGGACGTGCGTGGCCAGTCGGGCCAAGCAACCGATAGAACGAGGTGGAAATGAACAGCTGCACGCAACACGAGATGGGCCAACGATGCGCGTGCCGCGCTCGCTCACGGGGCTCGGCAATCACGCCCGTCGCGCCTCTGTTTGCGAGAGGAGCGCTGTATGCAAATTGACACCTTTGGTATTTATGTTCGTGCAGAACTGGATCATTGGGGTTTCGAGTTTGCGCTGCATCGAGACGTGGAGTACCTCGGTTATGCCAGCCGTAGTGTTCTGCAGATGCTGATCGACCATCGCGGAGAAATGCCGGAACTTTCGAAGGGCTACAAGCCGCTGGAGACCGACAGTAGGGCGCAGAAGATCGAAGATATCGTGACGGCGATTTCCAGGACACACCGGTCGATGGCAATCTGCCTGCGAGGCTATTACTGCGCTCGAGGCCGCAGGCGAGTGGAACGATACGAGACCGCGCTGATGTTGCTGACCAACGCCGGTGAGCCCGTGATGAGCGCAACCGCTTATCTGGACTTGTCGCGGCGTGGCGAAGAGCGGGTGAGAGGTATCTTGGAAGGGTTGGCGATGGCGGCCTAGCTGGCTGCGATGGGCGGAGGATCGCGCAGCTTCGCGACCGGCAGGCAATGGCGCGTCTGCAGGTATGAGCATGAATCGGGTCGCCGCGCGCCTTGCAGCGGCGTGGGCAGGGGGAATCGAGTGACACCGTCGCGATTCGACAAGCGCGATCGCCATGTCGATGGCGCACAGCGCTTCCGAGTTCCCGGCTTGGATCAGTGACTTACCTTGCTGTTGGATATTTGCTCTGGAGTCTTGACAGGTCGGACCTGTGTCTGTATACTTCATGGCAACTTGAAGTAAGTCTGCCCAGCCACTGCGCTGGGCTTTTTTGTGGTTGCTTGCTCATACTGCGCACGCTTTCTTTGGTGATAAGCCGCTGCTGACGTCGCCACGTTTCTAGTGACGGATCCTGCTGTGAGAGCAGGTGCTTGCGAACTGCGACGACATTGAAGGCGTGCCCCATCATCGACTTACAGAGCGGTGGTGTCGCACGGCCGCGCTGCTCTTAGGGTCGGCGGCCTTCAGGCCGGCCTTCCCGTTGATGCTGTTATGAACCACCACGATGACCTCTCACGCCCTGGCTTGCCGCCGGGGCGTTTGCATTTTGAGTCCCTAGAATGAGTATTGAGCGCGCGCGTGCGATCAACGAAACGGCGATCGCGCCAGCGCTGCGGCTGCTACCCGCGAGGATGGACGCGCCAGCCGCTCGTATCGTGCTACTGGCGATATGCGGGCAGGAGTCGGACTTCCGATACCGCCGACAGATTGCCAGCGCCAGGGCATTCGGGCCGGCTAAGGGGCTATGGCAGGGTGAGCTTGGCGGTGGTCTCGTCCACGGCGTGCGTCGGCATGCTGCGACCAGACAGTACGCGGCTGCGCTCTACCGCGCGCGGGCGGTGGAACCGACCAACCAGGCGATCTGGGATGCGATCGAGCATGACGATGTACTTGCAGCGGGTCTCGCGCGTCTGCTGCTTTGGAGCGACCCTCGCGCATTGCCTGCAGCCGTCGACGTTGATGGCGGCTGGCAGCTGTACTTGCGGACCTGGCGTCCTGGTGCGTACGCCCGCGGTACACCCGCGTACAGATCCCGCTTGCGGGCGAAATGGGACGGGTACCACGCGACGGCGCGCGAAGCGCTGGAGGCTTGATGAGTCGACAGTCGCACGATGGCCGAATCCACTTCGCTTTGGGGCAGGTCGAACGATGGGTCGTTGCTGGCGGCGCGGGCCTGTTGTCTGTGCTCGGCGGGCTGGTCTATGCGGGCGTCACGTCGAGAATTGACTTGCAAGCTCGGGCGCAAGCTGAGATGAACTCGACGTTGACCGAGATCTCAAAGCAGCAGGCGGTCACTAACGGCCAGATTCAGACACTGAGCGCACAACTCGCCGATGTGCCGCGTCTTTCTCGCGACATGGCCGAGGTCAAGGTGAGAGTGGATCAGCATGAGCAAAGCATCCGCGAGCTCAGGCAGACGAGGGCCGCGCGATGAGCGAAGCCGTGATCGTGACGGACTGGCGCAAGGTCTGGCGCTACTACTCGACATGGGTGCTGGCGCTCCTAGCGCTGATGCCTGATCTGTACGCCACGCTGGTGGCATCGGGATTGCTGGCTGGCGACGGCATTCCGTCCGTCGCCTCGTGGATCATCCGCTGTCTTGCCGTTGCGGGCATTGCATTGCGCTTCGTCAGCCAGGCGCGTCCGGCGAAATTGTCGACTCGCGAGCCGTCGTAATGCGAGAAATCCTGGTGGCTCTTCTCTTGCTTGCAGTGATGTTCGGCGGTGTGCAGTCATGCAGGCTGTCCATCCGGAAAGAGGTACTCGCCGAGCAGGGAAGGTCGCTCGCGCGCTCCGACGTCGAGCTCACGCAATGCCAGGTCTCGCTGCGTGAAGCGGGCCGCGGTCTGGCCTACGGTCAAGCCAGAGCTGATGCGCGGGAGCAAGCCGGGCGCGCCGCATTGGAGAGGATCGGGAGCGTAACGGAGGCCATGACGAGCGAGCGCGTTCGCGTCGAGCGCGTACTGGTCGAATCCAAGCGCGATCTGACGTGTGTTGAGCAATTGGAGGTGAAACTGTGCCCAAGTATCCCTTTGCTCTGATGCTGCCGCTCCTGACCGGATGTAAATCGGTGCCGAGCGTGTCGGCCGCTATGCAGCCTAATGTGCACGTCGTCACGCGCCACATCCCAGTGCCAGATTCGCTGACTCGTCCTTGTCCGATCGCCGATCTCGATGATCGCAGTGTGGAATCAGTCGTGCGCGCGGCTAACGCCCGTCGATTGGCGCTCGAACACTGCAACGCTCAGTTGCGGGAGATTCGAGACTTGGATGCGCAGACGCTGCCTATGCCTGAGGTTACGCGCTGATACATCGGCTGCACAAAAGACCGGCGTATGTAGCCGGCCGTTCTTGAGATCTGTACATCCAGATAGAAGGCTCCGCTGGGGCGCCTGGCTCCTGCAACGAAGAGTTTCAACCATATCCGGCTTGCTGCGGCTACCACCGGCCGAGCTACCGACACGATCGAAGAATGACTAGGACGCTCATGATCGAAACAATCATTCAGAGTCTGCTGACCGCGCAGCCTGCGCTTGCGGGTGGGCAGGTGTACACCGACGTTTTGCCTGATCCAGTGCAGAGCCCCTACATCACACACCGCTACCTGGGCGGCGAGCTGGGCATGACCTTCCGCGGGCCCGATGGCAGCGAGGCAGGCAGTGTCCAGATCGATTGCTGGGCCGAGAGTGCTGGGGAGGCAACCACGCTCGCGCTGCAGGTTTACAAGCGCCTTTCCGAGCAGAACACAGATTTCGCTGCCAGCAGTATCCGGCGGCTCCCAAGTGCGTACGACCTGAACACGAAGTTGCATCGCGTGTCGTGGGAA
Organism: Luteimonas sp. S4-F44; assembly: GCF_022637415.1. NCBI lineage: Bacteria > Pseudomonadati > Pseudomonadota > Gammaproteobacteria > Lysobacterales > Lysobacteraceae > Luteimonas > Luteimonas sp. S4-F44. The sequence continues at coordinate 1,089,384 of NZ_CP093340.1, forward strand.
GTCGCCATCACCATTGCCATCGCAATCGACCAAGAGGAACAATCATGAATTCTAAGTTTACACGTAGCCAAGGGACCAAGCTGTTGATCTCTGCGCTCGCCATGGATGCGCTGCCGGGCACGCCGATCGTGGACGAGGACTACATCGAGCTTGGGTGCACGCTCAACAGTTACAACCGAGCAGGCGGTCAACGCACTGAGATCGACGTCTCCACCTTCTGCTCCGAGGTCGTCGAGAAGGACTTCGGTCTGAAGGACAACGGCACTGCTACCTTCTCGGGCAATTACTTTGACGGCGACGACGCGCAGGACCTGTTGCGGTCGGCCGAGCAGTCTGGCGACCGCCATGTGTTCCGCGTTATCGATAGTCGCAGTCGCGAGGCCCGCTTCGTCGGGGTCGTCACCCAGACGTCTGAGGAAGCCAGCGTCAACGGCAAGTGGAACGCCACGTTCACGGTGGCGATCGTCTCGCCGATCATCCGCGCGGCTTACACGCCGTGATGGCCGGTAAGCAGGGCATTCGCGCCTTGGCTACGGCCCCGCTCGCGCCTTTCAAGCACGAGCGGGTAACTGTCAACGAGTGGGGCGGCGCGACGCTGATCGTCCGACAGCTTACTGCCGGTGACTGGATCGACTACCGGGCCGCGATCGTACGTGCACGGGAAGCCATCGGCACCCGGCTGGACGAAGTATCCGAGTTGCCGATCAACGTGGTCCCTGCCACCGCGCTGGTACTGGCTCGCACGTTGTTCGACGAGGAAGGAAAGCGCATCTTGACCGATGCGGATGCCGACGATGTGGCCGCCTCATTCTCGGAAGTGCACGGCCGGCTGGTCGACAAGGCGTTCGAACTGTCCGGTATCAGTGCCGGCAACGACGAGGTCGCAGAAGCGGGAAACGGCTGACGCAGGAGCCGGACCTGCGATTTCTGTGTGACCTCGCGCTCCGGATGGGTCGAACGCTCAAGGAACTGCGCGAGACGATGGAGCCGGAAGAGCTCGTGCTCTGGATGGCGCGTGATCGTGAGTCGCCGATCGGCATGGAGCGGGACGACTTCCACGCCGCGCAGGTGGCCGCGGCCATAGGCGGCGGTCGGATCGCTGACTTGATGCCACGGTGGGGAACGGCGGGGGACGATGACGCGGACGCAGCGCTGGACCGCCTAATGGGCGGATGAAGTAGCCGCAAAGACCTCTGCTGGTTCTAGGGGGCGCCGTTCCATGAGGGGCGGCGCCCCAGCATCTTTTGGGTTACAGACGTCGCCTAGCACGTCGCATTACTTTGTTCGAATAAAGAACCCGGCTAGCAGTCGGGCTAACTCTTGGAAACCTTCTATGGCTACGCCGCTCCGGGATCTCATCGTTTCGGTATCTGCCGATACGACCAACTACCAGCAGGAGATGGACCGCGCTACGCGTACAGGCGAGCAGTACTTCAAAACTATCCAGAAAGGCGCGGCAGAAGCCACGAGGTCTTGGGAGCTTCAGACCTCAGCTGCGCGCACGCACGCATCCGCGCTAGAGACGCAGGCCCGTTCGCGTGCAGAAGGTGGAGAGCGTCTTACAGCTCTCGAGCGTCAGATCGAGACCTACGGTCTTGTCGGGAATGCTGCAAAGATGGCCTACGACACTGCGCGGGGGAGTCTGGCCAATCTATCCCAAGAGCAACGGGATGCACTCAACGACGCAGCGCGATTTCTCGACTGGCTCGATGAACACGTGGCACCGATGGACGGCATCTGGGATCAGATCAGCGGCGAAGTAGCGGGTAAGCAGACGGAGCAGCTCGGCGAATGGTCGAAGTTCGCAGCGGAGATCGCAAAGAACGTGCAGTCGTCGTTGGGCGAAAACCTTAAGAACGCCTTGGATGGGAATTTTTCCGAGATCGGCGACTCGTTTGTAAAGATGCTCAAGCGAATAGCTGCGGAGTATGCAGCCTCTCGGATTTGGGAGTGGCTGGGGACATCGCTTGCCAATTTTGGAGGGCAGGGAGCCTGGGGAAACATCGTGCGAGGTTTAGGCGGCGCAATCCAATCGGTCGACAGCAAGAGTATAGGCGGCGCCTTGGTCAGTTCCCCCGGTGCTCGAAACGTCGCTCAGCAGGAGCGAGCGCCGCCTATCTACAGCGCGAGTGAAGCTCCGGCGTTGAGAACAGCCGGTAGTTTGGTAACGCCTCTGATGGATGTAGCGGGCGGTGGAACGTTCGGAGCCGGGCCTCAGATCGTGATCAATAACCACACGGGGCAGAAGCTCGCGCAACGGCAGCAGACCCAGCAGGGCCCTGATGGCCAACTCCTGCGTCAGGTCGTCGTTGATATCGGCCTGGAGGAGCTTAGCGGCGGTGCGTGGGCCGCGCATGGAAAGAGCCAGTTCGGCTGGCGGGAGGCAATCTGATGGCAGCATTTCCGGCATACGCCAAGATTCTATTTGCCGGGTACGGCGAGAGTTTTGACCCGAGCGTTGAGACCACTGAAATGGAGCGGGGACCGCCTCAGGAAGAGGTTCTCAACACCCAGGTGATCGTCTCGGTGCAGGCATCTATCCTGTTCAGATCGGCGGCCGACGCAGAAGCATTCGAGACTTGGTACTTCGATGAGATCGGGCGTATCGGTTGGTTCGATCTGATACACCCGCGTACGGGGAAGACAGTCAAGGCGAAGTTTCCAGGAGGTAGTATCGGGACGCTGGTGCCTCTACTTCCGCGATTCCGGGCTTCGCGTCGTGACTTGGTGATCCAGTACATGCGGTGAAAAAGCTGTGCGTGGTGTCGGCTTGGCCAAGATGAGCGCTTGGAGTATCTGAGCGCCACGCTTGAGGCTACACCCGATTTGACCTTCGACGCGTCCTGCGTCGAACTGACGCCCTGCTTAATGCAGGGCATTTTTATGGACGAAGAATGAGTACATTCACCGAGCGGCAGCAGCGCCGCACCAAGCTTGCCGGAACTCTGCTGTTTCTCGAGATTCGGGCGACTTCGATGCCGGAGGTGTTGCGCATCGTCAATGACACGAAGAACTGGACGAGCAACGGCGTCGAGTACATCGGTGTGCCCTTTGAGTTCAAAGCGCCAGATGACAAGGCGGGGCAGACCCCGCGTGCGCAGCTGGTCATGGCAACAGGTGGCGCCAGCATCACGGAAGACCTCGAAGCGCTTGCGCCGAATGAGTTACTCCAAGGCCGCTTGATGCTGGCTGATCGAGCGAATCCTGACCTCTATCAGCGGGTCTGGACTCTTCCGATGACCAATGTCTCGACCGGAAACGGGCAGGCGACTGCACAGCTCGGAGTGGAACACTTCATGCGTCAGCAAGCCTGCCTTCTGCGATTCAACGAATTCACGGCCCCCGGCCTTTTCTAAGAGATTGACGAGAATGGAAAACGCGAACATGGTGATGATTCAGGTCGAGGCAACGACGCAAATCATTCGTGATCAGCTTTCGACCTGGGCTGAGCGAAACCGCGCAGCGCTTGGCGGCGACCCGTTCCCTTACACCGCGGGCGAGTTCATGTGTTTTGAGCCTGGATTGGCCAAGGCGCTCGAGCTTGAGCCGAGCAACCCGGTACTGGTTGTTTCAGTCGGCGAAGAAGCGCCGCAGGGCTTGGTTGCGTTCTACAACCGTGACGGTCTGATCCAGTCGCTGTACGTCACCGGTGCCCAGCTTGTACCGCTGGATAGCCCGTGCCCGCTTGTGGCATCCGGTGATGAGCTTAGCGGGGTGTTGGCGGCTGCGTCGATCCACGTGGAAGAGGAGCGTGAGGCCGCTGACGATGCTGATTGAACCCGCAGCGGTCAGGACAAATGACTTTATGCCGATCTTGCGGGCTATCGCCGTGCGCTTCAACGCTCTGGTCAAGGCGGCTCTGATTGGAGGATCCGTGCATCGCATGGGTTGCAAGGTTGAATGGCCAGCGAACCGCGACGGCCGCGAACTTGGGGAGGGGCGGCAGGACGTGCGTACGGCAATCGAGGGTGCAGAAGATGCAGCTGGCTGACGTCGAACGTCTGGTCGGCGTGCCCTATTGTGCCGACACATTGGATTGTGCGGACTTCGTTGTGCTTGTGCAGCGGGAGCTGTTCGGACGCGACGTCGTGTTGCCCGACAACCGTCCAAGAGGCGCGCGCGGGCAGGTCGCTCTAGGTGAGCTGTCACGGCCTTATGGTCATCGTACCGAGGAACCTGCGGATGGCGATCTGGTCGTCATGTTCGAGGGGGGGCGGCCAGCGCACGTCGGCGTCTATTTATTCCTGGCCCATGAAGGCTGGGTCCTGCACAGCTGCGAGCAGATCGGAGAGTCGGTCTGCCACCGCGTGCGCGAGTTGCCCGATTGGGGCGCTCCGATTGAGGGGTTCTACAAATGGGTCTGATCGAGTGCCCGCCGGTCTGTAGCCGGCTGATCACCAGTCCGCATCCGGTGACGGATGATGGCCAGCAAAATCGCGTTGCCCAGCTGCTTCCAGGAGAGAAACTAGGCGACTTCCTGCGGCGGGAGGTGGATAACTGGACGGGTGACGCCTGGGAAGTGCGGATCAACGGCGTGCTGGTGCCGGTCGAACTCATGGAGCGGGTACGCCCACGCGACGGCACGCTGATCGAGGTCCGCAGCCTGGTCGGCAAGCAGGCGCTGTACATCGTCGCGCTTGCGGTCCTTACGTACTTCACGTTCGGTGGGGGTGCAACCGGGGGCGGGATCCTCGGTAATGCGACGGGTGTCGGTACGTTCTTTGGCGCAAGCGGTTTCGTGGCAGCAGGATTGGCATCCGCCACCTTTGTCGCGGGCAGCATGCTGATCAACAAGGTCTTGGGGCCCAAGCCGGCGGGTAGCGGGCAATCCCAACAGAATACGGTCTACAACGTCGGCTCGAGTCGCAACCAGGCGCGGCAGTACCAGCCGTTTGCGCTGACTTTTGGTCGCGTGAAGTTCGCCCCCGACGTGCTCAGCGCACCTTACAGCTGGTACGAGGGCGACGACCAGTTCGTCGGGCTGGTGTTGACGCCTGGCGTCAACGTGCACCGTGTTGAAGAACTCTACCTTGGCGATGCGCTGCTGTCCTCGTTCGAGGGAGTGGAGACGTTCTACGCCGGCTTCCCAGGCATGCCTGAGCAGAAGATCCCACTGTACAGCAACGCGGACACGATCCAGGGCGGTGAGCTCAACAAGGACCGCACCTGGGTACAGCGCACAACGCCGGCGCGGACGGTCCGTATCCAGATCAACCTCGAGTATGTGCTGGGCGACCAGACGAGTAAGGGCAAGCCCTACACGAACATCGAGACGGTCGAGGTGCAGTATTGCCCAGTTGGTACGGGGGCGTGGACGCCGCTGGTGTCCCGCAATTTCGCGAACAGCGACTACAACCCCCACCGTGCGACGCTGGCGCGCGACGTGCCGGAGGGACAGTACGACGTGCGCGTCCGCATCCAGGGCCGCGCGATCGATGGCGGCGGCTCTAACGGCCGTTCGCAGTGGCAATGGACCACGATGACCGCGGTCCAGACGGATACAACCGATTACGCCGGTATTCCCCGCATCGGCGTTCGGATGAAAGCGTCCGGTCAGCTTCAGAACGCGCCCGACGAAATTCGCTGCGTCGTCGTCAGCCGGCCGGTACCGGTCTGGACGGGCGCAGAGTGGGTAACGCGCGAGACGAGTAACCCTGGCGCTCACCTGCTTGCATACGCCCGCGGTATCAATGATGAGAATGGCCGGCGGATCGCCGGTATCGGCCTGTCCGAGGAGATGATTGACATTGCCGGCTTGCAGGCGTTCATGGCGCATTGTGAGGCCGAGAGCTTCAGCTACAACTACGTCGTCAAGGACGCGCGTAATCACGACGAAATGGTGAACAGCCTGGCGTTGGCCGGCTTCAGCCAAGTGACTTGGGCGCAGGGCCGGCTGTCGCCCGTGTGGGCGGCGGACGAGCAGCCGCTGAGTGGCGTAGTCGGCATGGGCAACATCAAAAGAGGGCAGTTCCAAGTCGATTACACCTTGGCAAATGCTGCCGACGGTATCGAGTTCACCTACTACGATGCAGAGGACTGGAGCACTAAGACGCTTCGCATCCCGGCACCCGGCGCTACCACTATGCTCAATCCTGCGCAGGTGACAGGCGAAGGCATCACGAGTGAAGCGCATGCGGCCATGATTGCAAGGTGGCATCTTGCGCAGAGCCTGTTCCAGTACAAGAGCATCACATACGCCACAAATCTTGAGCATCTGTCCTATCGACGGCTGTCGATGCTGTCGTTGTCTCACGACCTCACACAGTGGGGGATCAGCGGCACGGTAAAGGCCGCGCGTATCGACAACGGCGTGGTTACGATCGAGCTCGATGAGCCGGTCCCGCCGCCCGAGCAGGGCCGGGCCTATCTTGGCCTGCGCATCCCGGGTGAACGCAATTATCGTGTATTCGAAGTCAGGCCATTCGTCGAAAAGTCGAGCGTCCTGCAATTGGTTGACGCGTGGCCGAGCGATGCCGCCCTGCCGGGCGACAGCGAGGGTAATCCTGCCTGGGATACGCTTTGGTGCTATGACTTCAAGTCCACCCCCGGTTATCGCGTGCGCGTGGTCGCGATGGAACCGGAAGCGGACATGAAGGGCGCCAGGGTATCGGTTGTGCCCGAGGGGCCCGAGTTCTGGGAGTACGTGCGGACGGGGCGCTACATCCGGCCGCCGAACCAGTCGCTGCTGCAGACGCGCCCGGTCGCGTCGGACCTGCAGGTCAGCGAGCGGCAGGTGGTTCAGGGCGACACTGTCTACACGGAGCTGGTCGCGCAGTGGGAGGTCAGCGGCCCGGTCGGCGACACCGTGGTGCAGATGGCCGACGCGAACGGCCAGCTGCAGGAAGTCGCGCGCACGACGACGCGCAGCGCCGCATGGCGCATCCCGGGCGCGGGCACGTATCAGATTGCGGTGCGCCCGTTCGCGCCGGACGGCCGGCCGGGCATCGCCACGGGCACGATCTACAGCACGATCGGCGCCGACGCGCCGCCGGTGCTGATCGACCTGTTCGACGTCGAGGAGCGTTCCGGCGGCGTGCGGCTCTACACCTGGGGTTGGTTCGACGGCACGACGCGGTCGGCGGATTTCGCCGGCGTCGAGATCCGCGTCACCGCCGGTAAGGTCGCCGCGCCCGACTGGGACGCGATGCAGCCGGTCGGCAATGCCGACGGCTACCACACGGCGCCGTTCGAAGCCGTGGTGCCGGAATCCGGTGATTGGACGTTCGCGGCGCGCTCGCGCAACACCAGCGGCACGCTGTCGACCGGCATGCGCGTGGTCGCCAGGACGCTCGGCCGGAATCTTGGCGAGCAGATAGGCGGCATCGGCGACGACCTGGGTGCGATCGGCGACAAGGTCTCGAAGGAGATCGCCGACCGGTTCGAGGCCGACGCCAAGGTCGCGAGCGACGCAGCCGCCGATGCGGCGAGCAAGGCCGAGGCCGCACGAATCGCTGCGATCAGCGCGGCGTCGACGGACGCGACGGCCAAGGCCAACGCGGCGCGGACCGCGGCTGTTGCCACGGCATCGGCCGATGCGACGGTCAAGGCCAACGCTGCGCGGGACGAAGCCGTCGCGCGCGCGGATGCGGCGATGGCGCAGGCCGAAGCGCTGGCCGCCGAGATCGCCGAGATTGTCGGCGCCCCCGAGTGGGAGCCCGGCGCGACCTATAACGCCGGTTGGCTCGTCCGCTACGACGGCGGCCTGTACCGCGCCCGCGTGCAGACGACCGGCCAGAACCCGGCGTCGACGCCGACCGCCTGGGAAAAGCTCGGCGACTACGACAGCGTCGGCGAAGCCCTTGCGGCTGCGCTGGCCGCGACCACGCAGATGGCCACGGACCTCAACGCCGAGGTCACCCGCCTGGACGCGGTGGTAGCCCGCCTGCCCAGCGGGAATGGCGCGCTGGCGGCCCAGGCCACCGTGGCAGCGAATGAGGCCGCCAGCGTGAGCCGCGATAACGCGCTCGGCCAGCGGACGACCCTCATCGAGACGCGCATGCCGAGCGGTACCGGCGCCCTGGCCACCCAAGCCACGGTCGCCGCGAACGAGTCGGCGAGCGTCACCCGCGACCATGCCCTGGGACAGCGGACCACCGTGATCGAGGCCCGGATGCCGGCCGGCACCGGTGCGCTGGCGACGCAAGCGGTCGTGACCGCAAACGAGGCCGCGAGCGTGTCGCGGGACAACGCGTTGGCGCAGCGCGCTTCTGTCATCGAGGCGCGCATGCCGACGGGGTCGGGCTCCCTCGCGACAGCGGCCAGCGTCACCGATGCCGCGCAGGCTGCGGCGAGCGCGAACGCTGCAAACGCGGAGCGCATCGAGGACGTGCGTGCCGTCATCGAGGGGCCGACTGTCAATCTGGTGGTCAATGGCAATTTCGCAGACGGCCTCGCGAACTGGGCGACGTCTCCGTCGAACCAAGCGGATACGGGCGTCTTCGACAGCGCCGAGCAAGCTATGTACGCGGCCGGTGCCTTGCGCAAGGGCAACATCGTCCCGGTCACGCTGGTCCGGGGCAAGACCATGCGGATCGAGGTCACCTACAAGACCACCGCGGGCTATACCGGCTGGTCAGCAGGAGGCGCGGGAATCGTCACCGGGTTAAGTGGAACGGCCTGGATTGGCAGCACGATCAGCCCTTCAACGTTCACGCCTACAACCACCTACCGGACGGTGGGCGCCAACATCGAGATTCCATCCAACGCCCCCTCGCAAGGTTACGTGCGGATCGCGAACGCCGGCGTCACGGGCACTGAGCCAGGGGTGTGGATCAAAGAGCTCCGGCTCACTCAGCCGACCTCGATCTCTGATCTGCAGCTGCAAAGCAACACGCTCGCGCAATCATTGATCGTCACTGATGCCAAGGTCACGCAGCAGGGCACCGACATCACGTCGCTGGCGAGTCGAACCGCGGCGCTGGAAACCAAGGCCCCGGTCGACGGTGGTCGCGCCGCGAGCGAGGCGCGCGTGCTCTCGGTCGAACAGGCCGCTGCGACTGCGAACAGCGCGCTGGCGAATCGGACCAGCGTGATTGAGGGGCGCATGCCCACCGGGAGCGATAAGCTCGCAAACGAAGCCCGGGTAATCGCTGCGGAGAATGCCGCTGCCACGGCAAATAGTGCCCTCGGTCAGCGGCTCGACTCGGTCAGCGCGGCGTTGAGCAATGCAGGCGGCGACAATCTGCTCGCGAACTCTTCGTTTGAGGAGTGGAACGGCCAGAACGTTGCAGACAGCTTCCGGGGCTGGACCATCACCACCTCGAACATCGCGGCAGGCACACGCTTCAGCTCGCAGGTTCCATCAATCAGTCCGCGTGGAAAGGGGCTGGCATTTCGACAGGTCGGTACAGGAACCGGGACGAATACGCCTTATATCGAGGTTCGGCAAGATATCTCGGGGCTAAAAGCCGAAGAGACCTATACGTTTTCGGCATGGGGCCAGAGCCCCACGAGCGAAGGGCCGGCCCCGCGAATTTACTTGCTGGCGTACAGCGCAGCAGGCGCTGTTGTGGGTACAACTGTACAGTCGATTGGCGCATCAAGTCTCGAGCCGCAGTTTCTAAGCGTTACTCGAAAGTTCCCAACCGGCGCTGCGTATTTCCGAGCGATCTTGCGTTCGCAAGGCGTGCTAAACACCGCATCGCAGTTCGATTTCATATTTGATGACGCCAAGTTGCAAGTCGGCGCCACGGCTACGGCGTGGTCCGAATCGTCGATCGACGTGAGCAGCAACATCAACGCCGTTAACACGGCGAGTGTCGATCGCGACACCGCGCTCGGCACCCGGACGACCGCGATCGAGGTGCGCATGCCGTCCGGCGCGGACAAACTGGCGACCGAGGCGCGCGTGGTGTCCGCAGAACAGGCCGCCGCGACGGCCAACTCGGCAACAGCCAGCCGGGTGACGGCCGTCGAGGGCAAGCTGCCAGCCGGCGACGGGCGCGCGGCGAGCGAGGCCAGCGTGACGCAGCTGCAGACAGTCGTCGCGACGCAGGGCCAGCAGCTCGCGCAGCAGATCACGACCGTCGACAGCAAAGCGGGCAGCGCCCAGTCGACCGCGACGCAAGCGCTGGCGGCGGCCAACGGGGCCGCGTCCGCAATTATCGACGTGCGTTCGAATCAGACCGGCGGAGGCAACCTGCTGCGCAATGCTGATTTTGGCGGCAACGGCGGCGATATCGGTAGCGGCTGGGAATGGGGCGTTCTGATGTGGGCGTCGCGCACCGCTTCCGTAAATCTGGCTCAGCCGCAGTGGAAACCTGATGGCGTTAACTCTTTCGGAATCACCGCTTCTGGCACCCCAACTGGTGCAAATTATCTGGATAGCATTGGCGTGCCTGCTGTGCCGGGCGAGAAATACATCGTTTCGGCGTACTTAGCTAATCACCGCTGCCTGGGGCACGTTGAAGTCCAGTTCTTGAACGCCAATGGCGATTTGCTGCTGTACGTTCGCAGTAATCAGTATCAGGCTGGTGGCGGCAACGCCATCGCCGCATGGGCTAGGGCAGAGGTGAGCGGAACAGCACCAAGCGGTACAACGCAAGTTCGGATGCGGTGGGGGTCGGAAAGCCCGGGGGACGGTCCGTACGCATGGATCGCAATGCCGATGCTGGAAAAGGCAGCGCCTGGGCAAACGCGGCCGTCGCCGTGGTCTGCTGGCGCAACGGGGCTCAACCAGGCCACATTCTCGCTCCAGTCAGGGCTCAACGCCAAGGCGGGCCTGTACCTGACGAACGGTAACCTGATTTCCGGGTTCGAGAGCGTCAACGACGGCGTGCGGTCGGAGTTCAATGTGTTGGCGTCGGTGTTTCGTATTGTGGCACCTGGTGGTGGCGAGCGTACAGAGTACAGTGATGGAAGCTGGCGCACCTACGATAGAAACGGGGTGCTCCGCGTGCAGTTGGGGGTCTGGGCCTGATGCCTTCTGGGATTTGCGTGTGGAATGCTGACGGGACGCTTCAGTTCGATAGCAGCAAGCGTCTGTTCCGGTTGCTGACTGCTGCCGACATCGGCGACACCAGTTCGGGCTCCTATACGGTCAGCGGGGTGCAGGGGACGCTCAAGGTAGTAGCGATCCCCACCGAAGAGACCGGGACCGCGCCCGTGGTGACCGTGTCCGGGAACAACGTCTCTTGGAACTATGGGGCTGGCGGGCGCCAACGTCAGAACTTGATTATGGTGGAGTATTGAGATGCCGGCGGGGATAAAAATCTGGAACGACTACGGGACGATCATGATTGATGACACGAACCCGTCTGTTGCCCTGCGCGAAAAGAAGATCACATCCACTCAGAATGCCTATGTCCCACCGATTACGTTCTCGGGAGCCGAGACCCCGATTTTTGCCGGGTTCCTGGAGGGCGAGTGGTGCATGAACTACACCACGATCAACGGTTCTAACCGTACGTGGGGGTGCATTCTTAAGGCTGGGTACCAAGGGGTGAGGTCATTCACCAGCTATATATTCGACCGCCCTGTAACCCAAAACTCGAAGTCTGGCCTTGTCATCCGGGATGCCCAGGGACGCGTGACTTTCGATGCCTTGAGCAAATATGGGGTTGTTGTTGCCACCCTCAGTCAAGGTCAGACTTTCACGGGGGAGGTTGGCAGGCAATACGCTGGAGTAATCCTCGTTCAGCGCCAGATCGAGACCTTGGAATCCACCGACATCATTGGGCAGAAGGTGCGGCGGTTCTATCGGACGGGACTCAGCATGACTACCCTAGTAGGTAACCCGGTTCGTCCATACGTCCAGTTGGTCGACGTGATGACATCGGAGATCTACTACCCGACCGCCGATCAGAACTTTGTTCGAAACTACGGTAGCGTCCCCCAGGCTCTAGTGCTCGATGTTACGGGGTATTGATGTCAGCAATGAATCTTTTGATGTCGTGACCCTGCTGGTGAGCGTGAGCAGCTTCCGGTTGTCCACCAAGTAGTCCGGCGCCAAAGCGTAATCGTGTTTGGGAAAGCTGAATAGACCCGCGCGCTTGTACCTTTTCGGTCCGCCTGGCGCTTCGGTGTAGTGGTGGCTGTGCTGAGCCGCAGGAGCCGGCCAGCAGGGTCAGGATGGTGGTCCGTCGATCGGATGATAGGAAGCTCACCTTCAATGTGCTCAATAAGCCGGCACGGGTTGCAGCGTTCCATGTCGGCACAATACCGGCGCGTGCCAAGGGCTGGGTACCTTGGGCGGTGCGCAAGCCTGAGCAGAGACACCGCTTTTCGCCAGCCCTCATATCCGCGTTCACGTTCACCAGGGTGGGCTCATAGTCCTCGACAAAGTTCTTCCAGCGCTAGAATGTGCGACTCGCGGAAATGTCTGTGAACGGCGGCACGTTGAATTTGGCTATATACAGGGAGAGCGCAGTGATTACTGCGCTTTCACAGGGGCGAAATTGTCAACTGTTACACAATGCAATTGCAATCGACGTCTATGGCTATTAGCGAGGTGGTCTTTGCCAGGAAGGTCGCCGTGATCACATCCTATGCGTAGTCGGGTAGGAGCTGATCTGGCAATTCTCTGCACGCAACATAGGGCTCGTCGGCTTCAAGAGCTATCCGACAAGTGCAGCTGCACCAACGGAGCAATGCTGACATCCATCTTGCTGGACATGCCGCGAAAGAACTGCACACAAAAAAGGCCCGCATCGCTGCGGACCTCTTGAATTTGGCGCCCGAAGTTGGACTCGAACCAACGACCCCCTGATTAACAGTCAAGTGCTCTAACCAGCTGAGCTATTCGGGCGGGGAGGCGTAGTTTAAGGGTTCGTCGCGGGAGGTCAAGCGCCCGAACGAGGCGTGGCGCCGTGGGGATGGGCGCGGGCGGGGTGGGGCGTCATCCCGCGCCGCATGGTGCGGCGTCCGTGGTCCGTTCGGTCCGCGCGCGCCCGGCATTGTTGACGATGAGCCGGCGCTGGACGCGGCCGGCGCTGCAGACGGCGATGGTCAGGTTGGTCCCGACGCTGCGGCCGTCCGGTCGGTAGCGCACGAATGGGCGGTTGGCCTCGAAGGCGAGGTTGCCGTTGACCAGCCCCGGTGGCTGGGCGATGCGCAGCAGGTCGTGGTCGGCGTCAGCGGCGAGATCGCGGTCCGGGTCCCGCAGCACCAACCAGCCCAGCGTCCAGGCGCCGTCGTCGCGGCATCGGTTGTCCTCGGTGCGCGGGCAGACGACGATGCTCTTGCCGCCGGTGACAGCGGCATTGCGGGCCAGGGCCAGGTCGGCCTTGAGGTGCTCGGCCGCCGAGATCGCGCGGTAGGCCGCCAGGGCCTGCGCAAAGGCGGGAACCCCGATCAGCGTGAACACCAGAAGCACACTGACGGTGCACATCAGTTCGAGCAACGTGACGCCGCGTTCGCGCTGCATGGCCGATCCTCCTGAACGGGAGCGGTCAGCATGACCGGTTCCGCGGGGCGCCGTCGCTCAGTACGGGCCGCCTCCACGGGTCGGAAACCTCCGCCTGCTATCGTCGGGGGTTCCCCGTACCGGCGGTTGTCGCCAGCGTCGGCCGCCCCCATTTGAAGTGCTCCCTCGCAGCGCAGACGCCATGAACGACGCCATCCAACCCGCCGGATTCCAGCTCGTCTCGCCCTACCAGCCGGCGGGCGACCAGCCGCGGGCGATCGAGCAGCTGGTCGAGGGCTTCGAGGCCGGCCTGGCGCATCAGACGCTGCTCGGCGTGACCGGCTCAGGCAAGACCTACACCATCGCCAACGTGATCCAGCGGGTGCAGAAGCCGACCTTGGTGATGGCGCCGAACAAGACCCTGGCCGCCCAGCTGTACGGCGAGTTCAAGTCGTTCTTCCCGCACAACGCAGTCGAGTACTTCGTCAGCTATTACGACTACTACCAGCCCGAGGCGTATGTGCCGTCGTCGGACACCTACATCGAGAAGGACAGCTCGGTGAACGAGCACATCGAGCAGATGCGGCTGTCGGCGACCAAGGCGCTGCTCGAGCGTCGCGACGCGATCATCGTGTGCACGGTCTCGGCGATCTACGGCCTGGGCGACCCGAACGAGTACTTCCGGATGGTGCTGCACATGGTCCGGGGCGAGCGCATCGACCAGCGCGAGCTGATCCGACGACTGACCGAAATGCAGTACAGCCGCAATGATCATGAACTGCGCCGCGGTACCTACAGGGTGCGTGGCGAGACGATCGACGTGCACCCGGCCGAATCGGACGCCGAGGCATTGCGTATCGAGCTGTTCGACGGCGAGATCGAGCGCATCACCCAGTTCGACCCGCTGACCGGCGAGACCCGGCGCACGCTGCAGCGTTACACGATTTACCCCAAGTCGCACTACGTGACCACGCGGCGCACCACGCTGGATGCGATCGAGGCGATCAAGGCCGAGTTGCCGCCGAGGCTGGAGCAGTTCTACGCCGAGAACAAGCTGGTGGAGGCGCAGCGGCTGCAGCAGCGCACCCAGTTCGACCTGGAGATGATGGCCGAGGTCGGCTACTGCAACGGCGTGGAGAACTACTCCAGGCACCTGACCGGGCGCATGCCGGGCGAGGCGCCGCCGTGCCTGTTCGACTACCTGCCGCCCGACGCGCTGCTGGTCATCGACGAGTCGCATGTCACCGTTCCGCAGATCGGGGCGATGTACAAGGGCGACCGCTCGCGCAAGGAGACGCTGGTCAATTTCGGTTTCCGGCTGCCGTCGGCGCTGGACAACCGGCCATTGAAGTTCGAGGAGTGGGAAGGGCGCTCGCCGCGGGCGATCTTCGTCTCGGCCACCCCCGGCACCTACGAGATGGAGAAGTCACAGGGCCAGGTGGTGGAGCTGGTCGTGCGTCCGACCGGCCTGATCGACCCGGTGGTGGAGATCCGGCCGGTCGCGACCCAGGTCGACGACGTGCTGGGCGAGATCCGCGAGCGCGTGGCGATGGGCGACCGGGTGTTGATCACGACGCTGACCAAGCGCATGGCCGAGAACCTGACCGAGTACCTGAGCGAACACGACGTCAAGGTGCGCTATCTGCACTCGGATATCGACACCGTCGAGCGGGTGGAGATCATCCGCGACCTGCGGTTGGGCAAGTTCGATGTGCTGGTGGGCATCAACCTGCTGCGCGAGGGCCTGGACATGCCCGAGGTGTCGCTGGTCGCGATCCTCGACGCCGACAAAGAGGGCTTCCTGCGTTCGGGCGGGTCGTTGATCCAGACGATCGGCCGTGCCGCCCGCAACCTGCGCGGCAAGGCCATCTTGTATGCCGATCGCATCACCAATTCGATGCAGACCGCGCTCGACGAGACCGACCGCCGGCGCCAGAAGCAGGTCGAGTACAACGCCGAGCACGGCATCACGCCGAAATCGGTCGCCCGCGCGATCGTCGACATCATGGAAGGCGCGCGTGCCGAGCCCGAGCTCGAGAAGAAGGGCCGTGGCAAGGGCCGCAAGGTCGCCGAACCGGCCGAGGACTACGCGGCGCTGCCGCCCGACAAGCTCGCGGCGAAGCTCAGGACGCTCGAGCAGCAGATGTACCAGCATGCCCGGGACCTCGAGTTCGAGGAGGCCGGGCGCCTGCGCGACCAGATCCAGAAGATCAAGACGGCCAGCCTGATTCAATGACACGCCGGTCGCGCTGAGGTCGCCGCGGCGGGCAGCGCGACCGGGCGTATCCGCGACGTCAGTCGCGCTCGGCGGTGGGGACGGCCAGGCCGTTCGCCGTCTCGCCGGATACGTCACGGTGGCGCGGGTCGGACCATCGTCACGCCCGCATGCCAGGCGGGTGCAATGATGGCGGCGAGGGCCGCCTGGCCCGACGGGTCATTCAATGATCGCTGCGTCAAGGATGGTTCGCCGTTGGTGGCGGTTGCGCCGAAACGCGCGATTGCGGCATGCCACACTCCCCGTCGATGCCGAGGCGGAAGCACCGCTGCGCGCGCAGCTGTTCAGCGCCGAGCAGATGGAACTGCACGGCAAGGCGCTCGCGCTGGCGCACCGGGTCCAGGTCCGCCGCGTGCCCGACCGCCTGCTGGCGCGGTTGAGCGAGAACGCGGCGCTGCTCGAAGACGCGCGTACCTTCCTGTCGCTGATGGTCCGCGACGAGATCCGCATCACCCCTGCGGGCGAGTGGCTGCTCGACAACTATCACCTGATCGAGGAGCAGGTGCGGCTGGCGCGCCGGCATCTGCCCAAGGACTACAGCCGAGAACTCCCTACGCTTTCCCACGGGCCGTCGGCCGGCTTGCCGCGGGTCTACGACCTGGCGATGGAGGCGGTGGCGCATGGAGACGGGCAGGTCGATGCGACGACGCTGAGCGGGTTCGTCGCGGCCTATCAGTCAGTGACCCCGCTGGCGCTCGGCGAGTTGTGGGCGATCCCGATCATGCTGCGCCTGGCCGTGCTGGAGAACTTGCGTCGCATGGCGGTGCGGGTGATGCGCGACGGCGAGGACCACCGCCTCGCGCGTCGCTGGGCCGAGCGACTCAATGCGACCGCCGCGCAGGCGCCGCGTCATGTGGTGCTGGTGGTCGCCGATCTGGCGCGCAGCGCGCCGCCGGCGACCGGTGCGTTCGTCGCAGAACTTACCCGGGGTCTGCATGGGCGGGGGGCGGCGCTGGCGATGCCGCTGAACTGGATCGAGCAATGGCTGTCCGACACGGGGCTGCGCATCGACGCGCTGGTCCATGCCGAGAGCCAGCAGCAGGCCGAAGATCAGGTGTCGATCGGCAACAGCATCGGCAGCCTGCGGTTCCTGGCGACGATGGACTGGCGCGAGTACGTCGAGACCATGAGCCTGGTGGACGCCGTGCTGCGCGAGGACCCCGCCGCGACCTATGTGCGGATGGATTTCGGCACCCGTGACTATTATCGCCATGCGATCGAGCGGATGGCGCGCCGTGCTGGGGTCGACGAGGTCGAGGTGGCACGGACCACGCTGCGCCTGGCACAGGCGCACCCTGCCGACGCGATCGAGGCGCATGTGGGGTACTACCTCGTCGACGACGGGGTTGCGCAGACGGTCGCCGCGCTGGCGGCTGTGCACGGCCGTGCGCGGATCCGCATCATCCCGCGGACCGTGCCATTGCCGGTCTATCTCGCGCTGATTGCGATCGTCGTCGCGCTCGCGACCAGCGGCCTCCTGGGGCAGGCCGACATGCGTGAAGTCACCTGGGCGCCCGGGTGGCTGCTTGCCGCCCTGGGCGTGCTGGTGTTCAGCGAGCTCGGTATCGCACTGACCAACTGGCTGGCGACGGTGGTGATGCCGCCAAGGCCGTTGCCGCGGCTGGACTTTTCCGAAGGCATTCCCGCCACGTCGCGTGCGCTGGTGGTGGTGCCGTGCATGTTCGGCGATATCGGCGAGGTCGATGCGCTCATCGAAGGGCTCGAGGTGCGGTTCCTCGCCAATCGCGACCCGCATCTGCACTTCGCGTTACTCAGCGACTACCTTGATGCCGACCTGGCGCAGATGCCCGGCGATGCCGCGCTGCTGGCGCATGCAGCGGCGGCGATCACGGGCCTCAACCAGCGCTATCTGGGTGACAGCCCGGCGCCGGGTGGCGACCGTTTTTTCCTGTTCCATCGCCCGCGCACGTGGAACGCCGGCGAAGGCTGCTGGATGGGCGAGGAGCGCAAGCGCGGCAAGCTGGCCGCGCTGAACGGTCTGCTGCGCGGGGCCGGCACCGGTGCGTTCCAGCGTCTGGTCGGCCGAGTCGACGTGTTGGCGAACGTGCGCTACGTGATTACCCTCGACACTGACACCCGACTGCCCCGCGATGCGGCGCGCGCGTTCGTCGGCACGTTGGCGCATCCGCTCAACCGGGCGCGCTTCGATCCGCGGCGCCAACGGGTCACGCGCGGCTACGGCATCTTGCAGCCGAGCGTGGGCAGCAGCTTCAGCGGCCGCCCGATCAGCCGCTACGCGCGCATGTATGGCAGCGAGCCGGGCATCGATCCGTACACGCGCACGGTGTCGGACGTCTATCAGGACCTGTTCGGCGAAGGCTCCTTCGTCGGCAAAGGCATCTACGATGTCGATGCGTTCGAGCAGGCACTGGACGGACGCCTGCCGGACAACCGCATCCTCAGTCACGATCTGCTCGAAGGCTGCTATGCGCGCGCCGGCTTGGTCAGTGACGTGCGGCTCTACGAGGATTACCCGTCGCGCTACGCTGCCGACGTCAAGCGGCGTCACCGTTGGATTCGTGGCGACTGGCAGCTGCTGCCCTGGCTGCTGCCGTGGGTGCCCAGCGCACGTGACGGCGCGGTCCGCAATCCGCTGTCCTGGCTTTCGCGCGGCAAACTGCTCGACAACCTGCGCCGCAGCCTGGTCCCGGTCTCGGCGTTGGCGTTGCTGCTGTTTGGCTGGTTGACGCAACCCGCGCCGCTGGCCTGGACACTTTGGCTGCTGGCGGTGTTCTTCGCGCCGGTGCTGATTCCGGCACTGCGTGACCTGCTGTCGAAGCCGGCGGATATGCGCATCGACACCCATCTGCAGCAGGTCGGCGACGCCACTGGCCGCGGCCTGGTGCGCGCCGTGGTCAATTTCGCCTGCCTGCCCTACGAAGCGATGTTCAGCCTTTCGGCAATCGCGGTGACCTTATGGCGCATGCTGGTCAGTCATCGGCATCTGTTGCAGTGGAATCCCTCGAGCGAGGTCGAACGTTCGCTCGGTAGCGGCATGGCGGCCGAACTGCGCGCGATGGGGGCTGTACCGCCGCTGGCGTTGCTGATCGGGCTGCTGCTGGCGCGGATCAATCCGGCGGCTGTGTGGGCCGCCGGTCTGCCGCTGGCGCTGTGGGCGGTCTCGCCGCTGCTGATGGCCTGGCTCGGGCGTGCGCCGCCGCAACGCAGTGCGCAGCTGTCGACGGCGCAACTCGCGTTTCTCGGGCGGCTCGCGCGACGTACCTGGGCGTTCTTCGAGGTCAATATTCGCGAAGCGGATCATTGGCTGCCGCCGGATAACATCCAGGAACATCCGTCACTGGCCGTTGCGCGTCGCACCTCGCCGACCAATATCGGACTGTCGTTGCTGGCGAACCTGGCCGCCTGGGATTTCGGTTACCTGCAGACCCCGGCGGTCATCCAGCGCACCCAGCGCGTATTCGCCACGCTCGATCGGCTGGAGCGCCACCGCGGACACTTCTACAACTGGTACGACACCGAGACGCTGGCACCGTTGCCACCGCGCTACATCTCCACCGTCGACAGCGGCAACCTGGCCGGGCATCTGCTGACGCTTCGGCAGGGGCTGCTGGCACTCGTCGATGCCCCAGTGCTGGCGCCGCAGACGTATGCCGGTCTGGCCGATACGTTCGGGTTGTTGGTGGAGGCGGTTGAAACACAGGGGCGGGCGAGCGTGCCCTGGACCGTCGCGTCCGAGGCGCTGGGGGCGGCGCTGGCTGACGTCATCGCCTCGCCGCCGTCGACGATTGTCACCGCGCGCGTCGCGCTCGAGGCATTGCGCACACTGGCCGCGCCGTTGTCGGAGATGGCGCCTGCAGCCGACGACCCGCAGGCCCCCGACGAATGTGCGGACTGGGCAGCGCGCCTACAGAACGCGTGCGACGAGGCAGCCGAGGCGCTGTCGTGCTTGCTGCCCGCGGCGGTCACGGACGCGCACAGCAACGACGGGTCATTGGCCGCGGACCCGCTGCCTTCGCTACGCGCCCTGTGTGCGCCCGGTCACGATCCCACAGTGCGCGAACGCGCTTTGGCCCGGGTGCGCGAGCTTGAGCGACTCGCCCACATCGCGGGTCAGTTCTCGTTGATGGAGTACGGGTTCCTCTTCGATCGTTCGCGGCAATTGTTGTCAATCGGCTACGACGTCGACAATCGCCGCCTCGATCAGGGCCACTACGATCTGCTCGCCTCGGAAGCTCGGCTGTGCAGCTTCGTCGCGATCGCGCAGGGCCAGTTGCCGCAGGACACGTGGTTCGCGCTCGGCCGGCTGCTGACCGAGGTCGATGGCGAAGCGACGCTGCTGTCGTGGAGCGGCTCGATGTTCGAGTACCTGATGCCGCAGTTGGTGATGCCCAGTTATCCCGATACGTTGCTGGATCAGACAGCGCTGCATGCGGTCCGCGCTCAGATCGCCTACGGTCGCCAGCACGATGTGCCCTGGGGCATTTCGGAGTCCGGTTACAACGCCGTCGATACCCGGATGAATTACCAGTACCGCGCCTTCGGTGTCCCGGGGCTGGGGCTCAAGCGCGGGCTCGGCGAGGATCTGGTGATCGCGCCTTACGCGACCATGATGGCGCTGATGGTCGCGCCCGAGGCGGCCACCCAGAACCTGCAACGGCTTGACGATGCCGGTTTCTCCGGCCGCTTCGGCATGTACGAGGCGATCGATTACACCGCCTCCCGGTTGCCGCGCGGCCAGACCCATGCGGTTGTCCGCTCGTTCATGGCGCACCACCAGGGCATGGGATTCCTGGCCCTCGACCACCTGCTGCGTGAGCAGCCGATGCAGCGCCGCTTCGTCGCCGATGCGGAATTCCAGGCGACGTTGCTGCTGCTGCAGGAGCGCGTGCCGCGCACCGGCGTGGTCCGTCCACACGAGATTGGATCGCTCAGTGTGCGCAGTACCGAGGCGGTTGGCGAGACGCAGCTTCGGGTGTTCCGCACGCCCGACGCGTCGCGACCGGCCGTGCAGATGTTGTCCAACGGCCGCTTCCACGCCCTGCTCACCAGCGCCGGCGGCAGCTATTTGCGCCGGCACGATATGGCGGTCACCCGCTGGCGGGAGGACGGCACGCGCGACCATTGGGGCGCCTTCTGCTATCTGTGCGATGTCGAGGCGGGCGATGTGTGGTCGGCCGCCTATCAGCCGACCTGTGTGCCGGTCGAGCACTACGAGGCGATCTTCTCCGATGCCAAAGCCGAGTTTCGCGGTCGCAAGCGCGGACTGGAGACCCATCTGGAGATCGCCGTTTCGGCCGAGGACGATATCGAACTGCGCCGCCTGCGCCTGAGCAACCGCTCGCGCCGCACACGTATCGTTGAAGTGACGACCTATGCCGAAGTGGTCCTGGCGCCGGCGATCGCCGACGAGCTTCATCCCGCCTTCGGCAACTTGTTCGTGCAGACCGAGATCGTGCGCGAGAAGCAGGCGCTGCTGTGCACGCGGCGGCCCCGCGCCCACGACGAAGTGACGCCGTGGATGTTGCATCTCCTCGCTGCGCACGGTGCGGACATTGTGGAGATCTCCTACGAGACCGATCGCGCGCGTTTTCTCGGCCGAGGCTGTACGCCGCGCGATCCACAGGCCATGCGCGGCCCTGGCATGCTGTCGGGCACTGCAGGGTCGGTGCTCGACCCGATCGTCGCGATCCGGGTGCGGGTCGCGCTGGCGCCGGAGCAGACCGCGGTGCTCGATCTGGTCACCGGCGTCGGTGACGACCGCGACGCGTGCGCGGCGCTGATCGATAAGTACCGCGACCGCCGGCTCGCCGACCGCGTGTTCGACTTGGCCTGGACCCACAGCCAGGTCGTGCGCCGCCAGATCAACGCGTCGCAGGCCGACGCGCAGCTCTACGAGCGCATCGCGGGGTTGATGGTCTTCGTTCATCCGTTCCTGCGCGCAGATAGCGCGGTGCTGCTGCAGAACCGGCGCGGGCAGTCGGGCTTGTGGGGGCACTCGATTTCCGGCGACCTGCCGATCGTGCTGGTGCAGATCGCCGATGCCGACAACATCGAACTGGTGCGGCAGATGGTGCAGGCCCACGCCTATTGGCGGCTCAAGGGACTCAACGTCGATCTGGTGATCTGGAACGAGGACCAGGCCGGCTACCGCCAGCAGTTGCAGGAGCAGATCCTGGGGCTGGTCTCCGCGGGTCCAGAGGGCAACGTGCTCGATCGCCCAGGCGGCATTTTCGTGCGGCCAATCCAACAGATCTCGCAGGAGGACCGTATTCTGATCCAGTCGATCGCGCGAGTGATCGTGAGCGACCAGAAGGGCACTCTGGCGGCGCAGGTCGGGCGCCATACGACGCCCGAGCGCGAGGAGCCGCTGTTGATCGCGGATGCGGGCACCGCCGCACCTGCGGCCGAGAAGGGTGGGGACGACAGCCTCTATGGCCTGCCGCCGCCGGACGTGTGGCATGGTCCCGCGGAGGACCCATGGCCATTCGAGGCGATGGCCGAGGCGTCGTTGTTCGCCAACGGCATCGGTGCGTTCTCGGCCGATGGGCGCGAGTACGTCATCGTGCTCGATGAGGGCGCTGTGACACCGGCGCCGTGGGCCAACGTCATGGCCAATCCTGCGCTCGGCACCGTGGTCAGCGAGAGCGGGCCCGGCTACACCTGGTTCGAAAACGCACACGAGTTCCGGCTGACGCCGTGGCACAACGATCCGGTCTCCGATACCGGCGGCGAAGCCTTCTATCTGCGTGACGAGGACAGCGGCCACGTCTGGTCGCCGATGACGTTGCCGCGCCGCGGACGCGGCGCTTACCGGACCCGGCACGGGTTTGGCTACAGCGTCTACGAGCACGTCGAGGACGGCATCGCCAGCGAATTGTGGATCTACGTGGCACTGCGCGATCCGGTGAAGTTCTCGGTGCTCAAGCTGCGCAATCTCTCGGGTCGAGCACGACGCCTGTCGGCGACCGGCTATGTCGAGTGGGTCCTGGGCGACCTGCGCGTGAAAACGCAGATGCACGTGGTCAGCGAGCAGGATCCGGCGAGTGGCGTGCTGACCGCGCGTAATCCCTACAACACCGAGTTCGGCGGGCGCGTCGCGTTCTTCGACGTCGATGGCGACCGTCGCAGCTTCAGCTGCGATCGAAGCGAGTTTCTCGGCCGCAACGGCAGCCTGCGCGATCCCGATGCGCTGCGCCGGACGCGGCTGTCGGGCCGGCTCGGCGCAGGCCTCGATCCATGCACTGCGATCCAGGTGTGGGTGGACCTGGCGCCGGACCAGGCGGCCGAGACCGTGTTCCGGCTCGGCATTGGCGACGACAAGTCCGCAGCCCTGCAACTCGCGCAACGGCTGCGCGGCGCGATGCCTGCCCACGATGCCCTCGATGGCGTGCGCCTGCACTGGCTGCAGACGCTCGGCACGGTGCAGGTGGAGACGCCGGAGCCGGCTACGGACCTGCTGGTCAACGGCTGGTTGCCCTACCAGACGCTGGCATGCCGCTATGTCGCGCGCAGTGGGTATTACCAGTCCGGCGGCGCATTCGGATTCCGCGACCAGCTCCAGGACACCATGGCGACGGTGCATGCGCTGCCTGCGCTGACGCGCGCGCACCTGCTGCTCAGCGCCGCGCACCAATTTCCCCAAGGTGATGTGCTGCACTGGTGGCACCCGCCGGCGGATCGGGGCGTGCGCACGCGCTGCTCGGACGATTATCTCTGGCTGCCGCTGGCCGCCTGTCGTTATCTTGAGGCGACCGGCGACGACAGCGTGCTCGACGAGCGCGTGGGCTACATCGAGGGCAGGCTGGTCAACGCCGACGAGGAGTCGTACTACGACCTGCCGGTGGCGTCGGGGCGCGTGCAATCGTTCTACGACCACTGCGTGATCGCACTCAAACGCGGGATGTCGTTGCTTGGCGCGCGCGGGCTGCCGCTGATGGGCACCGGCGACTGGAATGACGGCATGAACCGGGTCGGCGAGGGCGGACGCGGCGAGAGCGTGTGGCTGGGCTTCTTCCTGTTCGATGTGCTGCAGCGCTTTTCGAAGGTCGCCCAGGCGCGCGGTGACGCGGCGTTCGCCCAGGTCTGTACAGATGCGGCGACGGGGCTGCGGCGCGATCTCGAAGCCCACGCCTGGGATGGCGGCTGGTACCGGCGGGCCTGGTTCGACGACGGCACCCCGATCGGCTCGCGGGACAGCGACGAATGCCAGATCGATTCAATCTCCCAGAGTTGGGCGGTGCTCTCGGGCGCAGCCGATCCCGAACGCGCGCGCCAGGCGATGACCGCGCTCGACAGCCACCTGGTCAAGCGCGAGGCCGGCCTGATCCAACTGCTCGATCCCCCGTTCGACCGGACCACGCATGACCCGGGCTACATCCGCGGCTATGTGCCTGGCGTGCGCGAGAACGGCGGCCAGTACACGCATGCCGCGGTGTGGTCGGCGATGGCGTTCGCGGCGCTGGGCGACCGCGAGCGCGCATGGGAGCTCGCGCGGATGATCAATCCCATCCATCACGCCGCGGATGCGGCCGGCGCGGCCGTCTACAAGGTCGAGCCCTACGTGATGGCGGCCGATGTCTACGGCGTCGCGCCGCACGTCGGCCGCGGTGGCTGGACCTGGTACACCGGTTCGGCCGGCTGGATGTATCGGTTGCTGACCGAATCGCTGCTTGGTCTGCGGATCCGTGGGCAGACGCTCGAGATCGCGCCCTGTATTCCCGCTGCCTGGCCCGGTTACCGGATGCAGTTGCGCCATGGCGCGGCGGTCTACCGGATCGAGGTCACGCAGGTCGATGCGGGCCCGCCCGCGTTGTGGCTCGATGGCGAGCGCCAGACGCACCTGGATATTGCGCTGCGCCGTGCCGATGCGGTGCATGAGGTCGTGCTGCACTGGCCACGCAGCGCCAGCAACGAGGGCGTGACTGCGTGAACACCCGCCTGCCCGAGACGCTCGAGGCAGCGCTGGACGAGCTGGAAGGCATGCTGCCTGTCTGGCTGGAGAAGCTGCGCGTGCGCGCGGCGTTCGATCCCCAGTTCGACGCTCTGGCGCAGCGCATCCTCGTCAAGGCCAGGACCGATGACGAACGGCGCTGCGTGCAGCGCCGTCTCGATGCGATGCTGGCCCGGCAGGGCATCGTGCGTCGTCCCTGAAGCGTTGTCGACTCGCCGAGCGACGTGTCTGGCCGCTTTCGAGTCGGCGGCAGGTCGGGCGATAGCAAAGATGCCGGCCTCGAACGTGCTATTAACCATCCCTGAGACACAAAAATGCCGGCGCTGCGGCCGGCATTCTTGGGGGCAGTCTGGGGACAGTCGATCGACCCCGCGCTGCGTGCTTGTCACGAAACGCCTTCAAATTGAGGCATTTTCGTGGTGGGCGGTACAGGGTTCGAACCTGTGACCCCTACCATGTCAAGGTAGTGCTCTACCGCTGAGCTAACCGCCCGGTGTTGCTGCCCGCCGCTTCGGCGAGGTCGCGCATTCTAGCCCAGTCATCGGAGGCGCACAAGCGTGTCCCGGACTGGGATGGCGTGCGCCCGACGTGGCCGGTCCCGGCCGCGCGGCGGTGCACCGCGCGGTCGGCCGGGTCAGAAGCGGTAGTTGACCCCCATCAGGTAGGTGCGGCCGTAATCGTAGAACTGGTTCGGGCGCTCCTGCAGGCCGTCGAAGGTCGAGCGGAAGGGCTCGTTCTCCAGGTTGTTGACCTGCAGCAGCAGCGACAGGCCCTCCAGGCGTCCGCTTTCGAAGGCGTAGCCGAGCTGCAGGTCGGTCACGGTCTCGCCGGTGAACATCACCTTGGTGCGGTCGCCGCCGGCGCCCTGGACTTCGCCGAGGAAGTCGGAGCGGCTGCGCTGCGACACGCGGGCCGAGAAGCCGTAGCGCTCGTAGTACAGCGCAACGTTGGAGACGTACTTCGACAGGCCCGGCAGGGGCTCGGAACTGTCGGGGCCGTTGGGCGCGATGTCGCTCTCGGTGTCGGAGTAGTTGCCCATGAAGCCGAAGCCTTCCAGCGGCGCCCACAGCAGGCCCAGCGGCAACGATACGGCGAACTCCCAGCCCTTGATCGTCCCGCCCTCGCCGTTGACCGGCTGGCTGTACTCGCCGATCCACGACGGCGGCAGGTTGCCCGGCAGCTCGGCAGGCAGCGGTAGCTGGCTGAAGTCGAACTCCGTCGTCTGACGGTAGATGTACGTCTTGAGGTCCTTGTAGAAATACGCCGCGCTGACGTAGCCGCGTCCGATCGACTCGTTGCCGAAGTACTTCTCGTACGAGAGGTCGTAGGCATTGGCCAGCCACGGATCGAGCTCGGGGTTGCCGCCGCTGCCGGTCCAGCGGTCGCGGCTGCGGTCGATGCTGTAGCTGCCACCCGCGGTCAACTCGTCCATGCGCGGGCGCGCCATCTGACGCGAGGCACCCACGCGCAGGAACTGCTCGGCCGGCAGGCCGAACGACAGGTTCATGCTCGGCAGGTAGTGCACGTGGTCGGCGCCGCGCTCGCTGGGCGCTTCCAGCGCAGCGCCTTCAAACGTCGCCACGCCGGTCGAGCGCTGGCTGGCGTTGACCACCTGCACGCCGACGTTGCCCTTGAGCGGCACCGGGCCGAGATCGGTGTCGATGTCGGCCTGGACATAGAGCGTGCCGATCTCTTCGTGGATCTCCCAGTTCTTGTCATTGATCGCCGCATCGTCCTTGCGCCACGGGCGATAGACGCCGGCGGCGAGCATCGCGCGCTCGTCGAGGTCGAGGAGCGAGGGAATGCCGGCGAAGCCGAACGCGCTGTTGCGCACGTACTGGCCCGGGATCGCGACGCTGAGATCGCCGGTACAGGCGTCGGTGACGCACAGCGTGTACTCGGTCGACGCGCGGCTCTTGCGGCGGTCGGTGATGTTGCCGCCGAAGCGCAGGGCGGACAGAAAGCCGGTATCGAAGCGGCGCTCGAGGTCGACCCGGAATGCGCTGATCTGGTCGCGGACCTCGAAGTTCTTCAGGTAGCCGGCCTGGTCGCGCTCGCCGCCCCAGCGGTCGGGATCGCGCAGGACGAAACCGCCCGGCGCGCCGAGGTCGTAGTCGAGGTCGATGTCGTACCAGCCCTCGGGATTGAACACGTAGCGACCCGAGGTGGTGACGCCGGCCGGCGGCGTGGCGTAGACCTCGAACAGCTGCTCGGCACGGCGCGCGCGCGAATGGCTGACGTCGGTGGTCAGCGTCCAATTCGCGTTGACCTCCAATTCGGTATTCCAGCCGAACGACAGCAGGCGGTCGTCCATGGTGTTGCTGTCATTGCGCAGCACGATCGGCGCGATCTGCGACCAGGTCGAATCGATTGTGGTGCCGTCGGGGCTCAGTGTGGCCTCGTCGAGGGTCGCCCGGCCATAGGCCAGACCGGTCTGCAGGCCGTACTTGTTCTCTTGCCGATCGAACTGCGAGTAGAAGAGGTCGATGGTCGAGTGCAGACGCTCGTTGGGCTGGAACTCGAGCACCGCCATGTAGCCGTCGCGGCGATTGCTGCCTTCGATCGCATAGGCCGCGGTACCGCCGAGCACGCCGTTGCCCTCCCAGCCTGCGTACTCCTTGTTGAAGTTCCACGACTCGAACTGGTGGCCTAGGTTCGGGCTGTCGAGGCGGGCGTAACCGACGGCAATGCCGACGGTGTTATCGGCGAACTGATCGATGTACGAGATGCTGGCGCGGCTGCCGTACTCTTTGTCATCGCCGAGCTTGTTCATGTCGCCGCGCACGTTCACCGCGACCGCGCGCTCGCCGAACGACAATGGGCGGACGGTCTTCATGTTGACCGTGCCCGACAGGCCCTGGCCGACCAGCTGCGCATTGGTGGTCTTGTGCACCACGACCTGGCTGATCAGTTCGGACGGGTACTGGTCGAACTCCACGCCGCGGTTGTTGCCGAAGCTCACCTGCTCACGGCCATTGAGCAGCGCGGTGGAGAAATCGCCGGCGAATCCGCGGATGTTGAGCTCCTGCGGGCGGCCGCCGAAACGCTGTGCCGAGATGCCGGGTAGGCGCGCCAGCGAGTCGGCGATGCTGGTGTCGGGCAACTTGCCGATGTCCTCGGCCGAGATCGCCTCGACGATGGTGTCCTCGGCTTGCTTGGTGTCCATCGACAGTTCGATGCCGCGGCGGATGCCGGTGACACGCACGCTGTCGAGCTGCACGGCGTCGCCGGAGGCCGGTGTCTGCGTCGTGGCAGTGTCGGTCGCGTCCGTGGACGCGGTGGTCTGCGCGTGTGCGCCGGTTGCGAGCATCAGCAGCGCAGACGACAGCGCAACGCTGAGCAGGTTGCGATCGAGCTTCGACATCGCCCCTCCCAAGGGTGTCCAGCAGGCAGTTGTGCGGGGCGTGCAGTCCGCATCGCAACTGGATGGATCGGACACGCCTCGCGATTGGCGGCCATGGTAGTCCCGGGGTTCGGATGCGGCGGCGCACTGCATACGTATTCATGGCGCAACGCGGTGGCACTCGTCGACGATGTGGGCGTCGATGATGCTGGGGAGGCGACGATGGGAAACGTTTACACGCGACAGCGCACGCGCGTGTGCGTGCGGGGCATTGCGCTCGCATGCCTGTGCTTGGTCGCCGGCACAGCGAGCGCGGGTGATCTGCACGTGCCGTCGCCCGACTGGCGCGACCAGATCGTCTACTTCCTGATGATCGACCGCTTCGACGACGGCGATCCGTCCAACAACGACCAGGGCACCGGCGAGTACGATCCGAACGATCCGGCGCGCTACAGCGGCGGCGACCTCGCGGGTGTGACCCGGCGACTCGACTACGTGCAGGGACTGGGCGCGACGGCGGTGTGGATCACTCCGCCGGTGGCGCACCAGTGGTGGAACGAGGCGACGCGCTACGGTGGCTACCACGGCTACTGGGCGGACGACTTCTCCGCAATCGACCCGCACTTCGGCACGCGCGACGACTACCGTGCCCTGTCGCGTGGTCTGCACGGTCGCGGCATGTACCTGATCCAGGACATCGTGGTGAATCACACCGCGAACTATTTCGGCTATCCCGACGGCTGGCGTGCGGACGATCCGGCGGCCGGATTCGTGCGTTTTTCCGATGCGCGCGGACGCCAGGCGCCGGTGCAGCCGCCGTTCGACCGCAACGATGCGCGCGACCCGGCCCAGCGCCGGGATGCGATCTACCACTGGACGCCCGACATCGTCGATTTCACCGACCGCACGCAGGAGCTGACCTATCAGCTCGCCGGCCTCGACGATCTCAATACCGAGCACCCCGAGGTCCGCCGCGCGCTGCGCCGCAGCTATGGCGACTGGATCCGCGACATCGGCGTCGATGCGTTTCGTGTCGACACCGCGCTGCACGTGCCAGCGGATTTCTTCGACGATTTCCTGCACGCCGAGGATCGCGATGCGCCGGGCATCGCCGCGGCCGCGCGTGCGACCGGCCGCGAGGACTTCCACGTCTTCGGCGAGGGTTTCGCGATCGACAAGCCGTTCGAGGACACCCAGGCGCGCCGGCTCGAGGCCTATATGCGCACCGAGGCTGGCGGTGAACGCCTGCCCGGCATGATCAACTTTCCGCTCTACGGCAGCCTCGGCGACGTGTTCGCGCGTGGCGAGCCGACCGCGGTGCTCGGCCATCGCATCGCCAGCATGGTCGCGCTGCATCCGCGCCTGCACTGGATGCCGAGCTTCGTCGACAACCACGACGTCGACCGGTTCCTGGCCGGCGCCGACACGCGTGCACTGCGCCAGGCGCTGCTGGCGATGATGACGCTGCCGGGCATTCCCACGTTGTACTACGGCACCGAGCAGGGGTTCTCGGGGCGCCGCACGGCGATGTTCGCCGGCGGTGTCGGCGCGCAGGACGACGCGTTCGACACCGCCGCACCGCTGTATCGCGAGATCGCCGCGATGTCGGCATTGCGGCTTGACGACCGGCTGTTCTCGCGCGGTGTGCCCGAGGTGTTGCGCGACAGCGGCGGCGGGCCCGGTGCGCTGGTGTGGGCCACGCGTCACGAGGCCGCGCTCGCGCTGGTCGCGTTCAATACCGCCGATGCGCCGGTGCTGGTCGATGCGCTGGAGACGGGGTTGCCGGCCGGCACACGGCTGGAGGGCGTGTTCGGACTCGATGGCGATCCTGCGCCGCTGACCGTCGCCGCCGATGGTCGGCTGACACTGGTGCTGCCGCCGCGTGCGGGGCTGGTCTGGCGGCAGCGCGGCGGTGACGCGCCGCCGGAGGCACCGCGGAGCGCGGCGCCGACACTCGATGCGCTGCCGCCAGACCCGTGGCGCGACGACGTGGTACTGCACGGACGCGCGGCGCCCGGCGATGCGTTGCGGGTCGTGGTCGACGGCGATCTGCAGCGCGCCTCGCGCGTCGTGGCCGGTGCCGACGGGCGCTGGACGGTGACGCTGCGCACCGACAGTTGGATCGATCCGGCGCGCACGCATCGCCTGGTGCTGTGGCGCGAGGCCGATCGGACCGCGTCGACAGCGCAGCGGTTCCAGGTCGAGCGCCAGTGGCATGCAGTTGCGCGCATGGACGATCCGGCCGGCGACGATCACGGCTTGGACGGGCGCGTGGTCTATCCCACTGGCGGTCAGTGGCGGACGCAGCGGCAGGGTGACCTGCGCGGGCTGGACGTCGAGACCAGCGGCGGTGCGCTGCGCGTGACCTTGCACATGGCGAGCGTCACCCAAGGCTGGAATCCGCCCAACGGCTTCGACCATGTCGCGCCGGTGGTATTTATCGAATTGCCGGGACGTGAAGGGGGCAGCGAGGTGATGCCCCAGCAGAACGCACGACTGCCCGACGGGATGCGTTGGCATTACCGCATCCGTGCGCACGGCTGGTCGAACGCGCTGTTCTCGGCGCAGGGCGCTGACGCGGACGCCGAGGGCACGCCGCAGGCGCAGCCGGCGCGCATCGACGTCGATCCGGACGCGGCGACGATCCGCTTTACGCTGCCGGCTTCAACGCTGGGCGATCCGGCGACACTCGCCGGCGCACGCGTGCACGCGGTGACTTGGGACTACGACGATGGGTTCCGCCCCTTGCAGCCGGAGGCGAGCGGTTCGGCATTCGGGGGCGGGGACGGGCGGCACGATGCCCGCGTCCTCGATGCGGTGGGACCGCTGCGGCTGCCGTGAAGGGCCGCAATGGACAAGTCTCCCCTTGATCTGGAAAATGAGAATCGTTCCTGATAAGGGGACGTCGCGAGCCGGAGGGTTTGTCGGCGTCCGCGGTCCGGCCCCATCGCCGGCCCGTGCCTGCGGCCGCCGTGCCGCCGCAGGCTCCCATGCGGGCACCCCTCCCATCGTCCGTCCAGCCGAGTCCATGCCCATGACCCCGTCCTCTCGCTCCCTGCCTTTGCTGGCCGCCGCGACCGCACTCGCGCTCGGCCTGTCGTCGCTCGCGCATGCCCAGCAGGCGCCGACCGTCGCAACGCCTGCGGCCACCGCGACCGCGCTGCCCGATGGCGTGCTGCGCCGCGATCTTGCGCGCGGGGTCTATGAAGCGCGCTACAGCCAGGCCGCGAACGCCCTGTTCGTCGCGTCCTCGGAGGCCGCGCCCGACACCAAGGGCGGGGTGATCTACCGGCTCGATCCGCGCACGCTGGAGACCCGCGGCCAGACCCACACCGACCTGCGCAACTTCGCCATCGCGACCGACGCCAAGGGCGAGACGCTGTACGTGACCAACAGCGTCGAGCGTGGGCTGACCGCGATCGACGCGGTCAGCGGCGAGGTCAAGGGTCGGCTGCGCTTTGAAGACAAAGCGTCCGACGGCACGAATTATGGTCCGCGGCAGGTGATCCTCGACGAGGCCAGCGGCACGCTGTATGTCGGCGGTGTCGGTGCGCCGGGGCTGATCTGGGTGGTCGATGCGGCCACGCTGACGCTGCGCGCGACGATCGGCGATGCCGGCAAGTGGGTCACCGGCCTGCTGCTCGATCCGGCGGCCGGGCGCCTGTACGCGGCCAACGGCGACGGCGAGGTGCTGGTGATCGACACCGCGACCCATACGATCCAGCACCGCTGGACGCCCGGCGACGGCAAGGAGTACCTGCTGCTCAACCTCGCCCACGACCCGGCCACCCACCGCCTGTTCGTGACCGACCATTCCAAGGGCGCCACGGTGCTGGTGTTCGATACGCGCACCGGCAAGGTCGAGCGCAGCCTGCCGGTCGGCGACTCGATGGGCATCGCGCTGCATCCCGCGCGCAAGGCGCTCTATGTGACCCATCGCGACCAGGGCACGGTCAGCGAGCTCGATGCCGACAGCTACGCCGTGCGCCGCACCTGGACGCTGCCGCCCAATCCCAATAGCTTGGAGATCGCGCCCGACGGCAAGGCGCTGTATGTGACGGTCAAAGCGCCCTTCAACAAGGACTACACCGCCAGCGCACTGGAAAGCGTGGTCCGCATCCCGCTCGAGTGATGCCGCGTCGCGGCGGCGTCCGGATCGCAGGGCGCCGCCGCACAGCACATCCGAACGGACGCCACGGCGTCCGTTCGTCGTTCGCCATTACAGTGCGAGCGAGACCGACACGGTGACCGTGCGCGGCGCCGCCAGCACCAGGTAGTTGGCGCCGGAGGTGCCGCCGGTCGAGGCCCAATAGGCGCGGTCGAAGACGTTGTCCACGCGCGCGCGCAGCGTCCAGTCGCGGCCGCCGGCCTCGAACGCGTAGCGCGTGCCCAGGTCGAACCGCGTCCAGGACGGCAGTTCCAGCGCATTGTCCGCGCGCGCGGCCTGGCGGCCGGTGTACACCGCCCGCGCATCGAGCGTGAGCCCGTCCACGCCGGGGACGTCCCAATCGATGCCGGCGTTGGCCTGCACGTCGGGCACGCCGATCACATCGTTGCCTTCATTGATGCCGTCCTGAGTGCGGCGCAGCGTGGCGTCGAGCAAGGTCAGGCCGCCGAGCACGCGCAGGCCGTCGGCCGGCTGACCGTACACACTCAGTTCCAGGCCCTCGTTGCGCTGCTCGCCGTCGGCGCTGACCCGGTAGTCCTGCTCGATCGCATTCGGCTTGGCGATGCGGAACACCGCGGCGCTCGCACCCCAGCCGCCGGCGTCGTACTTGGCGCCGAGTTCGTACTGCTTGGAGCGGAACGGGTCGAGGATCTCACCAGCGTTGACGATCGGGGTGCCGTCGGCGCTGGTCTGTGCGACGGTCTGGCCGGGCAGCAGCGCCTCGGCGTAGTTGGCGTACAGCGAGAGCTGGCGACCGAGCTTGAACACGACCGCTGCCACCGGTGTGACCACGCTGTCGTCGTAGCGGTCGAGCGGCGCGCCGGTGGTGTAGTCGTAGCTCGACTGACGCAGCGTCTGCCGGCGCGCGCCCAGCGTCAGCAGCACGCGCTCGTCGGCCAGCCGCAGGGTGTCGGCGATCGCATAGCTCGCGGTCTGGGTGCGGCTGGTGGTCAGCGGGTCGGCCATGTCGCCGACCGCAGGACTCGTCGGCGGCAGCGGGGTCGCGACCGGCGCGTACAGCGTGCCCGCCGCGCGGCGGGTGCCGGTCGCGAACGCGTTCTGCGAGTCGAGGTCGAAGAACGCACCGGTGATGCTGACGCGGTGGCCGACCGCGCCGGTGCGGAACTCGGTGCGCAGGCCGACTTCGCCGGTACGCAGCAGGTCTTCGCGCACGTTGTCGAAGCGCGAGGCGCTGAGGGTGCCGGCGGTGTCGACCCGCGGGTTGGCCAGCACGTTGTGCTCGCGGCTGTCGCGGATGCCGACGGCCGCCCACGCCGTCGTGGCGTCGCTGATGTCGTACTCGCCGCGGACCACCCCGAACAGGTCGTTCTCGTCGGTGAAGGTCCACGGCTGGGCGAAATTCACGTCGGCCGCGGGTGCCTTCGGGATCAAGCCGGTGGGCGTGACGCTGGGCCGCGGGGCGTCGATGCGGTGGTCCTGCCAGCCCAGATCGGCAGAAAAGCGTGCGCGTTCGCCGCGATAGTCGATGCCGAGCGCCAGCACGCCGAGCTCGCGGGCTTCGCCGAGCACCGTGTCGCCGTCGCGGCGCACGGCGTTGGCGCGCACGCCCCAGGCGCGGTCGGCGCCGAAGCGACGCGAGACATCGGCCGCGGCGTAGCCCTGGCCGTCGCTTTCGTAGCCCAGCGTCAAGCGGGTCAGGTCGTCGTCGCCGGCGCGCTTGGGCACGAGATTGAACGCGCCGCCGATGCCACTGCCGCCGGGCGCCGCGCCATTGATGAAGCTGTTGGCGCCGCGGAACACTTCCACGCGCTCCAGGAACTCGGCCGCGACATACTGCCTCGGCAGCAGCCCGTACAGGCCGTTGTAGCTCATGTCGTCGGAGTACACGGGCAGGCCGCGCACGACGTACAGCTCCTGGAAATTGCCGAAGCCGCGCGCGACCCGCACTGCGGGGTCGTTCTGCACGACGTCGGCGACACTGCGCGCCTGCTGGTCGCGCATCAGATCGGCGGTGAAGTTGAGGCTGTTGAACGGGGTGTCCATCAGGTCGAGGTTGCCGAATAGGCCGACGCGCCCGCCGGTGGCGACTTGGCCGCCGGCGTAGGCGGGTGGCAGTTCGACCTGCGAGCCGTCGGCGGTCACCAGCACGGTGTCGAGCGTGCGGGTCTTCGCGTCGGGCGCGAGGTCCTGGGCGAGCGCGGGCGCCGCCGCGATGCAGGCCAGCAGGGCGAGCGTGAGCGGGGCACGGCGCGCGCGCAGCGACGTGGTCGGCGCGGAGAACGGAAAAGCGGGCATGGCGAAGCAGTCCTGTTGTCGGCAAGGGGAGGCGGCAAGGCTGGCTGAGGGCCGGGGCCCCTGGCTGACGGAGCGGCGCGGACGGGCGTGGACGCGTCGGCGACGTGTGTGAATTGTCGCATGCGGCATGACCGGCATCGACGCCCTCGTCGACGCGGGCTCGATAGCCTGTCGGGTATGGACGCACCCCGCCCGGGATTCGCCGCTCCGCTGACCGCCGCGCTCCGTCGTTGGGTGCTGGGCGTGTTCCCGCGCGGGCAGAGCGGGATCGATTACGACACGCCCGCAGGCGACCCGGGCTTGTTCGGCCCGGACGCGGTCACCTGGCGAATCCATGCCGATTTTCCGGGCATGCTTGCCGGCGGTCTGTGCGCGCTGCTGCTGCAGACGCTGCATCCGCGCGCACTGGCCGGCGTGTGGGACCACTCCGATTTCCGCACCGACCTGATCGGGCGGCTGCGCCGCACCACGGCCTTCGTCGCGGGCACCACGTATGCCGGCAGCGCGCAGGCGCAGCGGTTGATCGCGCGGGTCGCTGCGATCCACGGCCAGGTGCGCGGCATCACGGCCGATGGCGTGCCGTACGCGGCGGACGATCCCGCGCTGCTGGCCTGGGTGCATGCGACCGAGGCGTATGCATTCCTGCAGGGGTTTCGCGCCTACGCCGGACTGCCGACGCCCGATGGGGTCGACGACCGCTACTACGACGAGTCGCGCCGGGTCGCCGAGGCCCTGGGGGCACGCGACGTGCCGACGAGCGATGCGGCGATGGCCGACTACTTCGCCCAGGTCCGGCCGGACTTGCGCTTGGACGCGCGTTCGCGCGAGGTGCTGGCAGTGCTGCGCACGACCCGCCTGCCAGTGCCGGGCGGGGCGCTGTTGCGCGGGGTATTCATCGGCGCCGGTGCCGCGCTACTGCCGCCCTGGGCCGAGGCGCTGCTGGAGATCACACTGCTGCAGCGGATCCGCTACCGCGTCTGTGCATGCGTGCTGCGCGTCCTGGCGCCGCTGTTCCGCATGGCGCTGCCCGACGGCGTCGCGCCGCGCGCGTGCCGGCGCGTGGGCGTATCGCCGGACATCCTCCGGCGCTGGCCGGGCATGGGCTGAGCGCATCAACGCGCGACGCGTTGTTCAGTCGACCCGGGTGCCGAAGATCTTGTCGCCGGCGTCGCCCAGGCCGGGCAGGATGTAGCCGCGTTCGTCCAGGCGCTGGTCGATCGAGGCGGTGTAGACCTCGACATCGGGGTGGGCGGCCTCGAGTGCGCGCAGGCCCTCGGGCGCGGCGACCAGGAACAGACCTTTGATCCGGCTGGTCCCGGCGGCCTTGAGCATCGCCACGGTGGCGATCAGCGTGCCGCCGGTGGCGAGCATCGGGTCGAGGATCAGCGCGGTGCGGTCGGCCATGTCGCCGACGAGGTTCTCGTAATAGGGCACCGCCTGCAGCGAGGCTTCGTCGCGCTTGATGCCGACGACGCTGACCTTGGCCGCCGGGATGAGTTCGAGCACGCCGGGCAGCATGCCGATGCCCGCACGCAGGATCGGCACCAGGGTGATCTTGCGGCCCTTGATGCGCCGGACCTGCACCGCACCGGCCCAGCCGTCGACGGTGGCGTCCTCGGTTTCCAGGTCCGAGGTGGCTTCATAGGTCAGCAATGTGGCGACCTCGGCGGACAGTTCGCGGAAGGTCTTGGTGCTGTTGTCGGCGCGGCGCATCAGTCCGAGTTTGTGCTGGACCAGCGGGTGGCGGACTTCGACGATCTTCATGGGGCATCGGGAGCGAGGCGGGCGATGCCGACAGGATAGGGCACGCGCGCCGCCGGGGCCGCCCCGGGAACCGGACATCCGACTGATCGGTGATGCGATCGAACGCGTGGCGAAGCCGCCCGCCTTCTTCTTCGTTGCGGCGTAAAGCAGGCAACTGCCGCGCGACCGATGCTTCGCGCCCTCCCCCGCACGCGGGGGAGGGCTGGGGTGGGGGCAGCATGCCCCGCGGATCAGGCCTCGACAGGCTCGCGGCTGTCGGCGTTACGTGCACCGGCCGATGCCCCCGCCTGCTGCGGACCCTCGCGCAGCGCGCGACCGACCATGTCCACCAGCAGTTCGAGCTCGTCCTCGCCGATCGCAAAATGCGGCGTGAAGCGCAGCGAGTTCGCGCCGCCATGGATCACGCCGATGCCGCGCTCGCGCAGCCACTCTTCGGTCGAGCCGGCGCCGTAGCATTTGAACCGTGGGTCGATTTCGCACGAGAACAGCAGGCCGGTGCCCTGGACCTTGGTGATCGCGCCGCCGGCATCGGCGCGCAGCGCCTCGAGCCGTTCAATCGCACGCCGCCCGGCCTTGCGGATGTTGTCGCGGATCGCGGGCGTCAGCTGCTCGAGCACCGCGCAGGCCACGTCGAGCGCGCGGGGGTTGGCGGTCATCGTATTGCCGTAGACGCCGCTGCGGTACAGCTGCGCCGCGTCTGCCGAGACCGCGAGCACCGACAGCGGGTACTGGCCGGCGTTGAGCGCCTTGGAATAGGTTTCCATGTCCGGCGCCTCGACCCCCTCGAAGCCGGGATAGTCCACGATCGACAGCACGCCGTGCGCGCGCAGGCCGGCCTGGATCGAGTCGACCAGCAGCAGACTGCCATGCTCGCGCGTGAGTGCGCGCGCGGCGGCATAGAACGCGGGCGGCAGCGCACGGCCGGGGTCGCCTTCGCCCATAACCGGTTCCAGGAACACCGCTTCGACGAACCAGCCGTTGGCGTCGGCCTCGGCGAACGCCTGGCGCAGTGCCTCGACGTCGTACGGCGGCACGGCGATCAGCGAGTTCTCGTCGCGGAAGCTGGCCAGGTGCTTCATATAGGTCGCGCGGGAGGAGTCGGAGTACAGCGCCGGCCGTTCGGTGCGACCGTGGAAGCTGCCTTTGACCACGATGCGCTTGATCGTGCGTCCGGCATGGCGGCCGCCCGGGTCGGTTTGCACGCGGGTGTTGATGTCGGCGATGCGCGCGGCCAGGCCGACCGATTCGGAGCCGGAGTTCAGGCACAGGAAATGGCTGTAGGGGCAGCCGCCGTCGCGGGTGTGGCCGATCTCGCGGCGCAGCGCGCGGTCGAGGCGCAGCTGCGACAGGTGCGGGGTCATGATGTTGGCCATCGGCACCGGCCGCGCCATCGCCTCGAGCACCGGCGCCGGCGTGTGGCCGAAGCCGAGCATGCCGTAGCCGCCCGAATCGTGCAGCACTGCGCCCTTGAGCGTGACGATCCACGGGCCGCGTGCGGCCAGCGCGACATAGGGATTCACCGCGTCGCCGGGGTAGAAGTTCACGTAGCCGGCCTGCACGGCCTGCGCCTGGGCATCCTCGTCGAGGTCGAGCAGCTCGGCGAACTCGTCGCGGATCCGCGCGTACTCGTCTGCGGCGGCCTGCAGCGCCTCGACGAGTGCGGGATGGCGCGCGGCGTAGGTCTCGACGACCTCGTCAGACAGGCCGGTCGTGCGGCGGGCGCCGCCATGGGCACGGAGCGGGGCGAGGATACGGGTCACGGACATGCGGTGGACTCCCAGGTCGGCAGGCGGGCCGGTGGCGGGCGCGGGCTCGCGGCAATGGGCGAGACCAGCTCCCAAGCCGGTGCGTTCCTTCTATTATCTGGACGATTCCGTCGACCGGTAGCGACGGATCGCCGAATCGCTGATAGGATTTCGGCGAATTGCCGAATCTCTTCGTGGAAATGTCCAGCGAGCCCGCCGACGTCCGTCTGCTGATGCTGTTGCGCGAGAACGCGCGGCTGTCCACGGCCGAGATCGCGCGCCGACTCGGGCTGTCGCGCACCACGGTGCAGAGCCGGATCGAGCGACTCGAGCGCGACGGCGTCATCAGCGGCTACACGGTGCGGGTCCGCGACGACTTCGAACAGGGGCACATCCGCGCGCAGATCATGATCAGCGTCCGGCCCCGGCAGATGACGCCGGTGGTGACCGCGCTGCGCGCGATCGATGCGGTGCGCACCCTGCATTCGGTCAGCGGCCCCTACGACCTGATCGCGCTCGGCGTGGTGCCGACCGTCGCCGACATGGATGTGCTGACCGATCGGATCGGCTGCCTGGAAGGCGTCGAGCGCACGACCTCGTCGATCATCCTGTCGACCAAGTTCGATAGATAACGCGTGGTCCGCCCTGGGGCGGAAGGCGCATCCGTCCCGCTCCCGTTGACGGGGGCGGGGGGCCATCGGCGGGGCCGATGGTCGGGAAGGCCCTTGCCCGCCCCGGCGCCTGTCAGCGCCGACCTCCGCGCGGGCGAGGGAAGTGAGCCACGACGCCAATGGCACCGACCGCGCGCTCGCCCCGCCTACAATGGCCGCCCTTTCCGATCGCCGGCCCCTCTTGAAGAAGTCCGATTTCCATTTCGACCTGCCGGACGCCCTGATCGCGCAAGCGCCGCTGGCCGAGCGGTCGGCCAGCCGGCTGCTGGTTGTGCCGCCTGCCGACGGCGCGTTCGACGATCGTCACGTGCGCGATCTGCCGGAGCTGCTGCAGCCGGGCGATCTGCTGGTGTTCAACGACACCCGGGTGATCCCGGCGCGGTTGTTCGGGCACAAGGACAGTGGCGGACGCGTGGAGATCCTGATCGAGCGGCTGCTGCCCGGTAACGAGGCGCGCGCGCAGATCGGGGCCAGCAAGGCGCCCAAGGTGGGCGGACGGATCGCGCTCGACGGCGGCGGCAGCGCCGAGGTGCTGTCGCGCGACGAGGGCTTCTACCACCTGCGCTTCGAGGTCGACGGCGCGCTGGAATCCTGGCTGCTCAAGGTCGGGCGCATGCCGCTGCCGCCCTACATCCGGCGTGAGCCGGGGCACGACGACGCCGAGCGCTACCAGACGGTGTTCGCGCGCGAGGTCGGCGCGGTTGCGGCCCCGACCGCTGGCCTGCATTTCGACGACGCCTTACTCGACCGGCTGCGTGCGCGGGGCGTGGCCTTCGGTCACGTGACCCTGCATGTGGGCGCCGGCACGTTCCAGCCGATGCGCGTGGACGACATCCGCGAGCATCGCATGCACAGCGAATGGCTCAACGTCGGCGCCGAACTGGTCGCGCAGATCCGGCGCACCCGCGAGGCCGGTGGCCGCGTGATCGCGGTCGGCACGACGGTCGTGCGTGCGCTCGAAAGCGCGAGCGTCGACGGCGAACTGCACCCATTCTCGGGCGAGACGCGGATCTTCATCTTCCCCGGTTACCGCATCCGCAGCGTCGATGCGATGGTGACCAACTTCCATCTGCCCGAATCGACGCTATTGATGCTGGTCTCGGCCTTCGCCGGGCGCGAACGCATTCTCGCCGCCTACGCGCATGCGGTCGCGGCGCGCTACCGGTTCTTCTCCTACGGCGATGCGATGCTGTTGTGGAGCGCCGACGCGCCTGCGCAGCCGGCGGACTGAGCGGGCGGGTCAGCCAGGCGCGCCAGGCATCGCGCCCAGTCCCCAGGTGACGGCGATCCATGGTCTCAGCGTCGGGAGCGGAGGGACCGGTCATACTAATGGGATGTCCAGAATGTCCTTCCAGCTGCTCGGCAGCGACGGCGCGGCCCGGCGCGGCCGCATCGATTTTCCCCGCGGCACCATCGAAACGCCCGCGTTCATGCCGGTCGGCACCTACGGCACGGTCAAGGGCGTACTGCCGCATCAGATCCGTGCGCTGGGCGCGCAGATCATCCTGGGCAACACCTTCCACCTGTATCTGCGTCCGGGCCTGGAGGTCATCGAGGCGCACGGCGGCCTGCATGGCTTCGCGCGCTGGGACGGACCGATCCTGACCGACTCGGGCGGCTTCCAGGTGTTCTCGCTGGCGCACAAGCGCAAGATCACCGAGGAGGGCGTGACGTTCTCGGCGCCGACCGACGGCTCGCGGGTGTTCCTCGGTCCCGAGGAGAGCATGCGCATCCAGAAGACGCTCGACTCGGACATCGTGATGATCTTCGACGAGTGCCCGCCGGTGCAGGTCGACGGCAAGCCGGTCGACCCGCGCGTGGTCGAGCGCTCGATGGAGCTGTCGCTGCGCTGGGCGGCGCGCTCCAAGCGTGCGCACGAGGGCAACGACGCCGCGCTGTTCGGCATCGTCCAGGGCGGCGTGCACCACGACCTGCGCACGCGCTCGGCGCAAGGCCTTCAGGCCATCGGCTTCGACGGCTATGCGATCGGTGGGCTGGCGGTCGGCGAGACCGAGGCCGAGCGCAACGCGATGCTCGACCACACCTGCCCGCAGTTGCCGGGCGACCGTCCGCGCTACCTGATGGGCGTGGGGCGCCCGGAGGATCTGGTGGAGGCGGTCGCCCGCGGGGTCGACATGTTCGACTGCGTGATGCCGACCCGCAACGCCCGTAACGGCCACTTCTTCACCTCCACCGGCACGATTCGCATCCGCAATGCGAAGTTCGAGAAGGACCTGCGCCCGATCGAGGAGGGCTGCGGCTGCGAGGCCTGCGCCGGCGGCTACACCCGCGCCTATCTGCGTCATCTGGACCGCTGCGGTGAAATGCTGGGGCCGATGCTGGGCACGCTGCACAACCTCTGGTACTACCAGAAGCTGATGTCGGACATGCGCGCCGCGATCGAGACGGGAACCTTCGCCGCGTTCCGGGAGTCCTTCTATCGCGCCCGGACCGGGAATCCGGACGCCTGAGCCGGGCCTGGCGGCCCGGATCGCCCGATTTTCACCCCCGTCCACGCCTCGGCCTGCGCCCCCGGCCGGCCGTGGCATAATCGCCTGCTGCCTTTTCGACCCTGATGGATGCCCAGATGAATCTGCTGGACCTGCTGATCGCCCCCGCCCACGCCGCCGCCGGGGCGCCCGCCGCGCCGAGCATGCTGTCGACGCTGGCTTTCCCGATCATCCTGATCGCGATCATGTACTTCCTGATGATCCGCCCGCAGATGAAGCGGACCAAGGAACATCGCGCGATGCTCGACAAGCTGTCGGTCGGCGACGAGGTGATCACCAATGGCGGCATCGCCGGCGTCGTGCGCGCGATCGGCGAGAGCTTCATCACCGTCGAGATCGCCGAGCGCGTCGAGATCCGGGTCCAGAAGGGCGCGGTCGGCAACGTGCTGCCCAAGGGCACCCTGAAGTCGGCCTGATTTCCTGATTCTGCCGGGGCCCGCCCCGGCAACTCTCCCGGCGCCGCCTGCGCGGCGCCCGAGGCAAGCCAATGCTCGAATTCCCGCGCTGGAAATACGTCCTGATCCTGCTGGTGCTGGTGCTGGCCGCGCTGTACGCGCTGCCCAACGCCTACCAGAAGAATCCGTCGATACAGATCACCCCGAGCACCAGCGAGGCGCGCATCGACGATGCGCTGCGCCAGCAGGTCGACGGCCTGCTAAAGGACGCCGGCGTGACGCCGGTCGGCACCGAGGCCGACGACAGCCATCTGCTGGTACGCCTGCACGATGCCGACGCCCAGACCGCCGCCGCCGACACGCTGCGCCCGGCGC
Source organism: Luteimonas sp. S4-F44 (assembly GCF_022637415.1). Classification (NCBI taxonomy): domain Bacteria; kingdom Pseudomonadati; phylum Pseudomonadota; class Gammaproteobacteria; order Lysobacterales; family Lysobacteraceae; genus Luteimonas; species Luteimonas sp. S4-F44. The sequence goes on from NZ_CP093340.1 coordinate 1,131,160, forward strand.
TGGGCGAGAACTATTCGGTCGCCTTGAACCTGGCCTCGACCGTGCCCGACTGGCTGTCGCGCTTCGGCGCCCGGCCGATGTCGCTGGGTCTGGACCTGCAGGGTGGCGTGCACTTCGTGATGCAGGTCGATCAGGCCGCCGCGCTGCAAAAGCGCGTCGACGGCTACGCCGACGGCATCCGCACCGTGTTGCGCGACAATCGCATCGGCTACTCGAGCGTCGAGCGCCGGGCCGACAACAGCATCGGCGTGGTCCTCAACGAGGGCGCCAACGTCGACCAGGCCCGTCAGCACATCGCCACCAGCCTGGCGAGCGCGTCGGGGCAGGGCGTGGCCGGCAGCGGCCCGCAGATCGCCGTCGATGGCAACCGCATCACCGTGCGCCTGTCGCAGAGCGAGATCGCCCGCATCGCGACCGACGCGGTCGAGCAGAATCGCACGGTGATCTCCAACCGCATCAACTCGATCGGCGTCGCCGAGCCGGTGCTGCAGCGCCAGGGCGAGGACCGCCTGGTCATCCAGCTGCCCGGCCTGCAGGACACCGCCGAGGCCAAGCGCCTGATCGGCGCGACCGCCACGCTGGAGTTCCGCGCGGTGACCGGCGACGAGAACCAGGCTGCCGCCGCAGTGGCTTCGGGCAGCATCCCGGCCGACTCGCGCGTGTACTACGACGAGAACAACCGCCCGCTGCTGCTCTCGCGGCGCATCCTCGTTTCGGGCGATCAGCTGATCAACGCCAATCCGCAGACCGACCAGCAGACCGGCATGCCGTCGGTCAGCATCACGCTCAACAGCGCGGGCGGCAAGCGCATGCTCGACCACACGCTGGAGAACGTCGGCCAGCGCCTGGGCATCGTCTACGTCGAGCGCATCCCGACGGTGCGCGTCGTCAATGGCGAGGAAGTGCGTTCGGCACGGACCGTCGAGCGCGTGATCAGTTCCTCGACGATCCGCGGCGTGTTCGGACGCGAGTTCCAGACCACCGGTCTGAGCCGCGACGAGGCCAACGACTTGGCCCGCCAGCTCAAGGCCGGCGCACTGGCCGCCCCGATGGACTTCGTCGAAGAACGCGTCGTGGGCCCGAGCCTGGGCGCGGAGAACGTCGAGCGCGGCGTCACCGCGGTGCTCTACGCGTTCGTGTTCACGCTGATCTTCTTCATGCTGTACTACCGCATGTTCGGCATCGTCACCTGCCTGGCGCTGATCCTGAACCTGCTGATCGTGGTCGCGGTGATGTCGCTGTTCGGTGCCACGATGTCGCTGCCCGGCTTCGCCGGTCTAGCGCTGTCGATCGGCCTGTCGGTGGACGCCAACGTGCTGATCAACGAGCGTATCCGAGAGGAGCTCAGGGCCGGGATGCCGCCCAAGGCGGCGATCGTGACCGGCTACGAGAAGGCCTCGGACACGATCTTCGACTCCAACCTGACCGGCATCATCGCAGGCATCGCGCTGTACGCCTTCGGCACCGGCCCGCTGCAGGGCTTCGCGGTCACGCTGGTGATCGGTATCGTCGCCTCGATGTTCACCGCGATCGTCGTCTCGCGCGCGCTGGTCACGCTGATCTACGCGCCGCGCAAGAAACTCAAGTCCCTGGCGATCTGACGGGAGAGACCCCATGAAAATTTTCCCGTTGACCCTCGTTCCCAGCGACACCCGCATCGACTTCATGCGGCTGCGCCACGTCTGGGTGTCGTTGTTCGCCTTGCTGTTCGTTGCCTCGATCGCGGTGATCGGCCTGAAGGGCTTCAACTTCGCGCTCGACTTCACCGGCGGTACCGCGGTGAACGTGCGCTTCGAGCAGCCGGTGAGCGTCGATGAGGTGCGCGAGCGGCTCGAGACCGCCGGTATCGCCAATGCCCAGGTGCAGACCTTCGGCAGCGGCAACGATCTGCTGATCCGCGTCCGCGGCGACGAGCAGGCAAACGTGGACGGCAACACGCAGCTGGCGCAGCAGGTGCTGGCGGCGGCCTCGAGCGACAGCAATCCCGGCCGGATCCTGAGCACCGAGGCGATCGGGTCGCAGGTCTCGGGCGACCTGCGCAAGAACGCGATCTACGCGGCGATCTTCGTGCTGGTGGGCTTTCTGCTCTACATCAGCGTGCGCTTCGAATGGAAGTTCGCGGTGGTGGCCAGCGTGACCACGCTGTTCGACGTGCTGGTGGTCGCTGGGCTGTTTTCGCTGACCGGCCGCGAGTTCGATCTGACCGTGCTCGCCGGCCTGCTGTCGGTCATGGGCTTCTCGATCAACGACACGATCGTGGTGTTCGACCGCGTGCGCGAGAACTTCCGCGGCGTGCGCGCCGAGCCGCTGGAGATCTTCAACCGCTCGATCAACCAGACGCTCTCGCGCACGATCATCACCTCGCTGGTGTTCTTCCTGTCGGTGCTGGCGCTGTTCCTCTATGGCGGCGGTTCGCTCGAAGGCCTGGCGCTGACCCAGATGATGGGCGCCGTCGTCGGCACGCTGTCGTCGATCTTCATCGCCTGCCCGTTGCTGACCTACGGCGTGCTGCGCGTCACCAAGCAGGACCTGCTGCCCAAGGCGAAGGACGAAGCGGCGCTGGCGCGCCGGCCGTAAAGCGGTGTGCTGCCGACGCTGGGCGTCGGCAGCAGGCACTCTGACCCAGGGTTTTTGTTCGGGCTGGGGCGAAAAAAGCCACGCAATGCGTGGCTTTTTCTGTTTCTGAGCGTGCGCTCCGGCTGCTGGGGCCGTGCGCGCGAATCCTGCAGCTAACGGACCCGCAGGCTCAGTCGAACTCCTTCGCATACCCCGACGACACCAGCACCTGCTGCAGGGGCTCGATCAGCCGCACATTGGAGGCGAGGATCGGGCGGCCGCCCGCCATGGCCACGTTCATCGGACCGGTGGCGCGGCCCTTGAAGTCGCTGATGCGGCCGCCGGCTTCGCGGACCAGCAGCACGCCGGCCGCGATGTCCCAGGGGTGCACGCCGGCCTCGAAGTAGGCGTCGCAACGGCCGGCCGCGACGTAGGCCAGGTCCAGCGCGGCCGAACCGGCGCGGCGAACATCCTCGGCGGACTCGAGCAAGGCGTCGACCGCGCGCAGCTGCGCGCCGGCACGCTTGCGCTCACGCGGGGCGAAGCCGGTGGCGATCATCGCGCCCGACAGGTCCTTGCGGTCGGCGACGCGGATGCGGCGTTCGTTGAGCTGGGCGCCGGCGCCGCGCGTGGCGGTGAACAGTTCGTTGCGCAGCGGATCGAAGATCACCCCGTGCAGCGGCTCGCCGCCCTCGACCAGCGCGATCGACACGCACCAGTGGGGGAAGCCGCGCAGGTAGTTGCTGGTGCCGTCGAGCGGATCGATGACCCAGGTGTAGCGGCTCGCACCGCCACGGCCGGGCTTGGCGCCGCCTTCCTCGCCGAGGATGGCGTAATCGGGATGCGCCCGGCGCAATTCCTTGACGATCGCCTCTTCGGCCAGGCCGTCGACTTCGCTGGCGTAGTCCAGTCGGGCCTTCTCGACGACGTTGAGCGCGTCGAGCTTGTGCATGTTGCGCAGCAGGACGTTGCCGCCGGCACGCGCCGCCTTGACCATGATGTTGACAGCAGGTTGAAGCATCGCGGACGACTCCGGGCGCGGGCGGGTTCGAGGGGAAAAAGAGCGGTGCCGGCGCTTGGCCGGTCGGGCAGTTTACCATTCGCGGCATGCAAGCGCCCCTCAATCCTGACTCTTCGCCCGACACGATCGCTGCGCGCCTGCGCATCGTGCTCGTCGGCACCCAGCATCCCGGCAACATCGGCTCGGCCGCACGCGCGCTCAAGACGATGGGGCTGCACCGTCTGGTGCTGGTCGCGCCGCAGAAGTTTCCGCATGCCGAGGCCGAGGCAATGGCCGCCGGCGCCGACGACGTGCTGGCCTCGGCCGCGCGTTTCGACACCCTGGCCGATGCGGTCGCCGATTGCCGGTTCGTGCTCGGCTGCACCGCACGCAGCCGGCGGGTGCAGTTGCGCGAGTTGCGTCCGCGCGAGGCCGCGGCCGCGGCGCATGCGCAGGCGTTGGACGGCGGCGAGGTCGCGCTGGTGTTCGGGCGCGAGCGCACCGGGCTCGAGAACTCGGAACTGCAGCTGTGCCATGCGGCCGTGCACATCCCGGCCAATCCCGACTACAGCTCGTTGAACCTCGCCGCCGCGGTCCAGGTGCTCAGCTACGAACTGCGGCTGGCGCTGTTGGGCGAGGCCGCGGCCCCGTCGGCGGTCGCGCCGGTCTCCACGGACGCCGTGCCGCATGCCCAGCTCGAAGGCTTCTTTGCCCAACTGGCCGACACGCTCGAGGCGATCGACTTTCACAAGGGGCGGGCGCCGGAGTCGGCGATGCGCAAGCTGCGCCGGCTGTTCGTGCGCACCGGGCTCGACGAGAAGGAGGTCCGGCTGCTGCGCGGCATCCTGGCCGATGCCCAGCGCATGGCGCAGTTGGCCGGCGAACGCCAGCGCTGATCCGCCGGCTGCGGCGCCAGGCTAGGTGAGCCGCGAGAGCCAGTCCGTCGCGGCGGCGGCCAGCGCGCCGCTGAGCACGCCGAACACCCCGATCGCCAGCAGGCCGGCGGCCCAGGCGACCAGCAGCAGGGCACCGTCGCGCTCGAGCAGGGCCAGTGCGTAGGCCAGCAGCAGCACGGCGAAGACATAGTTGGTGAACGGGATCGGCAGCGCCAGCAAGATGCCCAGCAGCACCAGCAACAGGCCGGTGAACATGGTCGCTGCGCGATGGTCGAGGACGCCCGGCAGGCGCGGGCGGCTCACTCGCTCCAGGCGTCGGAACCAGGGCTCGAGCACGGTCTCGAAGCGCTTCACGGCGCTGCGGTGCGGGCCGCGCTCGGCGATGAAGCCGGGCAGCCACGGCTTGCGCAGCCCGATCAGCAACTGCAGCCCGACGAAGATCACCAGTGGGCCACCGACTGCGCCGCCGACCCCGGGGATCGGGATGAACGCAGGCAGTGTGGCGACGAACAGCATCATGCCGAACACGCGCTTGTCCAGGCCAGCCAGCAGGTCGCGGAAGCGCAACTGGTCGCCAGGATCGCCCGCCGCCATCGCCGCGAGCAGTTCCCGGGTCGAGGCTTCCTCGCGCGAACGCAGCTCCGGCCGGTCAGGCCGCATCGTCGGCCTCGTGCTCGGGCAGCCGCTGCAGCAGCAGCTTGTCCACGCGTGGCCCGTCCAGGTCGACGATCTCCACGCGCCAGCCGTTGGCGTCAAAATGCTCGCCGACGTTGGGGATGCGTCCGAACTGGGCGATGGTCATGCCGGCGGCGGTGTGGAAGATGTGTTCGTCCTCGCCCGGCAGCGCGCCACCGCCGAGCAGCTCGCGGACCGCCTCGACCGACAGGCTGCCGTCGACCAGCAGCGAGCCGTCGTCGCGCGTGACCACCAGTGGCGAGGCGTCGACACCGCTGCTCTGGGTGCGCCCGATCACTGCTTCCACGACATCGTTGACCGTGACCATGCCGGTGATGTCGCCGTACTCGTCGACCACCAGCGCGAGCGACTGCTGGTTCTCGCGCAGGATCTCCAGCAGCTTCATCGCCGGTGTCGATTCGGACACGAACAGCGGTTCGCGCAGGTACTTGAACAGATCGAAAGCCCCGGCATCGAACCGGTCGATCAGCGATTTGATCTCCAGGATCCCGACCACATCGGCGTCGTTGCCGCGCAGCACTGGGTAGCGCGAGTAGGGCGTGTCGCGCATCCGCGCCAGGTTCTCCTCGAAGCTGGCCGACACGTCGAGCCAGGCGATCCGGGTGCGCGGCGTCATCAGCGTCTCGGCGTCGCGGTCGCCCAGCGTCAGCACGCGGTTGACCATGTTGCGCTCGTCGGTGTCGATTACGCCCTGCTCGTGGCTCTCGCTCACCAGCATGCGGATTTCTTCTTCGGTCACCTGCGCCGCTTCGGTGTCGTTGAGTCGCAGCAGCCGCAGCAGGCCGCGGACCGAAGCGCTGAGCAGCCATACAGCCGGAGTCGCGATGCGCGAGAGCCAATGCATCGGCAGCGCGACCACGCTGGCCACGCGCTCGGGCGCCAGCAGCGCCAGCCGCTTGGGCAGCAGTTCGCCCAGCACGATGGTCAGGAACGTGATGAGGCCGACGGCCAGCACGGTGCCGAACGTGGTCGCATAGGCGCCCAGCGCCGGCAGCCTGGACGCCAGCCAGCTGCCGATGGCGCTGCCCAGTGCGTCGCCGCCGAGCATGCCGGTGAGCACGCCGATCAGCGTGATGCCGACCTGGACGGTCGACAGGAAGCGCTCGGGATGCTGGGCCAGTTCCAGGGCGGTGCGCGCGCCGCGCCGCTCGGCCATCTGCTTCAGGCGCGGCTTGCGGGACGTCACGACCGACATTTCCGACAGCGCGAAAAACGCGTTGCAGGCGATCAGCGCCAGGACGATGAGGATCAGCTCAAGCATCGACGTCGCCCGGATTCAGGCCATGGCCGGAGATGAAGGCCGGCGGGCGGGGGCATCGGCGGGCGGAGGGCGGTCTAGAGTCGTCGTCCATGGGGGGCGGGCAGCGCAGAAGGGCGCGGGCCGGACTATAGCAGGTGCCCGCGTGAGGGCCCTGGGCATGTCCGGGCTGGTCGCAGGCGTCATGGAGCCGTCATAATTCGCCCTTGCGCAAGCGCCCGGCCCCGCGGGTGCGCGGACAAAGGCGTCGGCATGTTCTCCCTGCAAACCATCTTCGGCCAAGGTAACCAGTTCTACACCCTGCTCGAGGAGGCGGCGGTCGCCGCGCACGACAGCGCCATCGCGTTGCACGCGATGCTCAAGGACGCCGATCGGCAGCCCGCGCTCGATGCCTTCAAGCTGGCGCGCATGCGCGAGCGCGAGGCCTCAGACAAGATCAGCCAGGCGCTGGTCGACAGCTTCATCACCCCGATCGAGCGCGAGGACATCGAGGCGCTGGGTTCGGCGCTGTACAAGATCCCCAAGCAGATCGAGAAGTTCGCCGATCGCTACTCGCTGGCCACCCAGCACCTGGAGCACATCGACTTCGCGCCGCGCGCGGCGATGCTCGAACAGGCCTCGGCGGTGGTCGTGAAGATGGTCAAAACCCTGCGCAGCATGAAGCTCGAGCCGATGAAGGCGCTCAACGACGAGCTGCGCGCGCTGGAGAACGAGGCCGACCGGCTGATGCTCGAGCTCTACCGCGACATCTACTCGGGCAAGCTCGATCCGCTGCAGATGTTCCTGCTCAAGGAGTTCTTCGAGATCCTCGAGAAGGCCATCGACCGCTGCCGCGAAGCCGGGGTCGTGGCCTACGAGATCGTGCTCAAGAACTCCTGACGGGCCGCCGACCATGCTGACCCTCGTGCTGATCGTGGTCGCGACCGCGCTGGTGTTCGAATACATCAACGGGTTCCACGACACCGCCAACTCGATCGCGACGGTCGTCGCCACCAAGGTGCTCTCGCCGATGCAGGCGGTTGGGCTGGCGGCGTCGATGAATCTGATCGGCGCGCTGATGGGGACCGCGGTCGCCAAGACGATCTCCTCGGGCCTGATCGACGCCGGCGTAATCGACGTCGGCTCGCAGCTGATCCTGTGCGCGCTGCTGGGCGGCATCATCTGGAACCTGATCACCTGGTGGTGGGGCCTGCCGTCGTCGTCCTCGCATGCGCTGATCGGCGGCCTGATCGGCGCCGCGCTGGCCGCGGCGTCCAACAATTTCGACGTGGTGGTGTGGTCGGAGCCGGCGACGCCGTTCTGGCAGAGCGCCGGCGTGCTGTGGAAAGTGGTCGTGCCGATGGTCAGCTCGCCGGTGCTGGGGTTCGCGGCCGGCTTTCTGATGATGGGCGTGCTGTTCTTCGTGATCTCGATGATGGCGCGCAGCGGCGGCGTGTTGGCGCGCATCGCGCGGCCGCGCTGGGTCAACGCGTTCTTCGGCAAGAGCCAGATCGTCTCGGCTGCCGGCATGGGTTTCGCCCACGGCATGAACGACGCGCAGAAGACGATGGGCATCGTGGCGCTGACCCTGGTCAGTGCGCAGAGCGTGGGCACGCTGGACAACCTGCCGGGCTGGCTGGCGTTCCTGCACCCGTCCGAGGCCGCGCTCAACGACGGCGACATCGATCTGTGGATCAAGATCTCCTGCGCCCTGGTCATGGCCGCGGGCACCGCCGCCGGTGGCTGGCGGATCATCAAGACACTGGGCCACAAGCTGGTCAAGCTACACCCGATCCACGGCTTCGCGGCCGAGACCAGCGCCGCGTCGGTGATTCTGGCGGCCTCGTCGCTGGGCATTCCGGTCTCGACCACCCACAACATCTCCTCGGCGATCATGGGCGTGGGCACCGCCAAGCGGCTGAATGCGATCAAGTGGTCGGTGGTCAACAAGATGATCTGGGCCTGGATCCTGACGATCCCGATGTCGGGCGGCATCGCCTACGGCCTGTTCCGGGTGTTCCACCACTTCGGCTGGGTGTGACGCCGGGCCGCCAAGCGAAGACCGGACGGGCCGAGCGGCCCGTATCGCCGTCCCAGGCGCCCGACCAGAACCCGCACGCGCGCATTGTGGATGCGATCCGCGCCGTGCCCGCCGGACGGGTCGCCGGCTATGGCCATATCGCACGCCGCGCCGGATTGCCCGGCCGCGCACGGATGGTGGCGCGGGTGCTGCGCGAGCACGATGGGCCGACGCTACCCTGGCACCGCATCGTCCGCAGCGATGGGCGCATTGCATTTCCCGACGGCTCGCCCGGCTTCGAGGAGCAGGTGCGCCGGCTGCGCGCCGAAGGCGTGACGGTCGTGCGAGGGCGCGTACGCATGCCGGCCGACGATGGGCTCGATGCGGTGTTGTGGGGACCGGACGCGCGCGACTGACGGCGACGCAGTCGACACGGTGCGCCGGTATCATGGGCGTGCATAACGAGGAGTGCCGATGTTCCCGAGGTTGCCGCAGGCCGTCAAAGTGATTCTGGCCATCAATGTCGTGGTGTTCCTGCTGCAACTGGTGATCGGCGGCTTGCTCGCGCCGTTCATGCTCTGGCCGCTGGGCGGTGCCGACGCCGGTGGGCTGGGCTTCCAGCCGTGGCAGCTGTTGACCTACGGCTTCATGCACGACCCGCGCAATCTCGCGCATCTGGTGTTCAACATGCTGGCGCTGGTGATGTTCGGCTCCCAGCTCGAGTACACCTGGGGCACGCGCCGCTTCGTGACCTACTACCTGGTGTGCGTGGTCGGCGCCGGGCTGTGCCAGCTCGCGGTGGTGACGTGGTCGCTGACGCAAGGGGCGTTTCCCTATCCCACGCTCGGCGCGTCGGGCGGGGTGTTCGGCCTGCTGCTGGCCTACGGCATGCTGTTTCCGAACCAGCGGATCATGCTGCTGTTCCCGCCGATCCCGATGCGGGCGCGCACCCTGGTCATCGTCTACGGCCTGGTCGAGCTGGTGCTTGGCATCACCGGCACGCGCTCGGGCGTGGCGCACTTCGCGCATCTGGGCGGTATGCTGTTCGGCTGGCTGCTGATCCAGAACTGGCGCGGCCGTCCGCCGTTCAATCGCAGTCGGCGCCACGTGCGGCGGCTGTAAGCGGGCGGGGTCGCTCCCGAAGCGGATGCCTCGATGGATCCACACTGATCGGAAACGAAGAAGGCCGCACACTGTGCGGCCTTCTTCTTGGTTGTTCTCGACGGCGGGAATGGAACTGGGGTCAGAGTGCAATTTCGCCACGCGAAATTGCACTCTGACCCCGCCGCAAGCTCGGCTCAACGCCAGATCCGGACCTGATCCTCGGCCTTGCGGTTGAGCGCGTCGCCGGCCTTGCACTGGAACGTCTCGGCGAACGCCGGCAGGTTGGCGACCGGGCCGTTGGCGCGCCACTGGCCGGGGGCCTGCTGGCTGGTCGCGGCGTTGCGCGTCGCGGTATCGACTGCCGACTGCTGCCGCCACAGCTGCCCCCAGGCGTTGAAGAACGCTTCGCGGGACGGCTTGGCCAGCTCAGGCGAGGCCTGCTGCAGCGCATCCCAGGCCAGTTCGACGCCTGCCAGGTCGGCGGCGTTCTCGTCGCGGGTCAATGCCCCGTTGACGTTGACCCCGGTCAGGCCGGGATAGGGATAGCCGTTGTACTGGGTGACCAGGCGGTCGGTCGTCTGCAGCCACGCCGCGTCATCGGCCGGGGTCCACCAGGTGCGCAGGGCGTCGTTGCTGTCGACAAACTTGCCCTTGATGTCGACCGCGCGGCTCATTTCGTGGCCGACCAGCGCGCCGAAAGTGCCGTAGTGCGCGGCGCCGTCCTGGGCCATGTCCAGCACCGGCGCCTGCAGCACCGCGGCCGAGACGATGATCCGGTTCTGCGCCGGGTCGTAGGCCAGGGCCGGCGTCTGCGGCAGCACGTCCCAGCGGCGGGCGGCATTGGTCTGCCCGATGCGGCGCATTTCCTGGCCGTGGCGCCAGGTCGCGGCGATGAGCATGTTGCTGCCGAAGCTGCCGCGGCCCATCGGCTGGACGGTGTAGTCGATGTCCTGCACCGGCGTGCCGATCTCGATCCGCAGCTTCGCCAGCTTGGCGCGCGCTTCGGCCTTGGTCGGATCGCTCATCCAGGTGCTGCGGTCGATGCCGCGGCCCAGTGCGTCGCGCACTTGGCCTGCGATCGTCTCGGCGCGTGCACGGGTGGCGTCGGGCAGGTAACGGCCGATGTACTCGCGCGAGACCATCGGGCCGGCGGCGCGGTTGATCGCCGCCATCACCTGTTGACGGCGCTCGGGCTGGGCGGCTTCGCCGCGCAGGATGCGACCGTGGAAATCGAATTCGGCATCGCGGAAGCGCTTGGACAGGTACGGCGCCATCGCATTGCCGATATGGAAGCGCAGGTAGGCCTTCCACTGCTCGGGCTTGAGCGTGTTGACCAACGTGTCGAGTTGCTGGAACAGCGCTGCATCGGCCAGCGAGACCTGCTGGGCGGTGACGTGCTGCGCCTGGAGGAATTCCTCCAGTTGCAGGCGTCGGTACTGCTTGTCCAGACCGGCGACGTCGACCAGCGCGTATTGGGTGCGCGGGTCGCGGATGTCTGCCAGCGACTTGGAGGCGGCGGCGATGCGGCGCTCGAGGTCGAGCACCAGCGCGGTGTCGGCTTCGAGCCGGTCCTCGGTGGTCCCGGTCAGCGCCAGGATGTTGCGCACGTACTGGGTGTACTGCGTGAAGACCTCCTGGGTCTGGGCATCGCCACGGCTGTAGTAGGCCGGGTCGGGCAGGCCCAGGCCGCCCTGCACGAAGTAGGCGATGTCGCGGTTGAGGTCGGCCACGTCGACCTCGGCACCGAAATTGAAGAGCACCGGGATGCCGACCGAATGCAGCGCGGCGATCGACGGCGCGATGTCGCGGGTGCGGCGGATGGCGTCGATGCGCGCGATCAGCGGCGCGATCGGCTTGGCGCCGTCGGCCTCGACCGCGGCCTCGTCCAGGCCGCTGGCCCAGAAATCGCCCAGCAACTGCTGCACGTTGTTCTGCGGCGCCTGCATCGCGGCATCGAGCAGGTCGTACTGCTGCTGTTGCGCCAGCGCCTGCAGCTCGCCGAGCGCCGAGCGTGTGCCCTGGCCGGCGACCAGGACATTGGCGGCCAGCCAGTCCTTGTTGACGACGGCGTACAGATCGCTGCAGGCGGTCACCGGCGGCGGGCCCTTGGGGGCGGCTGCGCGCCGGCGCTGGGCGTCGGCATCGGTGCTCAGGCCCACGAGCAGGGCGATCGATGCGGCGAGCAGCGCCGGGCGGGCGAGGGTGGCATGGATCGGCATTGCGGATTCCGTTCGGCGTGATGCGCGCAAGTCTAGCAAGCGCGCAAGTGCGCGACGTGCAGACGCGCGCAGGGGGTGCGGGACCAGCCGGCCGGCCGGCATCGTTGCGATGCCAGGGCCGGAAACGACGAGGCCCGGCGTCGCCGCCGGGCCTCGTTGGTCAGCCGATCGGGGCTGGCCGGGGCGTTACCAGATCACCACCTGGCGCTCGCCGTCGCGCACCATCGGGTCGCCGGGCTTGCACTGGAACGCGGCTGCGAACGCCGGCAGGTTGGACGGCGCGCCGATCGCGCGGAACGACGACAGCGCGTGCTCGTCGGTCGCCAGCCGCTGGGTCAGCTGCTCGGGCGTGAAGTTGCGGCGCCACACCGTCGCCCAGCTCAGGAAGAAGCGCTGGTCGCGGGTCATGCCATCGGTCATCGGGTCAGGCGTGCCGGCGGTGGCCTTCTTCATCGCGTCATAGGCCGTCGCCAGGCCGCCCAGGTCGGCGATGTTCTCGCCCAGCGTGTGGTTGCCATTGAGTGCGCGACCATCCGGCAGACGGTAGTCGTTGAACTGCTGGACGAGCTTGCCGGTCCGCGCCTTGAAGCCGGCGAAATCCGCCGGCGTCCACCAGTCCTCCATGTTGCCGGTCGGCCCGAAGCGCGCGCCCTGGTCGTCGTAGCCGTGCGTCATCTCGTGGCCGATCACCGCACCGATGCCGCCGTAGTTCATCTCGTCGGTGGCCTCGGGGTCGAAGAACGGCGGCTGCAGGATCGCCGCGGGGAACGTCAGCTGGTTGGCCAGCGGGTTATAGGACGCGTTGACCGTCTGCGGGCGCATGCCCCACTCGGACTTGTCGACCGGTTTGCCGATCTTGCCCAGATCCCACTTGTAGTTGAACTCGGTCGCCGCCAGCACGTTGCCCAGGTAGCTGTCGCGCGAGGTCGTCAGGCCGCTCCAGTCGCGCCACTTGTCGGGGTAGCCCACGCGCGGCTCGAACGTCTCCCACTTGGCCAGCGCCTTGCGCTTGGTCTCCGGGCTCATCCACTCCAGGTTCTCGATGCGCTGCTTGAGCGCGTCGCTGAGGTTGGCGATCAACGCCTCCATCTTGGCCTTGGACTCGGGCGGGAACGCGACCTGCACGTACAGCTGGCCCATCGCGTGGCCGATCTCGTTGTCGACCGTGCCGAGCACGCGCTTCCAGCGCGGCTCGATTTCTTTCTGGCCGCCGAGCGTGCGGTCGTAGAACGCGAAGTGCTGCTGCACGAAGGCGTCCGACAGGTACGGCGAGGCGCCGTCGACGAGATGGAAGCGCAGGTACGCCTTCCACTGCTCGACCGGCACGTCGACCAGCATCTTGTCGACTTCCTGGTGGAACTCGGGCACCGACAGCGACAGGGTCTGCGGCACCGCGACGCCCTGCGATTCGAAGAACGTCGTCCACGGGAAGTTCGGCGTGAGCTTGTCGGCCTCGGCCACGGGGATCGGGTTGTAGTACAGCCCGACATCGCGCGAGAACGCCTCGCGGGACTTGGAGACCTTGGCGATGCGGGTTTCGAACGCCATCACGTCCTTGGCTTGCGCCTGGGCCTGCTCGGCCGGCACGCCGGACAGTTCGAGCACCTTGGCGATGTGGGCGACATAGGCCTCGCGAATGCCGGCCTTGTCGGCGGCGCTGTAATAGGTGGTGTCGGGCAGACCGAGGCCGCCCTGGCCGGTCGCGGCGATGTTGACCGAGGAGTCCTTGAAGTCCGGCATCGCGCCGATGCCCCACAAGAAGCCCTGGCCCTTGGCCGCGCTCGCGCGCAGCCACTGCGCGATCGACGCGCTGTCGGTCAGGCCATCGATCGCGGCCAGCTCATCGTGCAGCGGCGCCAGCCCTTGGGCCTCGATCGCGGCCTCGTCCATGCCGGTCGCCCAGAAATCGCCGACCAGCTTCTCGATGCCGGTCGCGTCGCCGTGTTCGGCCGCCTGCTGCGCGAGCTGGTGCTGGACCGCGGTCGAGCGCTCGTCGAGCATTTCGAACGCGCCCCACGAACTGCGGTCGCCGGGGATCGGATTGGCCGCCAGCCACTTGCCGTTGACGTAGCCGCCGAAGTCGGCGCAGGCATTCTTGGTCGTGTCCAGATCGTCGATCAGGAAGCGGTTGTAGGGCGGCAGCGAGGCCTCGTCGAGGTGGAACGTCGGCGTTTGGGTCGTCTGCGGTGCGTCGGCGGCGGGGGCCGCGGCGTCCTGGCCGCCCGAGCAGGCGGACAGCGCGAGTACGACGGCGCCGGTCAGCAGCAGGCGCTTGGGAACGATGGCAATCAAGACAGTCTCCGGGAGAGCGGCGCCGGACGGCGCCCTGTGAGCGCGCACTCTACGCCTGCCCCCGGGTGCCCGGGGGTGTCGAAGGTCATGCGGGCCCGGTCCGCCGCGGCCCGCCGCGGTAGGCGACCCGGATGGCAGGGTGACGTTCGACCCATGCGCACAGCGCGGTGCGGGCGCGACGATCGGCGCTGGCATGCCGATGGACTGGAACTGCGATGCTCGCGATCGATGGCCTCACCAAGACCTATGCCAACGGCGTTCGCGCCCTTGACGGCGTGACCCTCGACATCCCGCGCGGCATGTTCGGACTGCTGGGCCCCAACGGCGCCGGCAAGTCCTCGTTGATGCGGACATTGGCGACGCTGCAGTCGGCCGACGCCGGCAGCGTGACCCTGGTGGGCGAGGGCGGCACGATCGATGTCCTGCGCGACAAGGATGCAGTGCGCAGGCAGCTCGGCTATCTGCCGCAGGATTTCGGGGTCTATCCCAAGGTCAGCGCGCTCGACCTGCTGGAGCATTTCGCCGTGCTCAAGGGGCTGACCGAGCGTAAGGTCCGACGCGAGGTCGTCGACGGTCTGCTGCAGCAGGTAAACCTCTGGGAGGCGCGCAAGCGCAAGCTCGGGACTTATTCGGGCGGTATGCGCCAGCGCTTCGGCATCGCCCAGGCCTTGCTCGGCAATCCGCGGCTGGTGATCGTCGACGAGCCCACCGCCGGCCTCGATCCGGAGGAGCGCAACCGGTTCTTGAACCTGCTGGCGGCGATCGGCGAGGACGTCGCGGTGATCCTCTCCACGCATATCGTCGAGGACGTGACCGATCTGTGTCCGACGATGGCGATCATGAACCGCGGCCAGGTGCTGCTGACCGGGCGCCCGACCGACGCGATCGCCGCGCTCTCGCAGCAAGTCTGGCGCAAGCAGGTCACCAAGGAGACGCTGGCCGGTTACGAGGCGGCCCACACCGTGCTGTCGACGCGCCTGGTCGCCGGCCAGCCGGTGATTCATGTGCACAGCGCCGAACGCCCGGATGCGGGCTTTGTGCAGATCGAACCGGATCTGGAGGATGTCTACTTCCAACGGCTGCGCCTGCAGGCCAGGCAGCAGGCCGTGTCCGCGCCGGCCGCCTGATCGGGAGCGCGACATGCTGATCGAATTCTTCCGCTTCGAGCTGCGTCAGCAGCTGCGTGCCCCGCTGCTGTGGTTCCTGGCTGTGCTGTTCGCGCTGCTGGGCTTCGGCGCCGCGTCCAGCGATGCCATCCAGATGGGCGAGGCGATCGGCAACGTGCACCGCAACGCGCCGGTGGTCATCGCGCAGATGTTTGGGGTGTTCACCCTGCTGACGATGCTGATTGTGCCGATCTTCGTCAGTACCGCGCTGCTGCGCGACTTCGAGCAGGGCACCGCCGACCTGCTGTTCGCAGGACCGGTCCGGCGTCGCGACTACCTGCTCGGCCGTATCGCCGCGGCGATGCTGGCCAGCTTTGCGGTGTTCGTGATCATCGCCATCGGCCTGTTCGTCGCCCAGTTCATGCCGTGGATCGACCCAGTCCGATTGGGACCGGTGTCGCTGCGTCCCTATCTATGGGCGCTGGGTGTCATCGTGCTGCCGAACCTGCTGTTCGTCACTGCGCTGCTGTCGCTGTTGGCGGTGACCACCCGGTCGATCCTGTGGGTCTATATCGGCGTCCTCGCGTTCTTCGTGCTCTACGGCGTCAGTGCCACATTTCTTCAGGACATCGACAACGTCTGGCTGGCGACGCTGCTCGAGCCGCTGGGCGGCCGTGCGCTGTCGCGCACGGTGCGCTACTGGTCGGCCGAGGAGCGCAATACCGGCTTGCCGGCGCTGGGGGAGTACCTGTTGGCCAACAGGGCGTTGTGGATCTGCGTGGGGTTGGCGCTGTTCGTCGCGACCTTTGCGCTGTTTCGCACCGAGCGCACCGGGACCGGTCGCGGCGTGTGGCGGCGTCGGCGCACGCGCGTGGGCTCGCCGCCCGCGGCCACGGTCGTGCCGGCGCGTGCGCCGATCCGTGCACAGCCCACGTTCGGCAGGGCCACCTCGTGGACCCAGACCTGGCGGCAGGTGCGTTTCGACACCGCCGGGGTACTGCGCAGCGTCCCGTTCCTCGTGATGCTGCTGTTTGGCATCGTCAACTTCGTGCCGTCGGCGTTCTCGCAGCAATCGCTGTACGGCACGGGTGTCTATCCGACGACCTCGCAGTTGCTCGATGCATTGCGCGGCAGCTACAGCTTCCTGCTCCTGCTGGTGGTGATGTTCTATGCCGGCGAGTTGGTCTGGAAGGAGCGCGCGGCCAAGCTCGGCGAGGTCGTCGACGCGATGCCCGTCGCCAACCGCATTCCGCTGTTGGCCAAATGCTTGACCCTGCTGGTCGTGGTGGTGCTGTTCCAGGCGCTGGGCATGGTCATGGCGATGGCGATCCAACTGGTCAAGGGCCAAGTCCAACTCGAACCGACGGTGTACCTGCAAGCGCTGGTGCTCGATTCCATTCCCTATATGGTGATGGGCGGGCTGGCGCTCGCCCTGCAGGTGTTCGCCAACAACAAGTTCATCGGCTATGGCCTGCTGGTCCTGGTGCTGGTCGCGCAGGCGGTGCTCGGCACGCTCGACTTCACCCACAATCTCTACATCATCGGCGGGTGGCCGAACGCGCCGTATTCGGACATGAACGGCTACGGCCACTTCCTGGTGGGCCAACTGGCGTTCCAGGGCTACTGGAGCCTGTTCGTCACCGCGCTGTTGTTGTTGGCCGCGTCGCTGTGGGTGCGCGGTCGTGACAACGGCCCGCGCCAGCGGCTGGCCGGCATGCGCACGCAACTGCGGGGTGGCCTGGGTGTGGCGCTCGCGGTGACGCTGGTGGCGTTCGTCGGCTTGGGCGGGGTCCTGTACTGGAACACCAACATCCGCAACGACTTCGTTTCGCCCGACGGCCAGCTCGACCTGCGCGCACGCTACGAGCGCGAGTACAAGCGGTACGCGGCCTTGCCCCAGCCCCGGATCATCGCCAGCCGGTCCGATCTCGATCTGCACCCGGAGACGCAATCGATGAGCGGCGAACTCGTCTACACCGTGCGCAATCCACACCCCACGCCCATCCAGGACGTGCATCTGGGCATGAGCGAGGACCGCGCGCTCGTCGAGGTCGATCTCGGTGGGCAGACCTTGCTCGAGCACGAGGTGCCGCTGGGGTACCGGATCTACCGCCTGGTGACGCCGCTGGCGCCGGGGGAACAGCGCGATTTCCGCTTCCGTCTGGACTTCCGCCCCACGGGCATCACCAACGATCAGGCGCAGACGGCGTTCGTCGAGAACGGCACGTTCTTCGACAGCGACCTGTTTCCCCAGTTTGGCTACAACGCGCGCCTGGAGATCGACGACCGCAACGAGCGCCGCAAGCGCGATCTCGGCGAGCCGCGCCGCATGCCCAAGCTCGAAGACGAAGCCGCGCGCGCAAACCCGTACATCGGCGACGACGCGGACTGGATCGATTTTTCGACCACCATCTGCACCGCGCCCGATCAGATCGCGCTGGCGCCGGGCTATCTGGAGCGCGAGTTCGAGCGCGACGGTCGCCGCTGCTTCCGCTATGCGATGGATCGGCCGATGCTGAATTTCTACGCGTTCCTGTCGGCGCGCTGGCAGGTTCGGAAGGCGACCTACCGCGACATCCCGATCGAGGTCTACTACGACCCCAAGCACCCGTTCAATGTCGGCCGGATGATCGAAGCGGCGCAGAAGTCGCTGGCGTACTACGAGGAGAACTTCACCCCGTACCAGCATCGCCAACTGCGGATCATCGAGTTTCCCGGCTATGCCAGCTTCGCCCAGGCGTTCGCCAACACCGTGCCGTACTCCGAGTCGATCGGTTTCATCGCCGACCTGCGCGATGCCGACAAGGTCGACTACGTGTTCTACGTCACCGCCCACGAGGTCGCCCATCAGTGGTGGGCGCATCAGGTGATCGGTGCGAACGTGCAGGGTGCGACGATGCTGTCCGAATCGCTGGCGCAGTACTCGGCCCTGATGGTGATGGAGCGCGAATACGGACGCGCCCGCATGCGTCAGTTCCTGAAGTACGAGCTGGACCGGTATCTGAGCGACCGGGGCGGTGAACGGATCGAGGAACTGCCGCTGTACCGAGTGGAGAACCAGCCGTACATCCACTATCGCAAGGGGTCGCTGGTGTTCTACCGGTTGCGCGAGGAATTGGGCGAAGCGGCGCTCAACCGAGCGCTCAAACGATTCCTCCAGGACAAGGGCTATCAGCAGCCGCCGTACACCACCTCACGCGAGTTGCTGGACTACATCCGCGCAGAAGCGCGTCCGGACCAGCAAGGTTTGATCACCGACCTGTTCGAGAAGATCGGCTTCTACGACAACCGGGTCGAGTCCGCGACGGCGAGACGGCGCGAGGACGGGCGCTTCGACGTCACTTTGAAGCTACATGCCGCCAAACGGTACGCGGACGGGACCGGACGCGAGACGGCAGGCACGATGGACGACTGGATCGAGGTTGGCGTGTTCGCACGTGGTCCCTCCGGCAAGGAACGCGATGAGCAAGTGCTGTACCTGGAGCGGCATCACATCACCGATCCGGATCCGGAGATCACCGTGACTGTCGATGCGGCGCCGTACGAAGCCGGTTTCGATCCCTACAACAAGTTGATCGACCGGGTCTCGTCGGACAACCGCAAACGCGTTGCGCTGTGATCGTCCGCTGCGTTGTCGGCGCATCCGGTCGTCCCGGCGGCCGGCAATCGCCGTGCCATGGGTCCGAAGCGCCCGAGGTCAGTCCCGTCCGGGCGGTGCGTCCGCCGGATCGACCGTCGCCCCGGCGTTCAACGACCGGCCCTCGCGCCGCGGCCGGGTGAACGGCACGGGCTTGGGGCCCGGCGCGTCGGTGTTCTTGATCAGCAGCGGGATGCCGGCGCGGGTGTCGTTGCTCGCGGTTTCCAGATCGAAGCGTTCGGCGTCGAGGCGGCGCACCTGGGCGGCGATCGCATCGGCTTCGTCGTCGTCGACCCCGAGTGCGCGCAGCGCGGCGGCGCCGAACAGCACCGCCGATTCGAAGGTCTCGCGCACCTGCACGTCGACGCCGGCATTGACCAGCTTCAGCGCATGCTCGCGGTCGTAGGCGCGGACCAGCAACCGGGCCTGGGCAAATTCGTGGGTGACCAGTTCGACGATGCGGTCGGCGGCATGGCGATCGTCGACGCAGACCGCGATCGCGCGGGCACTGTGCGCGCCCGAGGCGTGCAGCACGTCGAGCCGGGTGCCGTCGCCGTAGTAGACCTTGAAGCCGAATTCGGCGGCGCTCTGGATCATCTCGATGTCGGTGTCGATGATGGTCACGTCGACGTCCCGGGCCAGCAGCGACTGGCTCATGACCTGGCCGAAGCGGCCGAAGCCGATGATCAGTACGCTGCCGGTCTGGTCGGCGACGGCCTCCACGCCCTCGAGCGATGGCCGGTCGCGCCGGGAGGTCCAGCGTCCGGTTGCCAGCACAACCAGCGGCGTGAGCGCCATCGACAGCACGACGACGGCGGTGAGTGTGGCACTGACCCGGGCCTGGATCAGGCCGCTCGCGGCCGCGGCGGCGAACAGCACGAACGCGAACTCGCCGCCCTGGGCCATCAGCACCGCGCGTTCGAGCGCTTCGCGATGACCGCTGCGGGTGACCCGTGCGACGACGTAGATGCACAGCGCCTTGGTCGCCATCAGCGCCAGCACCGCCGAGACGATCAGCGGCCAGTCCTCGACCACCACCGCCACGTCCAGCGCCATGCCCACGCCGAGGAAGAACAGGCCCAACAGCAGGCCGCGGAACGGCTCGATGTCGGCCTCGATCTGGTGCCGGAATGCGGATTCGGACAGCAGCACGCCGGCCAGGAACGCGCCCATCGCCATCGACAGCCCGCCCAACTGCATCAGCAGGGCGGCGCCGAGCACCACCAGCAGCGCGGCGGCGGTCATCACCTCGCGCGCGCGGGCGGCGGCGAGGATCCGGAACAGGGGATTGAGCAGGTAGATGCCCGCCACGACCAGCGCGGCCAGCGAGCCGATGCCGATCGCGATCGCCATCCAGCGCGACGGGGCGTCGGCCGCGGCCTCCGGCGTCGGCGACAGGAACGCGATCGAGGCCAGCAGCGGCACGATCAGCAGGTCTTCGAACAGCAGCACCGAGACGATCTTGCGGCCGTGCGGCAAGGCGATCTCACCGCGCTCCGACAACAGTTGCATGACCACCGCAGTTGACGTCATCACGAAGCCGGCAGCGCCGACGAAGGCCACCGGCCAGGGGAAGCCGAAGGCGTAGGCCACCAGGGTCAATGCCGTGGTCGCGAGCAGGATCTGCAAGGCGCCCAGTCCGAAGATCTGCCGGCGCAGCGCCCACAGATGCGAGGGCCGCATTTCCAGGCCGATCACGAACAGGAACATCACCACGCCCAGCTCGGCCACATGCAGGATCGCCTGGGGATCGGAGAACCAGCCCAGGCCGAACGGACCGATCGCCAGACCCGCGGCGAGATAGCCGAGCACCGAGCCCAGCCGGAAGCGGCGAAACAGCGGGACCGCGACCACCGCCGCGCCCAGCAACGCGACCAGTTGCACCAACTGGCCGGTGGTGTCGTGGGCGTCGGCGGCCATCGGTCAGCGCCTCGGGGCCATGGCCGAGAGCAACAAAAAGCCCCCGGCCAGTCCCAGTTGCTGCAGGAACTGCAGTATCTGGCCGGTGCGGGCCGAGGCGCGGACGGCCCAGAACGGATGCGAGAGCACGGCATCGATGAGCACCAGCGCCATGGCCGCCAGCGCGGTCCAGCGCAACTGCCAGCCGGCGACGATCAGCACCCCCACCAGCAACTGCGCGAGGCTGAAGGCCAACGTCGTGTCGGAGGTCGGCACGCCGCGCAGCGCCGCCCACAGGCGCTGCGCGCCGGCGACGACGAGGGCCGCGGCCAGCAGCCAGCGACCGAGCGTGATCGCGCCGCCGTGAGCGCCGGAACCAGAAGCCATCGGGAACTCCGTGAACGGGAACCCGACGGAGCGTGCCATATGCGCTGCGCAACGCACAGACCCGACCGGCGGCGATGGCGCCGCGGGCCGTGGTGCCCTAGAATGGCCGGGTCCTGCAGCGCGGTCGCCCACCCAAGGTCCTCGGACCCGGTCACGATCCTGGTATGCCGTCGGCGTTTCGCGCCGTTCTCGGTCCTTATCCCGCACGTCTTTCGTCGCGCAGACACGGTGCCCGGGCGTTCCCGGTGCCGTCACATCGGATCTCGCAGCGCGGTTTACGGATAGCTCCGGGGTCCATCGCCATCGTCACGGCCATCGGCTGTCGCCCGCACGCGTGGGCCGCCGGGACGTGGACTGGCCCACAGGAGTCCATGCATGACCACGTTCGAAACCCTCGGGCTGTCGCCCGCGCTGCTGCGCGCGCTGACCGAAACCGGTTACACCACCCCCACCCCGATCCAGGCCGAAGCCATTCCGCTGGTACTGGGCGGCCATGACGTGCTGGGCGGTGCCCAGACCGGCACCGGCAAGACCGCCGCGTTCGGCCTGCCGCTGCTGCAGCGCCTGGCCAAGGAGACCCCGCCCAAGGGGCCGCGCAAGCCGCGCGCGCTGATCCTGGTGCCGACCCGCGAGCTCGCGGTGCAGGTGTCCGACAATCTCAAGGCCTATGGCCGCCACCTGCGCATGAACGTCACGACGATCTTCGGCGGCGCGGGCATGCAGCCGCAGATCGACAACCTGCGCCGTGGCGTCGACATCCTCGTCGCCTGCCCGGGCCGGTTGCTCGACCATATGGATTCGGGCCACGCCAAGCTCGACGCGGTCGAGGTGCTGGTGCTCGACGAGGCCGACCGCATGCTCGATATGGGCTTTTTGCCGCAGATGAAGCGCATCCTGGGCCGTGTGCCCAAGGCACGCCAGACGCTGCTGTTCTCGGCCACGTTCGAGCCGCGGATCAAGGCACTGGCGCTGGAGTTCATGCGCGATCCCAAGCAGGTGCAGGTCGCGGCCAACAGCACGATCGCCGACACCATCGCCCATCGCGCCCACCCGGTCGACAACAGCCGCAAGCGCGATCTGCTGGTCGATCTGCTGTCCAAGCGCCACACCGATCAGGTGTTGGTGTTCGGCAAGACCAAGCACGGCTGCAACCGACTGGCCGAGCAGCTGGCCGAGTCCGGTCTGCCGTCGGTCGCGATCCACGGCAACAAGAGCCAGGCGCAGCGGCAGAAGGCGCTGGACGCGTTCAAGTCCGGCCGTGCCCGCATCCTGGTCGCGACCGACGTCGCCGCACGCGGGCTCGACATTCCGAACCTGCCGCTGGTGATCAACCACGATCTGCCGATGGTTGCCGAGGACTACGTGCACCGCATCGGCCGGACCGGCCGCAACGGCGCGTCGGGCGAGGCGCTGTCGCTGGTGTCGCCGGAGGAGGGCGGTCTGCTGCGCCAGATCCAGCGCATGCTCAAGGCCGAGATCGACATGAGCGCGGTCGAGGGCTACGAGCCGAGCCAGCCGGTCCGGCTGGATACGCCGATCCCGAAGAACGGCGGCGGTCAGCGTCGTCAGCCGGCCGGCGGTCGTCCGGGCGCGCGCATGGGCGAGCAGAAGCCCGGCGGCCAGCGTCCGCCGCGCAAGCCCGCTGCGCGCGGCCACGGCAAGCCCCAGGAACGCGGCGCCCATGCGCACGCCGGTCCCAGGCCGCACCGCCAGGGCGCCGGCAGGCCGCAGGGCGCACGGCAAGACACCCGCGCCTGAGCCATCGGCGCGCGGCATCCAACCCCGCTTCCGCTTGCCGGAAGCGGGGTTCTTTTTTCGGGTTTCTCGCCTGGTCGGAAGGACTCTTGCGTCTGCCGCTCGCGCAGTGCGTTCGTCCTCGGGAGCGCATCGCGCGGGCCGGGGATCGCGTTCCGGCTCTGCAAAAACAAAACCGGGGTCAGAGTGCAATTTCGCCTCGCGAAATTGCACTCTGACCCCGGTTTACGAGGCGGCGGCGGGCCTGGCGTTAGCCGCGCTTGCGCTTGCCGTTGCGCGGGGCCGATGGCGTCTTGGCCGCGGTGCGCTGCGATGGCGCGGCCGGCCCGCCGTGCGCGGCGATGAAGTCGCGGACCTGCGGGTAGACCTGGTTGCGCCAGCGGCGGCCGCTGAAGATGCCGTAGTGGCCGGCGCCCTCGACGGTGAGGTGGGCGCGGTCGGCCTCGGCGATGCCGGTGCACAGCGTGTGCGCCGCGCGTGTCTGGCCTTCGCCGGAGATGTCGTCGAGCTCGCCCTCGATCGTCAGCAGCGCGGTACCGGTGATCTGCGACGGATCGACCGGCTCGCCGGCCACGACCCAACGTCCGCGCGGCAGCAGGTGCTGCTGGAACACCACGCGGATCGTGTCGAGGTAGTACTCGGCCGGCATGTCGAGCACCGCGTTGTACTCGTCGTAGAACCGGCGGTGCGCCTGTGCGTCCTCGAGGTCGCCCTTGATCAGGTTCTCGTAGAACGCACGGTGCGATTCCAGATGCCGCTCGGGATTCATCGCCATGAAGCCCATGTGCTGCAGGAAGCCGGGATAGACCAGACGCCCGCGCCCCGGATAGTTCATCGGCACCGGGTGGACGACGTTGTGCTGGAACCACGACAGCGGCTTTTCGGTCGCCAGGTTGTTGACCGCGGTCGGCGACTGTCGGGTGTCGATCGGCCCGCCCATCATCACCAGCGAGCGCGGCGTCGGCTCGCCGCGTGCGGCCATCAGCGACACCGCTGCGAGCACCGGCACAGTGGGCTGGCAGACGCTGATCACGTGCAGATCCTCGGCGCCGATGTGACGGATGAAGGTCTCGATGTAGGCGACGTAGTCGTCAAGCGAGAACCCGCCGGACTCGGTCGGCACCATCCGCGCGTCCACCCAGTCGGTGATGTAGACCTTGTGGTCGCGCAGCAGCGTGCGCACCGTATCGCGCAGCAGGGTGGCGTGGTGGCCCGACAGCGGCGCGACCACCAGCACGCGCGGCTGGGCGCGGATCACCTCCAGGTGCGCCGGATCGTCGGTGTAGCGCTTGAAGCGCAGCAGCTTGCAGAACGGCAGTTCCATTTCGTCGAGTTGCACGACCGGATAGGTGCGGTCGTTGTGCTCGACCGAATGGATGTCGAAGGCCGGTTTCTCGTAGTCCTTGCCGATCCGGTAGAGCAGTTCATTGGCCGCGGCGACCTGGTCGGCGCCCGCCAGCTGCGACAGCCAGGTGCCGCCGGGCGCGTAGGCGCGCGCGGTGGCGTCAGCCAGCAGTGTCCACGGCTTCATCCACGCGCGGCCGAGTTCGTGCATTTGGTAGAACAGCATGACGGGTATCCGGGGGCGGGTTGTGCGTTGCAACATATTCTAGGCCGCATGAACGCGTCCTGCGGGATTGCGGCCGGATTCAGCTCGTCGTCGGCACCAGTTCGAGCGCCGTGGCGGCGTCGGCCAGGGCCGGCGAGAGCCAGCAGTGCGAGCCCAGCGGGCGGAAGCCGACGCCGGTAAACCGCGTGCGGTAGAAGCGGGCCGGACGTTGCCGGAAGCCGTCGTCGTCGCCTTCGGCGCCGTCCTCGCGGGCGAAGGTCTCCAGAAACGCGACGCCGCCGCACAGCTCGGCCAGACCGGGCAGGCCGCGATCGAGCTCGCGCGTGTCCAGGTAGTGCATGACGTCGCTGCACACCAGCAGATCGACCGGCGGGCAGGGTCGCAGCATCGCGAAATCGCCGAACCGCGCCAGGTGCAGATTCCGCGTGCGTCCGTGCCGACCGACCGCGTAGGTGCTGGCATCGAAGCCCAGATACTGCGCTTTTGGGCGGAGCTTGCGCAGCGGCGCGCGCCAGGCGCCTTCGCCGCAACCGATGTCGAGCACGCTGCGCAACGGCCGCTCGAGATGGTACTCGGCGGTCGCCACCGCGAGCGCGACCTTTCGCGCCAGGCGCGCCGGCCCGCCGATGTCG
Organism: Luteimonas sp. S4-F44; assembly: GCF_022637415.1. Classification (NCBI taxonomy): domain Bacteria; kingdom Pseudomonadati; phylum Pseudomonadota; class Gammaproteobacteria; order Lysobacterales; family Lysobacteraceae; genus Luteimonas; species Luteimonas sp. S4-F44. Next base: position 1,156,166 of record NZ_CP093340.1, read on the forward strand.
CCGGCGCGGTACCAGCGGTCGAAGTAGGCACGGTCGTATTGCTTGGCCATCGAAAATGCCGGCGCGAACGGGGGGCGGCCATTCTAAGCGGCAGCGCCGCGCGCGACCGGACGCAGGCGACATGCGATCCTATGCGCCAGCCAGAGGAGCCAGCGCACAATGCAAGCCTATCTGTGGGTCAAAACCTTTCACTTGGTGTTCGTGATGGCCTGGATCGCCGCCGCGTTCTACCTGCCGCGGATCCTGATCAATCTGGTCGAGGCCCAGGGGCGCGCCGAGGTGCATGAGCGACTGGTGCTGATGGGGCGGCGGCTGTACCGCTTCGGGCATGTGATGGCGGGCCTGGCGGTCGCGCTGGGGCTGGTGCTGTGGCTGGGTTATCGGGTGCTGCCGGACTTCCCGACGATGGTCGGCGGTGCGGGCTGGATGCACGCCAAACTGCTGCTGGTGGTGCTGCTGTTCGCGCATTTCGTCGTCGGTGGGCGCTGGCTCAAGGGCGCCGGCCGCGGCCGCGCGCTGCCCTCGACACGTGCGCTGCGCTGGTTCAACGAAGTGCCGGTGCTGTTGCTGGTGGGCGTGGTGTATCTGGTGATCGCCAAGCCCTTCTAGAGCCCGTCCAGCACGACGCCCCGGCCGGCATGTCGCCGACCGGGCGTGTCCTGTCTCACTCGTGCGCGGTGACGCCGGCGTCGATGCGCGCGTAGCTGCGGTCGCCGAAGCCGCCCGCAGTGCTGCCGTCGGAGATCGAGAACAGCCGCTCCGCCAGGCCGTAATCGCTGTTGCCCAGGTTGCGACCCAGCGAGAGCGCGAAGTCCCAAGCCTTGGGCGCGGGATAGCTGCCGTCGCGGTTCTGGTAGCCCAGCAGGTGCCCCAGGCTCATATGGGCGCCATTGCCGACCGCTGTGGCGGTCTTGTCGGCCAGTGCGGCCATCTGCTGTTCGCTGAAGCTCAGGGTCACGGTCTGGCCTTCCTGGACCGGCGTGCCGTCGAGGCCGCCGCTCAGCGCGGCGTTGAGCATCTGCACATTGCTCTGGTCGACCTTGACGTCGTAACTGTAGACGCGCGCGCTGGCGATCTCATTACCGTTCGCGTCCCAGCGCTGGGTCACGTTCATCGGCACGTTGCCCGCGTACTGCAGGTCGACGTTGCGTTCGATGCTGCCATCGGCATGGGTGGTCACGACCATGTTGCCGGTGTTGCGGGCACCGTCGAGCGACAGGTTCACCGGCCCGAGCTTGGCGCTGAGGTTGGTCTGCGAGCTGTAGTCCAGGCGCTCGATGGTGGCGACGTCGGTGACGCCAGTGCCGTTCGTTTCGGGCAGGGCGCCGGTGGCCAGAAAGTCGTTGTAGGCGGCCTGGCCGGCCTCGGTGGACAGGTCGAACTCCGCGGTGCGCAGCGTCGCGCCCGCCAGGCTGTCGTTGCGGCCCAGCATGATGTTGCCGATCCCGAACTCCACGCCGACGCCGTTGTAGGCCTTGACCGCCTCGGTCGGCCCGGCGGTCACCCGCACCGTGTCCTCGCCGGTGCGCGCGATCACCGTGCTGACGCCGGTTTCGTCGGTGACCCTGGTCTGGCCCGCGAGATGGTGGAAGGTCGCCTTGAACTCGTTGGTGGTGTAGTCCGAACCGTTCATCGTGACCGTGGACCCGACCGGCATCGAGCGTGGCGAGAACGGATTCACCGACAGCGGGTCGGCCCCGGCATCGGCCGGCATCGCGACCTGGTAGCTGGCGCGGATGCCGTCGGTCCGGCCGAGCTCGACGCCGGCCTTCGGCGTGTTCACGCCGCCCTTGAGCGACACCGAGACATCGCTCGAGACCTTGTAGGTCGTCACGCCGTTGGCGGTGTTCACGCCGCCACTCACTGATGCATTTGCCCCGGCGCCGAAGCTCACGCCATAGCCCTTGGCGGACTTTAGCGACTCGCTGAAGGACACACCGCCCGAGGCGGTGACCGAGCCGGCCTCCGGATTGACGCTGACGTTGCCGCTGCCCGACGTGGTGGACTGGTGCGTGGTGCCGGCATCACTGGTGTAGGTGGTGCGGCTGTCGGTCCGCGTGCCCTGGTTGGCGCTGATGCCGCCGGTGTTGGAGATCGAGACGCCCTGGCTGTCGCTCTGCGACACGCGCGTGGGGATCACCAGCTCGTCGCTGGGATAGATCATCTCCGGGTTCACGACCTGCGGGTTGGCCTTGAGCAGGTCCTGCGGCGAGACACCGTACTGGTTCGCGATCTGGACCAGGCTCTCGGCCGGCTGCACGGTGTGCCGTGTGGGCTCGGTGGACGGGGATGTAGGAAGCGCCGACGGCGCGTGGGAGACGGGCTGGATGCTCATGCGGAACCTGACTGGAAATCCTATTCAGAATAAAAGTCGGGCCTGCGCACGGCAGCTAGGGTCATCCCGAGGTCGGGGCGCGAGCCACCTGCCGAGCCAGTCTCGATTCAGCGATGCGCCCACCGCGTCGGGGGCTACCGCATCGCCCAGCCGTGGCTGACATTGAGACTCTGCCCGGTCAGCGCGTTGGTCTCGAACGCGGCCAGCATCAACGCGACGTTGGCGACATCGTCGAGCGTGGTGAATTCGCCGTCCACGGTGTCCTTGAGCATCACCTGGCGCACGATCTCGTCCTCGCTCAGCCCCAGCGCCTGTGCCTGCTCCGGGATCTGTTTCTCCACAAGCGGCGTGCGCACGAAGCCGGGGCAGACCACGTTCGCGCGCACCCCGTACTCGGCGCCTTCCTTGGCCACCGTGCGCGCCAGGCCGAGCAGCCCGTGCTTGGCGGTGACGTAGGGGGCCTTGAGCTTGGAGGCGAGGTGGGAATGCACCGAGCCCATGTAGACGATGGCGCCGCCTTCGCGGCGCCTGGCCATGTCGCGCAGGCACTCGCGGGTGGTCAGGAACGCGCCATCGAGATGGATCGCGAGCAGCCGCTTCCAGTCGGCGAAGTCGAAGTCGATGATCGGGCTGACGATCTGGATACCGGCGTTGGCGACCAGCACGTCGATCCTGCCGTAATGCGCGATCGCGCGGGCGATGCCGTCCACGACCTGCGCCTCGTTGGCGACATCCATCGGCAACGCCAGGGCGTCGCCGCCGGTGGCGCGGATCCCGGCAGCAACCGTCTCGGCGGCCTCGGCCGCGAGGTCGGCGACGACTATCCGACCGCCGGCCGCGGCATAGACCTCGGCGATGCGCCGGCCGATGCCGCTGGCCGCGCCGGTGACCACGCAGACCTTGCCTTCGAGACGATTCATGCGCGCATTCGCCATGGGGACGTGCCGCGCAGCTTAGCCCGACCGCGGGCGCGTGCGTCAGGGCGTACGCGCCGGTGCCGGCGTCGGCAGTTCGACCGGCACGCCGTCGGCATTGCAGTGGCCGTTCGCGCACAGCTGCGCACGCAAGGCTGGGGTCGCCTGCACGATGATGTGGTAGATCGCGTTCTGCTCCATCGTGCCGCGCACCGCGTCGCTGCCCGGACCGCGTGCCCAGATGCCGACGTCGTCGCCGCCGTGCGACTCGCTCTTCATCGGTACCAGCGCCTCCTGCATGTAGTCCGGGTGCTCGGTGTCGACTGCGCGCAGGTCCGGTCGTCCCTGCGCCGGCTCAACGCTGCGGGGCGCGTGGGCGTGGGTCTTGGGCCCGGCCGGTTGCTGGTCGCTGGCACCGGTGTAGCCCGGGCCGTTGGCGTAGGACAGCGTGGTGTAGGGCAGGCCGGTGGCGTCGAGCGCGTAGGCGGTGGGATCGCCCTCTTCGCCGGTGCGGCCGCGGACCTTGCCCAGGATCGGATTGCCACGCGCCGGGTAGCCGACGAAGTTCAGCGTGTGCGAGTGGTCGGCGGTGACCAGGATCAGGGTGTCGTCGGCGGAGGTCGCCTCGACCGCGGCTTGCACGGCGCGCGACATCGAGACCGTCTCGTCCAGGGCGCGGAACGCGTTACCGGCGTGGTTGGCGTGGTCGATACGGCCGCCTTCGACCAGCAGCACGTAGCCCTTGCCGTCGCGTGACAGGGCGTCGATCGCGAAGCGCGTCATCGTCTCCAGATCGGGCTGACCGTCCGGCCCGGTGTCGCGGTCGTGCTCGTAGTCCATGTGGCTGAGGCCGAACAAGCCCAGCACCGAGGATGACGCACGCGCGGCCTGCAACTGCCGCGTGGTCCAGACGAATGCGCCATCGGGGCGGGCGGCCTGCCACTCGTCTACGAGGTTGCGGCCGTCGCGGCGTTGACCGCGGATGCCGGGCATCACCTCCGCGTCGGGCAGGAACGGGCGCGCACCGCCGCCCAGGGCGACGCGCGGGCCGTAGCCGTCGCGCACGGCGTCGACGAACTGGCTGGCGATGTCGCGGCAGCCGGCGGCGCGTGCGGCTTCGGGCATGTCGACATCGCTCTCCCAGTTGCGGTCCGGGACGTGGGCGTAGGTCGCGGCGGGGGTGGCATGGGTCAGCCGCGCGGTCGTCACGATGCCGGTCGCAAGGCCAGCCTCGGCGGCCAGGCGCAGCCACGACTGCAGGTGACGGCCCTGGCTGTCGGCGCAGTCGGTGCGGTCGCCGGCCGAGACGCCGATCGCGCCCATGTGCGATTTCACGCCGGTCGCAACCGCGGTCATCGTGCCGGCCGAGTCGGGCGTCTGCGAATCGGTGTTGTAGGTCTTGCTCAAGCCGGTATGCGGGAAGTGTTCCCAGCTCAGCTGGTGCTCCTCACCGGTGCCGCCGTTGCGCTGGCCTTCGAGGATGCGCGCGGCGGCGACCGTGGTCAGGCTCATGCCGTCGCCGAGGAAGACGATGACGTTCTTCGCGTTCCCGGCCATCGCGCCATTGCCTGCCGCGCGCGCGGCGCCGCTGCGGTACCACCATTGCGCGGTCTCGTCGGCGGGGCGCGCGGCGACGGGGACGTCGACGTGCAGTGCGGTGCCGGCCTGGGGCGGCGCGGGGGTGTCGATGGAGGCGCAGGCGGCGCAGAGCAGGGTCAGGGTGCAGGCGAGGCCCGCGGAGGAAACGCGCATGGAGAGTCGGCCCGGAAACGAAAAGATGCGCCTCCATTATGCCCGCCTCACATGGCAGGCTCGTGTCAGGTGCGCGGCGCGCTACCATCGGTGGTGTCGGCGAGGCGATGCCCCCACGCCTGCCGGCGCGGAACGACCACGATGACGCTGACCATTGCGCTGCTCGAAGACGACGACATGCTGCGCGAGCGCATCCTGCTGCCGCGCCTGGCCGACTTCGGCTTTCTGATCGACGGCATGGCCAGCGCTGCCGAGCTCGAGCTGCGCCTGCTCCGCGGCGTGCCGGACATCGTGGTGCTTGATGTCGGCCTGCCCGATGCCAGCGGCTACGACGTCGCGCGCAGCTTGCGCATGCGCCATCCGCGGATGGGCATCGTAATGCTGACCGCCCGGCGCGATACGCCCGACCGGGTGCGCGGGCTTAACGAGGGCGCCGACGCCTATCTGGCCAAGCCGGTCGAGATCGACCTGTTGGCCGCAACCCTGCACAGCCTCGCCCGTCGTCTGCACGGCGATGCGCCGTCGCCGGTAGCGACCGATGGCTGGCGACTGGCCGACAACGGCTGGCGCTTGATCGGGCCCAGTGGTCACGGCGCCGCGCTGACCAAGTCCGAGCGGCGGATGCTGCAGTGCCTGGTCGACGCCGAGGGCGAGACCGTCGCGCGCGACCGCCTGATCGCCGCGGTCTCCGACAACGTCCACGATTTCGACCCGCATCGGCTCGACACGCTGATCTACCGCCTGCGCCGCAAGGTCGCCGAGGCCTGCGGCGACGTCCTGCCGCTGTCGGCGGTGCACGGCGAAGGCTACGTGCTGACCTCGCTGCGCTGAGCGCGCGGCGCCTCGGGCGCGCGCGGCAGGCGGATGCGGAACGTGGTGCCCGCGCCGGGCGCGCTCTCGACCTCGATCGTGCCGCCGGCGCCGGTCACCAGGCTGTGCACCACGGCCAGGCCCAGACCGGTGCCGCTGCCGGCCGCCTTGGTGCTGAAGAACGGCTCGAAGATCCGTTGCCGCACAGCCTCGTGCATGCCGTGGCCATCATCGCGCAGCACGATCTCGACTCCGCCGTCGGCTGCATCCCCCGCGCTTGCCTCGAAGGTGCCGACGTCACGCATCGCGTCGCGGGCGTTGGAGGCAAGGTTGAGCAGGGCCAGGTCGAAGTGGTGGCGGTCGATGCGGATCGGCAGTGCGGCGTCGACGCGCGGCACGCGCACGCGCACCTCCGGGCCGAACGTCTGCCGCAGCATCGGCGCGAGCTCGGCCAGCGCACGGCCGACGTCGACCGTGTCCAGCGTCGCCGGCTGTGGCCGGGCGAACGTCAGCAACTTGCGCGTCAGCGCCATGCCGCGCAGGGAGGCCTGCTCGACGCCCTCGAGCGCCTGCGCCAGTGCGTCGGCACGCGCATGCGCATCCGCGCCCGGGTCGACCCGATGGCGCTCGCTGGAGAACGCCGCCATCAGCGCCAGGATGTTGTCGAAATCGTGTGCCACGCCGCTGGCCAGGCGACCGGTGGCCTCGAGCTTCTGCGCCTCGATCAGTTGCGCCTGTGTGCGCTCGCGCTCGCGCATCTCGTTTTCCAGCCGCGCGCCGCGCGCCTTCGATTCGGCCAAGGCCTCGCGCAACGCCGCGATGCTGCGGTCGAGCACCAGGGTGATCACCAGATAGCTCATGAAGAACGAGGGCAGCAGCACCGCCGCGCGGGTCAACGCCTCTTCGGCGCCTGCATTGGGGATGAGCGCCACGCCCACGCCGATCAACACCACACCCAGCAGCATCACGAACACCGTCCACAGCGCGCGGCGGCCCAGGATCAGACCGGCGATCACCAGCGTGAGCATCTGCGCGGTCTGGTCGATCAGCACGCCGGTGGTCGCGTAGCCCACGCTGGCCGCACCCAACTGCGCGGTGACGAACAGCGCGATCGCACCACGCAGCGCGCCGCGGCGGATCAGCCACAGGCACAGCCAGCACAGCAGCGCTGCGATGATGTCGGCGGCGATGAAGGGCTGGAACTGCGGCGCGAGCATGCCGGCGGCCAGATGGCGCCACCAGTTCAGCGGTACGGTGATGCCCAGAAACAGGAACAGCACCTGCAGCGTCGCGGCATTGCGACGGTCCATCGCCTCGTCGAGCGGCACGCGCTGCAACCAGTCCGAGACCTGCCGGAGCCCGGAAACGGCCCAGCGACGCAGGCGGGGAAGCAGGCTCGACGGCATGTTCGTGGCCGTCGGCGGACGGAATGTGAGAAGTCGTGATGATCCGGCCAGATTCGGAGTGTGACAAGTCACGCGACTGAAACTTAGTGTCGGACTTCGGCCGCAACGGCCGCAGGCCCCGCAGCAGGTGGGGCCCGTCGACGGGACTCGACATACAGCAGCGGCGCGGCGGACGCGGCAGGGGGGCCGCGTGCGCGGACGTGTCCATCGTTTTCGTCTCATTCCAGGGGTTAGCGTAATGAACAGGATCTACACGCTGGTCAGGCACCGGACCACCGGGCGGCTCGTCGTCGCTTCCGAATTGGCGTGCCGCGGCAGCCGCGCACGCACGGTACGGGGGCTGGCGCTGGCGGCGGCGCTGGGCGTCGTGCCGGCCGCGGTGTTCGCCGCCGACACGGACACGGATACGGCCGCGCCGCGCGCCGACGATGCCGCGTCGGTGCCGTACTTCGCCGCGGTCGGTCGTGAAGATCCGAGCGAGGACGCGGGCGCGTTCGCGGCCGGCGAGGAGGCCACGGCGGCTGGCGAGACCGCGACCGCCATCGGCTACGGCGCTTCGGCCTATGGCGCCGGCGCGACCGCCTATGCCAACGGCACGGTCGCGGTCGGCCACAACGCGCTGGCGCTGGCTGAGAACGCGTTGGCGCTGGGCGCAGGCGCCGAGGCGGCCAATCTCAACACCATCGCGATCGGCACCGAGGCGACCGCGCTGGGCGATCAGAGCCTGGCGATCGGCCTGGGCGCCTACAGCGACGGCCCGGCAAGCATGGCCGTCGGCGCGCACAGCAGCGTCGAGGGCATCTGGGCCACGGCCTATGGCTACAACGCAAGTGCAGCCGGCGAAATGGCGCACGCACTGGGCGCTGGCGCTGGGGCCAGCGGCTACAACGCCACTGCGGTCGGCGGCAGCGCACATGCCTACGAGGAAGGGGCGACGGCGCTGGGCGCCGGTGCGCTGGCGCGCGGCAGCTATTCGACCGCGGTCGGCAACTTCAGCTTCGCCAATGGCGCCCAGTCGTTGAGCCTGGGCAATGGCGCCTATGCCAACAGCGACGACGCGATCGCGGCCGGGCGCCAGGCGATCGCCGAGGGCGACGGGTCGCTCGCGCTCGGCACCTGGGCCAATGCCGGCGGTTTCCGGCCGTGGGAACTGGGTGGCGGTCCCGGTGGCCGCGAGGCCGCGCCGTATGCGGTCGCGATCGGCGGCTTCAGCACCGCGCTGGGACGCAACGCGCTGGCACTGGGCTTCCAGTCGCTGACCCTGGAGGAGAACTCAGTCGCGCTGGGTGCCGGCTCGCTGGCCGACCGCGGCAACGCGGTGTCGGTCGGTGCGTCGCAGCTGTGGACGAACGCCAACGACGGCACCGTCAACCATCCCTTCACCCGCCAGATCATCAATGTCGCCGCCGGCACCGAGGACACCGATGCGGTGAACCTCGGCCAGCTGAAGGACGCCACCGCTTCGAACCGGTACTTCGCGGCCGTCGGACGCGCTGACCCGGACGAGGACGCGGGCGCGTTCGCAGTCGGCGAGGAGGCCACCGCGGCCGGCGAGACCGCGACCGCGGTCGGTTACGGCGCCTCGGCCTACGGCGCCGGCGCGACCGCGTATGCGGACGGTACGATCGCCGTCGGTCACAACGCGCAGGCGCTGGCCGAGAACGCCCTGGCGCTGGGCGCGGGCGCCGAAGCCAGCCACTTCAACACCGTCGCGATCGGCACCGAGGCGACCGCGCTGGGTGACCAGAGCCTGGCGATCGGCCTGGCTGCCTACAGCGACGGTCCGGCGAGCATGGCCGTCGGCGCGCACAGCACGGCCGAGGGCCTGTGGGCCACGGCCTACGGCTACAACGCCACCGCCGCGGGCGAGATGTCGCATGCGCTGGGCGTCGGTTCGCAGGCCTACGGCTACGATGCGACTGCGGTCGGCGGCGTCGCGTACGCCGCGGACATGGGCGCGACGGCGATCGGCGCGAATGCGCGCGCGGATTTCGCCTACGCGACCGCGCTGGGCAACAACAGCTTTGCCACCGCCATGCGTGCGGTGGCGTTGGGCAACGGCGCCTACGCCAACAGCGAGAACGCGATCGCGGCCGGCTTCCTGGCCGTCGCCGATGGCGAGTCGAGCATCGCGATGGGCTACTTCGCCTCGGCCGGCGGCTTCCGGCCCGGCGTTGCGGGCGGGCGCGAACTGGCGCCGTTCGCGATCGCGATCGGGGCCTACAGTACGGCGCTGGGCGACAACGCGGTCGCACTCGGTCGCTACGCCACGACGCTCGGGCCCGACGCCGTCGCGCTGGGCGCCGGCTCGATGGCCGACCGTGGCAATGCGGTGTCGGTCGGTGCCTCGCAGGCCTGGGTCAATCCGAACGACGGCCACACCACGGCGCCGTTCACCCGTCAGATCATCAATGTCGCGGCCGGGACCGAGGACACCGATGCGGTGAATCTCGCCCAGCTCAAGGCGGTCTCCGGCGACCTGGGCGAACTGGCCGAGGGCGTCGTGCGTTACGACGGCGCCGACAAGGGACGCGTGTCGTTTGGCGGTGCCTCCGGCACGGTGCTGGCCAATGTCGCTGCAGGCGAGCTGTCGGCGCAGAGCACCGAGGCGGTCAACGGCAGCCAGCTGCATGCGACCAATGTCCGCGTCGACACGATCGAGACCCAGATCGGCGACGTCGGCGCGATTGCCGCCAATGCCGTGGTCTACGACGGCGCCGACAAGGGACGCGTGTCGTTCGGCGGGGCCTCCGGCACGGTGCTGGACAATGTCGCTGCCGGCCGGATCGCCGGTGACAGCCGCGAGGCGGTCAACGGCGGCCAGGTGCACGAGGCGCTGCGCAGCGTCGCCGATGTCCTGGGCGGTGGGGCGACGGTCACCGCCTTCGGCACGGTGTCGGCGCCGGCCTATGTGCTGCAGGGCGTGCAGTACACGTCGATCGGCCAGGCGCTGGGCGCCATCGACGCGCACATCAGTCGGATCGACGCGCACATCGGCGCGGTCGAGGGCGCGGGACGTGGGATCGCGATCGGCGGCGACGGCGAGGCGAGCGTCGGTCCCGATAGCCCGAATGGTGTCGCGGTCGGCAGCGGCGCGGCCGCCAATGGCGAGAACGGCGTGGCCGTGGGCGGCGGCGCGTACGCGCACGGCCCCAACGACACCGCGGTCGGCGGCAACGCGCAGGTGCACGCCGACGGCAGCACCGCGCTCGGCGCCAATACGTCGATCTCGGCCGGCGCCACGAACGCGGTGGCGGTCGGTGAGGGTGCGTCGGTGTCGGCGGCCTCGGGCACGGCGATCGGGCAGGGCGCGTCGGTGACCGCCGAGAACGCAGTCGCGCTGGGCCAGGGGTCGGTGGCCGACCGGGCGAACACAGTGTCGGTCGGCAGCACCGGCAACGCGCGGCAGATCACCCATGTCGCCGCCGGCACTGCCGCAACCGACGCGGCCAACGTCGCGCAGGTGCAGGCGGGCGTGACCGAGGCCAAGGCCTATACCGACACCACCGCGACCAAGACGCTGTCGTCGGCGAATGCCTATACCGATCAGCGTTTCGCGGCCTGGAACGACGACTTCGCGGCCTATCGCGGCGATGTCGAGCGGCGCTTCAGCGACGTCGACCGCCGGCTCGACAAGCAGGGCGCGATGAGCGCGGCGATGCTCAACATGGCCACCAACGCCGCCGGCACGCAGAGCCCGCGCGGGCGCGTGGCGGTCGGCGCCGGCTTCCAGAGCGGCGAGCGCGCGTTGTCGGTGGGCTATGCCCGCAAGCTCGGCGACCGCGGCTCCTTCAGCCTCGGCGGCGCGTTCAGCGGCGACGAGGCCTCGGCCGGCATCGGTTTCGGTATCGATCTGTGATCTGCCGGCCGGCGGACGCCGCCGGCCGTTTCCCAATGCCCGCTCCCGGCAGCGCGAGGCGCGATTGCCGAAAGCTCGACCCAATCGAGGAGTTCGACCATGAACAAGACTTCCATCAGCGTGGCCCTGGTCACGATCCTGGCCGGCGCGCTCGGCGCGCAGGTTGCCGATGCCGCCCGCACCCCCGCCAAGATCGTGCCCCGCATCGATGTGGCGCCGCCGGCCGAGGCCGCGTCCGACCGCATCGTCGTGCGCTACGCGCAGGCGCGCATCGCCAGCGGTGACCGTAGCGGCAAGCTGCAGATCGCAACAGCCGCGATCCGTCGCGCGGGCCTCGAGCGTCCGGCCGCCGCGGGGCGTGCGGCCAAGGCGCTGCCGGCGTTGCAGGTCGGCCATCTGCGCACGACCGCGGTTGGCTTCGACGTGCTGCGGCTGTCGCGGCCGCTGCCCGCGCGCGACCTGCAGGCGCTGGTGACCGAATTGGCCGCCGACCCGGCGGTGGCCTCGGTGCAGGTGGACCGGCGCATGCGCGCGACCGGTGTGGACAAGCGCACCGTCTCGCCGCAGTTCACGCCCAATGACGAGTTCTTCGCCAGCTACCAGTGGCACCTGCAGGGCTCGGCCGGCGCGATCAACGTCGCTAACGCCTGGGACCGTTCGACCGGTGCCGGCGTCGTGGTCGCGGTGCTCGACACTGGCATCCTGGCCGAGCACCCGGACTTCGCCGACAACATCCTGCCTGGCTACGACTTCATTACCGATCCGTTCGTGTCCCGTCGCGAGACTGCCGATCGCGTGCCCGGCGCGCTCGACCGCGGCGACTGGAATCCGGTGGCGGGCGAGTGCTACAGCGGCTCGCCGGTGATCGACAGCACCTGGCATGGCACCCACGTGGCCGGCACGGTCGCCGAGGCGACCCATAACGGCATCGGCGGTGCCGGCGTCGCCTACGACGCCCAGGTGTTGCCGGTGCGCGTGCTCGGCCGCTGCGGCGGCTACGAGTCCGACATTGCCGATGCGATCGTCTGGGCCTCGGGCGGCGCGGTCGACGGCGTGCCGGCGAACGCACATCCGGCCGAGGTCATCAACCTCAGCCTCGGCGGACTGGCCCCGTGCGACGCGATGACCCAGGCGGCGATCGACGGCGCGGTCGCGCGCGGCAGCGTGGTCGTGGTCGCCGCGGGCAACTACAACGACGACGCGCAGCGCTATTCGCCGGCCAGCTGCAACAACGTGATCACGGTCGGTGCGAACCGCATCAACGGCGGGCGCGCGTACTACTCCAACTTCGGCGCGGCGGTCGATGTCTCCGGCCCCGGCGGTGGCGGCGAGTTCGACACCGGCAACGGCGGCTGGAACGGCTACGTGCTGCAGACCGGCTACGACGGCAAGACCACGCCGACCTCCGGGCAGTACCTCTACACAGGGCTGATGGGCACCTCGATGGCGGCCCCGCATGTATCGGGCATCGCCGCCCTGGTGCAGAGCGCGCTGGTGGCCCAGGACCGCCCGCCGATGACGGCCGCCGAAATGGAGATCCTGCTCAAGCGCACCGCGCGTCCGTTCAATGTGCCGCCGCCGGCCAGTACGCCGATCGGCGTGGGCATCGTCGATGCGACCCGTGCGCTGGAGAAGGCCTTGGAGACGCCTTGCGATCCGGCGACCGAGACCTGCGAACTCGGCACCCAGCTGTTCAATGGCGCCGACGTCACCGACCAGGCGTCCAACGGCGAGGGCGCGCTGTTCCGCTTCGAGGCCCAGGCCGGTCGTACGCTGACGCTGATGACACTGGCCGGCCGCGGCGACGTCACCCTGTACGCGCGCTATGGCGCACCGCCGACGTCGACCGACTACGAGTTCCGCTCGGCGCGCGCGGGCAGCAACATCGAGACGATCCGCATCACCGCGCCGAAGGCCGGCACGTACTACCTGCAGTTGAGCGGCAGCTACACCGGGTTGACCGTCGTCGCCCGTCAGTAGTCGCATCCGCGCGCCCGGCGGTGGTTGATGCCGCCGGGCGTTGCACTGGTGGGACGCTGGCGTCGCGGCAGGGGCATCGCCAACCCCCATGCGCTCACGTATCGTCGCAGTTCGACGTTTCGGGCAGGCCGCAATGAACGCAGTGGCGTGGTGGTTCAGGATTCCGTTCTGGCAGCGCGTGCTCGGCGCCTTCGTGCTCGGCGCGCTGGCCGGCTGGCTGCTCGGGCCGGCGGCTGGCACCTGGCTGCAGCCGCTGGGCACGCTGTACGTCAACCTGATCCGGATGATCGCGGTGCCGCTGGTGTTCTTCGCGGTCATCAACGCGGTCGCCGCCCTGCATGGGCAGCAGTCGATCGCTGCGCTTGGCGGGCGCACGTTCGGCTGGTTCGCCGCGACCGCGGTGCTCGCGGTGGGCGTCGGCTTCGCGGTGGCCTACACCTTCAATCCCGGGCTCAGCGTCGAGCCGGGCTCGCTGATCACCGCCGCCGATTACACCCCCCGCGAGGTGCCGACCCCGGTCGAGGTGCTGCTCGGCGTGGTGCCGACCAACCCGTTCGCGGCGCTGTCGGAAGGACGGATCCTGCAGGTCATCTTCTTCGCCGGCCTGCTCGGTTTCGCGCTGGTCAAGCTCGGCGAGCGCGTGGCCGCATTGCGCTCGCTGGTCGGTCAGGCGTCCGATGCGATGATCCAGGTCACCCGCTTCGTGCTCGAAATGACCCCGATCGGCACCTTCGGCCTGATCGCGGCCCTCGTGGGCACCTACGGCTTCGAGAAGTTGCTGCCGCTGGGCAGCTTCGTGATCGCGCTGTACGTTGCGTGCGCCGCGCACATCCTCATCGTCTACAGCGGTCTGCTGCTGGTGCACGGGCTCAATCCGCTGAAGTTCTTCCGCGGCGCCGCGCCCGGCATGCAGGTCGCGTTCGTCAGCTCGTCGAGCCTGGCGGCGATGCCGGTCGCGCTGCGCGCGGTCACCCACAACCTGGGCGTGAACCGCGACTACGCCGCGTTCGCGGTGCCGCTGGGCGCGACGATCAAGATGGACGGCTGCGGCGCGATCTATCCGACGCTGGCCTCGGTGTTCATCGCGCAGTATTTCGGCATCGAGCTGAGTTTCGCGCAGTACGCGGCGATCCTGCTGGCCTCGGTGCTCGGCAGCTTCGGCACCGCCGGCGTGCCGGGCACGGCGGTGGTGATGGCGACGGTGGTGCTGTCGGCGGCCGGTCTGCCGCTCGAAGGCCTGGGCCTGCTGCTGGCGATCGACCGGATCCTGGACATGATGCGCACGATGACCAACGTCACCGGGCAGATGCTGGTGCCGGTGCTGGTCGCGCGCGAGACCGGCCTGCTCGATCGCGATGTGTATGAGGCGGCGAGCAGCAACGTCGGGCTCGACGACACCGACGCGCCGCGCTGACGCAGGCGGTGTCGTACGCCGGGGCGTCGCTCAGCGTTGCAGGGCGCGGTTGAGCGGGGCGTTCGGGCGCGGCTCGAACATCGGCACGACCTGACCTTGCAACGGTACGCCGGCCGCGTTCCAGACCGCGGTTTCGGCCGGGAATTCGCCGCTGCGGGTGACCGCATCGACCACCTGCACCAGCGCCTGCGCCGAGGCGGGCACCTCGGGATTCCACGTGAACACGCCGAAGCGCGGGTAGAACGCGACCGCGGCGTCCTGCAACCGACGGTCGGGGCACAGCACCGCGCCACGCTCGGCCAGCACCCGCAGTGCGCCGACCGGCACCGCGCGCACGGTCGGGCCGGTGCTGGCGTTCGAGTGCCCGGGGCAGACATCAGCGGCGATGGCGATCGCGCGCTCGGCGACCTCGCGATCGCTCTGGGCATGGACGGCGGTGGCGGCAAGCAGCAGCGGCAGCACGAGGGCAGGGCGCATGAGCAATTCTGTCGGAGCGGGGCCGCGATCATCGCGTGCGGCCGATGGACAGGTGTTAACGGCGCGTGCAGGCCAGCGGATGCGCGATGCCGGCTTGCGTCAGCGGGACGGCGCGCGAGCCGCCAAGCGTCCGCCGCACCAGGCCAGCGGCAGCACCCCGAGTGCATCGAGCAGGGTCATCCACACCGGTTGTGGCAACAGCCAGGCGTTGAGCAGCACGGCGATCAGGATCAGCGCGCCGACCGCCAGCGCCATGCGCATCGGCCGTCGGCGCGCGATGCGGGCGGCGACCCAGCCGCCGCACAGGGCGCCGGCCAGCCAGCCGAGCGCGACCAGCAGCAACATGCCGGTCGGTGCGACCGCGAACAACTCGGCCGGGTTGGCGTCGGTCGGCAGCGCACCGGCCGGCAGCGGAAACAGCCGCTTGCCGAGGAACTCGAAGCCCAGCGCGACCGTCGTGGCGGCCAGCATGCCGAGCATCAGCGAGGCCAGCGTGCGGAGCATCTGGCCGCGCGGCGCTGGCCGGGCAGTGGCAGGGTCGCGTCCGCGCGCCCCTGCGGGCTGCGGGCGCTGGCGTGGGCGACGTGCCGGCACGGACTTAGCGGGTGGACGCCGCCGCAGCCGGCGGCGGCTCGAAGGGAATCGTGTCGGGCGCGACCGCGCCGCCGGAGATGATGAAGCTCATCGCCTGGTCGACGGTCCAGTCGGTCGGCGTGACCTTGTCCAGCGGCACGATCTCCAGATAGCCCGAGGTCGGGTTGGGCGTGGTCGGCACGTAGACCGCGGCAAGCTCCCGGCCGGTGCCCTGTTCGCGGATCACCCGGGTGACAAAGCCCACCGACTTCATCTGGCTGTGCGGGAAATCGATCAGTACCACGCGCTGGGTGCCGTCGGGCTTGGTCTGCAGGATGTCGAGCAGCTTGCGTGCGCTCGAATAGATGATGTTGGCCAGCGGAATGCGGCGCACCAGCGCGTCGACCCAGCCGAGCATGCGCTGACCGACGACACGGCGGGTCAGCCAGCCGACGGCGAGGATCAGCACGATCGTCGCGATCATCGCGACCGTCGCCTGCACCGAGGCGACATTGATCCAGCCCAGGGCCGGGAACGCGGCGGAGATGCTGTGCGCCAGCGGCACCACCCAGGGCGTGCTGATGTCCGACAGCAGCACGAAGACGAACTTGACGACGATCCAGGTCAACCAGATCGGCAGCAACGTCAGCAGGCCGGTGAGGAACAGGCGCTGCAGGCGCCCGCCCAGGGAGTGGGCACTCATGAAAGATCCGCGAGGCGAAAGGGGGGCGTCATCATGCCCGGGAATTCATGGCAGATGCACGAGCCGGAAGCCGACGTCGTCGTAGCCGCGCTTGGGATCGAGGGCGCGGCTGTCGAGCGCGTCGCGCCGGCTGCGGCCGGCGGCGACGCGATCCTTGCATGCGGCCGCGCAGTCGCTGCGCCATTCCGCTGGTCCATCGGCGGATGTCGGGGCCGCCGCGCCCTGTGCGGTTGAGGCCACGACGATGCTGCGACCCTCGCGTTCGCTGCGCCAGCGTGCGTAGTCGACCGCGTCATGCCACGACACGCATACCACCGGATCGCTCGGGCTCTGATCGAACCCCGGCGACTCCCAGTCGCGCGGCGCCAGCGCACGCAGGACCGAGCCGCGCGCGCGGCAGGGCGCCGACTTGCGGCCGGTCGCGGAGACGAAGGCCGCGTAATCGCCGCGGCTGACCGGGGCATTGGCGATCGCGAAACTGGTGTCGCCGCTGCGGACCACCCGCGCGCCACCGGGGATCTTCGCCGCGAGCGCGTTGAGATCGGGAATGGCCGAGGCTTCGCGGCGCAAGCGCGCCTTGGTCGCGGCGTCAAGCCCGACGGCGTCGGCCGCGGCCAGGCTGGCGATCGCGTCGTCGCGATCGACCGCGGCCACGGCATCGGCGATGCGCGCCTCGATCGCATCGGCGACCTGCGCGCGCACCGGCTGCAGCGCCGCGACCTCCTCGGCGCTGCCGGCATGGGCGCGCGCGGCCTGCAGCAGTTCGGTGGCCGCGCGGTCGTCGCGCCCCGCGATCAGCGCGGTTGCGCGGCTGCCGACCGCGGCGAAGACGCGCGCGGTCAGCGACGGCAGCCCCAGGTGCTGGGCATCGGCCGCGCGCGCGCGGCGCAGGCGCTCGAGCGCGTTGTCGTCCTGCGGTGTCGCCAGCCGTCCGGCCCGCAGCAGGCGCTCGGCTGCGGCGAGATGGCGGTCGGCCTCCGACACCGGCGCGGCCTGCGAGGCTTCGATGCCGGCGGCGACCGCCACCGTGTCGGGATCGGCCTGCGGTGCGAGATCGGCATCGGCGTCGGCATCGGCGGTCTCGTGGTGCGCGACCGTTGGCGCGCTCGCGATCGACGCGGCCGGCGCGGCCTCGTCGGCCACTGCGGTCGGGGCCGAGGGGCGCTCCCAGGCGCGCCAGACGCCGACGCCGGCCAGCAGCACGACCGGGAGCGCCAGCCACGGCAACAGGCGGCGTCCGCCCTGGCCGATCCGGCGCATCTGGCCGGTGATCCGCGCCTCGCCGTTGCGCTGGGGCACCTGCTCGAGCGCCCGTAGCATCTGTCCGGCGTTGGCGAACCGCCGCTTGGGCGACTTCGCCAGCGCCTGGTCCACGAAGCGCTGCCAGTGGCGCAACTCGGGCGGCAGGCGCGGCACCGGGTTCTGCACATGCGCCAGCGCCATCGACAGCGCGTCCTCGCCCTCGAACGGCAGCGCGCCGGTGAGCATTTCCCAGGCCAGCACGCCGACGCTGTAGAGGTCGGCGCGGAAGTCGACCTGTTGCCCGCGGGCCTGTTCGGGTGCCATGTACGCGGTGCTGCCGACCGCCAGCCCGACCATCGTCATCCGGGTGCCGTAGCCGCGGCGCAGCGCGATGCCGAAGTCCGCCAGCTGCGGCCGGTCGGTCTCGTCGAACAGCACGTTCTCTGCCTTGACGTCGCGATGGATGACCCCGCGCGCGTGCGCATAGGCCAGCGCCGACAGCAGCGCGTGCAGGACCGTGCGGACCCGGGCCTGGTCGCCGCGCAGATCGCGCTGGCCCAGATGGCCATGCGGCAGGTGGGGCATCGCGTACCAGGGCAGCCCGTCGGCGGTGCGGCCGACGTCGTGGATGCCGACGATGTTGGGGTGCTCCAGGCGCGCGATCGTCCGCGTCTCGTTCTCGAACCGGCGCCGGCTGACCTCGTCGGCCAGCGTTTCGGGGCGCATGACCTTGATGGCGACATCGCGTCCCAGCGACAACTGCGTGCCGAGATACACCGTCGCCATGCCGCCGTGGCCGATGACGCGCAGCAGGCGGTAGCCCGCGATCTGCGGCAACGCCGGCGACTCGTATCCGCTTGTGGTCTGCGACATGCGTGTTCCCCGTGGCGCTACAGCATACCGACCGTTGACGGGTTGGGGGCGGCTGCGCGGCTCAGGCAGGCGGCGGGGCGCTGCCGCGGTCGCGCTTGCGGCGCACATAGATCTGTTTGCGTACACGGGCGACCGGTTCGCCCGCCGCATCGAGGACGTCGGTGGTGAACCAGCGCAGGTGTTTGTCACCGTGCGCGGTCGCCACGCGGATCGCGTCGACCGTGGCGGTATCGAGATCGAACGTGGCATGCACAGTGCCGCGGACGGGGCGGATGAACTCGATCTCGGCCGCTTTGTCCCAGACCACGTAGTCGTCGCCGAGCGCGCGCAGCGTCATCAGCATCCAGAACGGGTCGGTCATCGCGAACAGGCTGCCGCCGAAGTGGGTGCCGACGTAGTTACGGTTGTACCAGTGCCGGCGCAACTCGACCCGGGCGTGCGAGAACCCGGGCGTCAGCGCGGTGACGCGGATCCCGGTAAACAGGAACGGCGGCCAGAGGTTGAACAGCAGGCGGGCGAGGCGCGGCGACATGGCGGGCGGGCGTGACGGGACGCCAGCACCTTACCATACGCATCTGTATGGTCGGCGCCTGGTAGAGGCCTGGCCCGCCGCGCTGGTGCGTCGATGCGCCCGGCGCTTCGCCGTCCCTGTCAGAACAGCAGCGAGGCCATCTTCCTGCGGTAGCGGCCCACCAGTTCGGCGTCGTCGACGATGCGGAACGCGTCGATCAGCGCCTTGCGCGGCAGGCCGTCCTCGAAATCGCGGTCGCGGCGCAGCATCTCGATGAACTGGTCCAGGCCGGCTTGTGCATCGCCGGCGACGATCTGGCGCACGCCCAGCAGGTGGCGGGCGCGCAGATCCGCAGGATCGCGTTCGATCGCCGCCTGCAAGGCTTCGATGGGCGGCGCGTCGGCCAGCAGCGCGGCAAAATCCAGGCGCGCTCGCGCCTTCACCGCGCGATCGTCGGTGGCGAGGTTGGCTGGCAGGCCATCGAGCAGGCCTTCGACTTCCTGCGCGGCGCCGGTCTGCAGCAGCGCCAGCGCCAAGTCGAGCCGCAGTTCCGCCTTGTCGGGTTCGGCGGCCACCGCCTCGCGCAGCCGCGCGATCTCGGCCTGGGGATCGAGCGGGGCGGTGTCGGCGGGCGAGGCGCCATCGCCCTCGGCCGGCACGATGCCGTGGCGCTGCAGGAACTCGCGCAACTGGCCCTCGGGCAGCGCACCCGGAAAGCCGTCCACCGGCTGGCCACCGGCGATCAGGAAGACCGTCGGCACCGAGCGGATCTGGAACGCCGCGGCGATCTGCGATTCCTTGTCGACGTCGACCTTGGCGAGGATGAAGGCGCCGTTGTATTCGGCCGCCAGCTTCTCGAGCACCGGGCCCAGGGTCTTGCACGGGCCGCACCATTCGGCCCAGAAGTCCACCAGAACCGGCACATCCAGCGAGGCCTGCAGCACCGCCGATTCAAAGGTCTCGGTGGTGACATCGATGATATGGGGCGAGCGTTCGGGAGCGGGGGCCTGGCCGTTGAGCAGCATGCGGAAGTTCCAGTTGCGATCGGGGAGCCGCCGGAGCGGCCCGACTAGAGGTGGCGACGGTTGCGCAGGATACAAGCGCCGACCGCGCGCGCCGCCGATCCCATGCGACATCGGCGCGGTGGCACGCCGGGCGCCTATCATCCGGCCCGGACATGGCCGGAGCGGAGTGGATGGGAACATCGATGCGGTGGTGGGCGCTGGGGCTGGTGCTCGTGGCGCATGCCGTGATCTGGCTGGCGATGTTCGGCTTCGCGCGGGTTGTGGGCCTGCCGGCGGGTGTGCCGCTGGCGTTGCCCGGCGCGCACGGGCTGCCGCATGCCGGTGCGTTCAATCTGCTCGCGTTCGTGCTGCCCGGCTTCGCGTTGGCCATCGTGGCATGGCGAGCGCGCGCGCGCTGGTGGCCGGACGCGGGCCTGGCCGTCGGCATCGCCTTGCGTCTGTGGCTGCTGGCGGCCCTGCTGTTCGCGCTGCAAGGAGGACTGCCGCTCGATGCCGGCGACCTCGACGGCGGCGGCAGCCGGGCGCACGCCAGCGTGTGGATGCTGTGGGCCCTGGCCTTCGGCGCCGGCGCGTCCCTGGCCGCCATCGCCGTGCCGGGCGTGCGGCTCGCCTCGCTGCTCGCCGCGCTCGCGGTCGTGGCCGCGCTGGCGTTGCCGGCAGTCGCGGCCGCCGGGGCGGCCGACCGCGTGTTGCTGCTGGCCTGGTGCGGCTGGACGGCCTGGCTGGCGTGGCGGTTGCCGCGCCGGGCCGGCTGATTCAGTCGAGCGTCGTCGATGCGTCCGGCGCGCGGTACACGCGGCCGGCCTTCATCACGAAGTCGACCGCCAGCACCGCATTGATGTCGGCGAGCGGGTCGCCCGGCATCGCGATGATGTCGGCGCGCCGCCCGGGCTCGACGATGCCCTGATCGTCGACACCGAGCACGGTCGCGGCATGCAGCGTCGCTGACTGCAGCGCGTATGCCGCCGGGATCCCGGCCTCGACCATGTAGACGAACTCGCGCGCGTTGTCGCCGTGCGGGCCCACGCCCTGGTCGGTGCCGAAGGCGATCGGCACACCGGCGCGGTAGGCGCGCGCCGCGGTGTCCTGGATCTGCGCGCCGATCGTCGCCGCCTTCGGACGCACGACCTCGGGGAAGTAGCCCGGTTCGCGCGCCTTGTCGGCGACGAAGCGCCCGGCGTAGATCGTCGGCACGTACCAGGTGCCACGCTGCTTCATCAGTCGCATGACGTCCTCGTCCATATGGGTGCCGTGCTCGATGCTGGTCACACCGGCCAGCACCGCGCGCTTCATGCCCTCGGTGCCGTGGGCATGCGCGGCGACGCGGTAGCCGTAGTCCTTGGCGGTGTCGACGACCGCCTGGACTTCGTCGACGGTGAACTGCGGTGCATCGCCCGACCTGGCGTAGCTGAGCACGCCACCGGTCGCGGTGATCTTGATCACGTCGCTGCCGTCCTTATAGCGCTGGCGCACGGCCTGGCGGGCATCGTCGATCGAATTGATCACGCCTTCGGTCGGGCCCGGCGGGCCGATCAGGTGCGAGAGCATCGAGTTGTAGCCGTTGCTGGGATCGGCATGGCCGCCGGTGGTGGCGATCGACTTGCCGGCCGCGAAGATTCGCGGGCCGCGCACCAGGCCCTGTTCAATCGCATCGCGCAGGTGCGGCGCGACTTCGCCGCCGAGATCGCGCACCGTAGTGAAGCCGGCGAGCAGGGTCTTTTCCGCGTAGCCGATCGAGCGGTAGGCGAAATCGACCGGGTCGAGGCGGAAGCCTTCCGAATAGCTCTGCGGGCCGGACTGCGAGCCCAGGTGCACGTGCAGGTCGGTCCAGCCGGGCATGCAGGTGCGCCCGGCGAGCGCGATCGTGCGCGCCTGGTCCGCCGGCGCCGCGAGCCCGGCGGCGACCGATTCAATGCGGCCGTCGGCAACCACGATCGTATGCGCGCCGAGCATGCGGCCGCTGCGCGCATCGAACAGGCGCTCGCACTGCAGCGCGGTCCGGTCTTGCGCCTGCGCGGCTGGTGCGAGCAGGGTGACGGCGAGCAGGGCGAGTAACGCAGACGCTGCGGTGGGGCGGAAGCGGCTGGACATGCAATGGGCTCCGGACGGCCGAGACAGGAAGCCGGATTGAAGCACGGCGGCAGGGCGCGTGCCCGCGCGACGTTCAGTCGGTCTGCGAGGCGTGCAGCACGCGGTTGCGGCCTTCGGCTTTGGCGCGATACAGGGTGGCATCGGCGACCTGCAGCAGCAGTTCGGGCGTGGTGCCGTTGGCGGGGAAGGTGGCGATGCCGATCGATAACGTCACCGGGCCCAGGGTCTGGCCCATGTGCTGCACGCTGGAGATCTCGATCGCACGGCGGATCTGCTCGGCGCGCATGCGCGCGTTCGCCGCGTCGAGCTCGGGCAGGACCACTGTGAACTCCTCGCCGCCGTAGCGGCAGGCGATGTCCTCGGTCCGCACGCCGGCCTGGATCAGCCGGCCGACCTGGCTGAGCACGGCGTCGCCGGCCGCATGGCCGTGGGTGTCGTTGAAGCGCTTGAAGTGGTCGACGTCGAGCATCATCAGTGACAGCGGCAGGTGGCGGCGCTCGCAGCGCTGGAGCTCTCGCGCCAAGCTCACCTCCAGGTAGCGGCGATTGAACAGCGAGGTCAGCGGATCGCGCAGCGACTGCGTGCGCAGGGTCTCGCGCAATTGCAGGTTGGCCAGCGCCAGCGCCATCTGTTCCGACAGCGAGGCCAGGATCGCGGCATCGTTGTCGCTGCTCGACGGATCGCTGGCCGCGCTGACGTGCAGCATACCCAGCGACTGGCCCTGCGCGATCAGCGGCACGCACAGTGTCGACACGCCATCCAGTGGCACGTCCCGGTCGATGTGCGCGCAGCGCAGCCCGCCGCTGCGGCCGCGCAGGTAGTGCGGCTGACCGCGGCGCAGCGCCCAGCAATCATCCTGGGTGACAGTGTCTTCGTGGCTGATCGGGTGTTCGCCGAAGGTGCCGGCGCTTTCGAGAAAGTTCTGCGACGGCCGCGCGAGGTAGCAGCGCCCGCTGGCCTCGGGCACCAGTTCGACGACCGCGCGCGTGGTCAGCGCGACGATCTCCTCGCGGCTCTGGCAGCTTTGCAGCATGCCCGCGTACTCGCTCTGGGTGTGCCGCTGCTCCGACAGCGCATGCAGGTCGCGCATCGCATTGCGCGCGTCGCGCTCGAGCCGTCGACTGCGCCGGTTCTCGCGCGACAGGCCCCACAGCATGAAGATCAGCAGACCCAGCGCGACAACGAAGGCCAGCACGATGAACACCACCAGCCAGGTCGCGCGTTGCTGGCTGGTGACCTGGCGCTCGGCCAGCAGCCGGTTCTCCTCGTCCAGCAACTGCTGGCGCAATGCCGACATCGCGGTGGCGCGGCGGACGTTCTCGCTGATTCGCCGCTGGCCCTCGTCGTCGGGCAGGGCAGCCATCTGCGTTGGGTCGAGCAGGATCTCCATCGTGCTCAGATGCCGCTGCATGTCGGCGTCAAACGTGCGCGCCAGCGCCTGCTGCGCCGGATTGTCGGCGGTCAGTTCGATCAGCCGGCGGCTGTACTGGCCGGCGCGCGCCACCGCATCGCCGTATTCGGGACGGAAACTCTCACGGCCGGTCAGGCGGTAGCCGCGCGCTTTGGATTCGGCCTCGTGCAGCGCCGCTTCCGAGGCGACCAGCAGGTTGATCACCGAGTAGCTGTGCTCAAGCGATCCGTTCGCCCGCTCCAGGCTGCGCACACCGACGATCGCCGCAGCGGCGGCGCCCACCAGCAGCACGAACGCCAACAGGATCGTCGGCAGGCGCAAAGCTCGGGAGCGGGTGTGAGGTGATGTCCTAGACATCAAGCGAGTCTAGCAGCCGGCTCGGCCGCGCCCGGCCCGCGTGGCGGACGCGCAGGCGCTGGGGTAGGCTTGCCGGCTGTCCTCTGCCGCCAGAACCGTCCGTGTCCAGCGATCCCACCGCTTCGTCCGTCAACGCCTACCAGCCCACCCGCGTCGAGGCCGATGCCCAGCGGTTCTGGACCGACACCCGCGCCTTCGAGGTCGTCGAGCGCACCGATCGACCCAAATACTACTGCCTGTCGATGCTGCCGTATCCGTCCGGCGCGCTGCACATGGGCCATGTGCGCAACTACACGCTCAGCGACGTCATCAGCCGCTACCAGCGCATGACCGGCAAGAACGTGCTGCAGCCGATGGCCTGGGACGCGTTTGGCCTGCCGGCCGAGAATGCCGCGATCAAGAACGCGACCGCGCCGGCGAAGTGGACCTACACCAATATCGACCACATGCGCGGCCAGCTGCAGGCGCTGGGGTACGCGATCGACTGGAGCCGCGAGTTCGCCACCTGCAGCCCGGACTACTACGTGCACGAGCAGCGCATGTTCGTGCGGCTGATGAAGAAGGGCCTGGCCTACCGCCGCAACGCGGTTGTCAACTGGGATCCGATCGATCAGACCGTGCTCGCCAACGAGCAGGTCATCGACGGCCGCGGCTGGCGTTCGGGCGCGGTGGTGGAGAAGCGTGAAATCCCGCAGTGGTTCCTCAAGATCACCGACTACGCGCAGGAACTGCTCGACGGCCTGGACACGCTCGAGGGCTGGCCGGACTCGGTCAAGACCATGCAGCGCAACTGGATCGGCCGCAGCGAGGGGCTGGAGATCACCTTCGCAGTCGACGGCGAAGCGACCCCGCTGACCGTCTACACCACGCGTCCCGACACGCTGATGGGCGTCACTTTCCTCAGCATCGCCGGCGAGCACCCGCTGGCACTCAAGGCCGCGCAGGACAATCCCGAGCTGGCCGCGTTCCTTGCCGACCTGCGCCAGGGCGGGGTGTCGGAGGCCGAGCTCGAGGCCCAGGACAAGCGCGGCATGGCGACCGGCCTGTGGGCGATCCATCCGGTCACCGGCGAGGACGTGCCGATCTACGTCGCCAACTTCGTGCTGATGGGCTATGGCACCGGCGCGGTGATGGCGGTGCCCGCGCACGACCAGCGCGACTGGGAGTTCGCCAAGGCCTACGGCCTGCCGGTGCGGCCGGTGGTCGTGCCGCTGGCGGTGCGCGATGCGCTGCGCGAGGTGGTCGGCGATGTCGCCCACGATGCCGACCCGTTCCAGGCGGCGCTGTCGGGCGGTTCGGTCGATGCCTACGACACCTCGGCCGCCGTCGCGGTGGTCCGCGATTATCTCGACGGCATCGAGCAGCGCGGCGCCTACACCGAGCGCGGCGTGCTGATCAATTCCGGCCAGTACGACGGCCTGGATTTCGACGGCGCGTTCGATGCGCTGGCCGCGTACCTGGGCGCGCAGGGGCAGGGTGCACGCAAGGTCAACTTCCGGCTGCGCGACTGGGGCGTGAGCCGCCAGCGCTACTGGGGCTGCCCGATTCCGGTGATCTACTGCCAGGCCTGCGGCGCGGTGCCGGTGCCCGAGGACCAGTTGCCGGTCCTGTTGCCCGAGGATGTCGAGGATGCGTTCGCCAACCCGGGCGTGGTGCAGTCACCGATTAAGTCCGACCCGCAGTGGCGCAAGACCACCTGCCCGGACTGCGGCGGCCCCGCCGAACGCGAGACCGACACCTTCGACACCTTCATGGAGTCGAGCTGGTACACCGCGCGCTACACCTCGCCCGGTGCCGCGGACATGGTCGACGAGCGCGCCAATTACTGGATGCCGGTCGACCAGTACATCGGCGGTATCGAGCACGCGATCCTGCACCTGCTGTACTTCCGCTTCTACCATCGCCTGATGCGCGACGCGGGCCTGGTGCACGGCGACGAGCCGGTGCGCAACCTGCTGACCCAGGGCATGGTGATCGCCGAGACGTTCTATCGGGACCAGGACAACGGCGGCAAGGACTGGATCCATCCGGCCGATGTCGAGGTCACTCGCGACGACAAGGGCCGCATCGTCGGCGCGGTGTGCAAGCGCGACGGCGCGCCTGTGCGGGTGGGCGGCGTGGAGAAGATGTCCAAGTCCAAGAACAACGGCATCGATCCGCAATCGATGATCGACAAGTACGGCGCCGACACCGTGCGCCTGTTCTCGATGTTCGCCGCCCCGCCCGAGCAGTCGCTGGAATGGAACGAGGCCGGCGTCGAGGGCATGGCGCGCTTCCTGCGCAGACTGTGGACGCAGGTCCAGCGGCATGTCGAGGCTGGTCCTGCCGGCGCCTTCGACGTCGCCGCCGCGACCCCGGCGCAGCGGACGCTGCGCCGTCAGCTGCACGAGGCGATCCAGAAGGTGGGCGACGACTACGGCCGCCGCCACAGCTTCAACACCGCGATCGCGGCGGTGATGGAACTGTTCAACCACGTACAGAAGTTCGAGGCCGACAACGCCAACGCACGCGCGCTGCTGCAGGAGACCCTTTCGACGATCGTGCTGCTGCTCAATCCGATCACCCCGCACATCGCGCACGCGCTGTGGCAGCTGCTGGGCCACCCCGAGACCCTGCTCGAGGACCAGCCGTTCCCGCGTGCCGACCCATCCGCGCTGGCACGCGATGCGTTGACCCTGGCCGTCCAGGTCAACGGCAAGCTGCGCGGCACGATCGAGGTCGCTGCCGACGCCGCCAAGGACGTGGTCGAGGCGCAGGCCTTGGCCGAGCCGAACGTGGCGCGGTTCCTCGCCCAGATGACCGTGCGCAAGGTCATCGTGGTGCCGGGCAAGATCGTCAACATCGTCGCCGCCTGAACCTGCCGGGGCGGCGCGTCCGCGCGCCGCTTGCCGGCCAAGACCGCCTCGTCCAGACTCCGCCCATGAGCATCCTCCGCCCGGTTTCCCTCCGTCTGGCCGCTGTCGCCACGGTCCTTGCGCTGACCCTGTCGGCTTGCGGCTTCCATCTGCGCAACGCGCTGACGCTGCCGACGGAGCTGGGGCCGGTGGACATCGTCTCGTCCGATCCCTACAGCCGGCTCGCACGCTCGGTCGAGCGCGCGCTGGCCGCGGCCGGCGCGCAGATCGCCCCTGACGAGGCGGTCGATGTCGCCGTGCTCGACATCCGGTCCGAGCGTTGGGCGTCGCTGCCGGCCAGTCTCGACGCCCAGGGCCGCGCGCAGGAGTACACGCTGCGCTACGCGGTGGTGTTCTCGATGCGCGATGCCGACGGCCGCGACATCGTGCCCCAGCAGGCGATCGAGCTGGCGCGTGACTACCTGGCGCTGCCGACCGATTCGATCGGCGCCGATTCCGAGCGCGAGTTGCTGTCGCGCGAGCTCGAGCGCGAAATGACCGCCTCGATCATCCGCCGCATCGATGCGGTGTTCCGCAACCCGCAGGAACGCGAGCGCGGTTGATGGCGACAGTCCCGGCCAGCGGCGCGTCCTCGCCGTGGAGCTGACCCCCGAGCGCCTGGCTGCGCAACTGGCGCGCGAGCCGTTGCGGCCGGCCTACCTGATCGCCGGGCCCGAGCCGCTGCGCGTGCTCGAGGCCGCCGACGCGGTGCGGGCCGCGGCGCGCGCCCAAGGCGTGTCCGAGCGCGAGGTGTTCGAGCCCGAAGGCCGCGACGTGGACTGGAACGCGCTCGAGGCGACGTTCCGCGCGCCCAGCCTGTTCGCCAGCCGACGGCTGGTCGAGTTGCGCCTGCCCACGACCAAGCCCGGCAAGGAAGGCGCGCAGGTCATCGCCGGCTTCTGCGCCGATCCGCCGGCCGACGTCACCTTGCTGATCACCGGCGGCGAATGGAGCCGGCAGCATGGCGGCAAGTGGAGCGAGGCGGTGGCCGCAGTCGGGCACCTGGTGATCGCCTGGCAGGTCAAGCCGCACGAACTCGAAGGCTGGATGGAGGCGCGCCTGCGCAGTCGCGGCGTGCCCGCCGAGCGGGCGGCGGTGCAACTGCTGGCCGAGCGCGTCGACGGCAACCTGCTGGCCGCAGCGCAGGAGGTCGACAAGCTCGCGCTGCTGGCCGACGGTCAGCCGCTGGATGCGGCGCGGATGCAGGCGCTGGTCGCCGATGCCGCGCGCTACGACGTGTTCCGGCTGCTCGATGCGACGATGAACGGCCAGCCGGCGCAGGCCGCGCGAATGCTCGCCGGCCTGCGCGCCGAGGGCGCGGCGATTCCCGCGCTGATGGGCATGATCGTCATGGAACTCACGCGCGCGGCCAGTCTGGCGCAGGTCCAGGCGCGCGGCGGCAACATGGCCGCCGAATTCAAGGCCCAGCGCATCTGGGACGCGCGCCAGGCCGGCTACCGGCGTGCGCTGCAGCGGCACCCGGCCGCACGCTGGGACCGCTTCGTCGCCGAGGCCGGCCGGATCGACCGGATCGCCAAGGGGCGCGGCCGGCCGGGGATCGACCCGGCCGACGCCTGGCTTGCGCTGGAGCGGTTGCTGATCGCGGTCGCCGACGCCCGGGCCGGCGCGCTGCTGGCGGCCTGACCCCGGCGATGCTCTATCTGGTCTACGGCGGCACCTTCGATCCAGTGCATTGCGGCCATCTGGCGATCGCGCGGGCCGCGCGCGACGCGCTGGGCTGCACCGTCCGGCTGATGCCCGCTGCCGATCCGCCGCATCGTGCGCCGCCCGGGGCCGATGCCACGCAGCGCGCGGCGATGATCGCGCTGGCGATCGACGGCGAGCCGGGCCTGCTGCTCGATCGCGAGGAACTGCGGCGTGGCGGCCGCAGTTACACCGTCGACACATTGACTGCGCTACGCGCGCGCCTGGGCGATGCGCGGCCATTGGCGTGGCTGGTCGGCGCCGACAGCCTGCTCGGCCTGCCGCACTGGCATCGCTGGCAGGCGCTGTTCGCACTGGCGCATCTGGTGGTCGCCGAACGTCCGGGCAGTGGCTTGGACGGCGCGCTGGCCCCTGACCTGGCGGCCTGCCTGGCCGATCGCTGGACCGACACGCCGGCCGCGTTGTCGGCGACCCCGGCCGGGCGGGTGCTGCGCTTGCGCCAGCCGCTGCATCCGGTCTCGGCCACGCAAGTCCGCGCGCAGGCGGCCGCCGGTGCGTCGCTGGCGGGGCTGGTGCCTGACGCGGTGGCCGCATTCATCGAGGAGAAGGGGCTGTACCGGCCGCAGCTGGGCGCTCCGCTATAATCCACGCCGCACTTTTCGAGTCCCGATCCCTTGTCCGATACCGCTCGCGTCATCAAGACCCGTCTGCCCGAGCCGCCGCCGCCGGCAGATGTCCTGCTCCGAACCGCGCTCGATGCGGTCGATCACCTCAAGGCCGTCGACGTCGTCGATATCGATGTGCGCGGCCGCAGCAGCGTCTGCGACTTCATGGTCGTCGCCTCCGGGACCTCCAGCCGCCACGTGAAGTCGATCGCCGACGAGGTCGTCAAGCGCGCCAAGCAGCTCGACTGCCAGCCGCTCGGCGTCGAGGGCGAGCGCGAGGCCGAATGGGTGCTCGTGGACCTGGGCGATGTGGTCGTGCACGTCATGCTGCCGCGCGTGCGCGAGTTCTACGCGCTCGAGCGCCTGTGGACGGTCGGCGACCAGCCGCCGGGCGCCGGCGAGCCGCGCAGCGACGGGTGAAGCGGCATCCGGCCCCGGCCGATGCTTGTCAGTCACGCGTGACCGCATGAAGGCCCGCCTGGTCGCAGTCGGCGAGCGCGCCCCCGCCTGGGTGGCCGATGGCTTCGGTGAGTACCGCAAGCGCCTGTCGCACTGGTTGCCGCTGGACCTGGTGGAGGTCGAGCCGGGCCTGCGTGGCAAGGGCCGCGACACGGTGCGTGCGATGGCCGACGAGGGCGCGCGCGTGCTCGCCGCGCTGCCGCGCAACGCCTGGGTGGTCGCGCTCGACGGGCGAGGACGGATGCATTCGTCCGAGGACCTCGCGCAGCGGCTGGAGCACTGGCGCGCGCAGGGGCGGGATCTGGCGTTTCTGATCGGCGGACCGGAAGGCCACGCCGACGCGGTGCTGGCGCGCGCCGATGAGCGCTGGTCGCTCGGCCCGTTGACGCTGCCGCACATGCTGGTGCGGCTGGTGCTGGCCGAACAGCTCTACCGCGCCGCGGCGATGCTGGCCAACCACCCCTACCACCGCGCCTGAGGCCGGTGCCCGCGACGGCGACGGGCGCCGCGCGTGTGGGCCGCCGCGCTACAGCCGCGCGTCGACCTCGTCGGCCGGCAGGATCGCCTTGACGTCGAACAGCACCGCGCCGGGCTTGCCGTAGGCGCGGATGCCGGCGCTGCCGAGCTCGCGGAACTGGGTGTGCGCGACCGCCAGCACGATGGCGTCGTAGGCGCTCGCCTCGGGCGTGGCGACCGGGCGCAGCCCGTACTCGTGCTCGGCGTAGGCCGGGGCCACCCAGGGATCGTGCACGTCCACCTCGACGCCGTAGCTGCGCAGTTCGGCGACCACGTCGACCACGCGCGTGTTGCGCAGGTCCGGGCAATTCTCCTTGAACGCCAGGCCCAGCACCAGCACGCGTGCGCCGGCGGTCTGGATGCCGCGCTGCTGCATCAGCTTCACCAGCCGCTGCGCTACGTGCAGGCCCATACTGTCGTTGATGCGGCGCCCGGCGAGGATGACCTCCGGGTGGTAGCCGATCTGCTGGGCCTTGTGGGTGAGGTAGTAGGGATCGACGCCGATGCAGTGGCCGCCGACCAGACCGGGGCGGAACGGCAGGAAGTTCCACTTCGTACCGGCCGCTTCGAGCACCTCGTGGGTGTCGATGCCGAGCCGTTCGAAGATCAGCGCCAGTTCGTTGACCAGCGCGATGTTGACGTCGCGCTGGGTGTTCTCGATGACCTTCGCAGCTTCGGCCACGCGGATGCTCGAGACCCGGTGCGTGCCGGCTTCGACGATGTCGCGGTAGAGCGCATCGACGAAGTCGGCCGCGGCCGGCGAGGAGCCGGCAGTGACCTTCAGCGTGTTCTCCAGGCGGTGCAGCTTGTCGCCCGGGTTGATCCGCTCGGGGCTGTAGCCGACATGGAAATCGTCGCGGTAGCGCAAGCCCGAGGCCTGCTCGAGGATCGGGACGCAGACCTCCTCGGTCGCGCCTGGATACACCGTGGATTCGTAGATCACCACGTCGCCGGCCGCGAGCGTGGCGCCGACCGCGCGGCTCGCGCGTTCCAGCGCCGACAGATCCGGCCGGCGGTAGTCGTCGACCGGCGTCGGCACGGTGATCACATGCACGTTGCAGCGCGCGAGCGCTGCCGGGTCAGCGCTGTAGTGCAGGTGTGTCGCTGCGCGCAGTTCGTCTTCCGACAGCTCGCGGGTATGGTCATGGCCGGCCTGCAACTGCTCGATGCGCGCCTGGTCGATGTCGAAGCCCAGTGTGGGGTGGCGTCGCCCGAACGCGACCGCGAGCGGCAGGCCGACGTATCCCAGGCCGACGACGGAAATGCGGATGTCGTCGCGTGTGGGCAGCGTTGCGCTCATGGGCGAGGGGCATTCGGAAAAAGAGGACGGCGCAGTTTAGCGCAGCGTCCCGGGGCGGCCGGGTCAGCGCTGCGCGAGCCAGTCGGCGACCGTGTCGGGCTGCCGCATCCAGGCGAAGTGGTCGGCGGCGATGCCCAGCGCCTGGGCATCGAAGGTCGCGACCGTCAGCGCCGATGTGGCGAGCTTGCCGAGCAGGTAGCGCAGCGAGGACGCCGGGGCCAGCCAGTCGTCGGCCAGCACGGCAGCCGCGACCGGAACATCGACCCGATGCAGCGCGGTGTCCAGGTCCAGATCGAGGCCGGCGGCGCGATAGCGGCCCGACAGCCCGCTGCGCGTCCAGTCGGCGATGACGCCGCGGGCTTCATTGCCGCCGAAGCCGAGTCGGCGACCGGGCAGCACGCCGTTGACCCGCGACAGCCAGGCCATGAACCGGTACAGCGCCGGCAGTGCGAGCGCGCGCGGTCCGGGGAAGGCGCGCCAGTACGGTGCGCCGCTGGCGACCAGCCACAGCGCCTGTGCCGCATCGGGTCGGCAGGCCAGATGGCAGCATGCGAGCTGGCCGCCGAGGCTGTGGCCGCCGATGATGCGTCCGGCGTCGGGCACGGCCGCGTGCATCGCCGCCTCGCTGCAAGCGATGTCGTCGAGCAGGTCGCGATAGCCCCAATCGATGTGGCGTCCGGCGCGCAGCCCGCTCGAACCGATGCCGCGCCATTCGTGCAGGAATACCGCGACCCCGTGCGCCGCCAGGCGTTCGGCGAACGGCAGGTAGTGCCGCGCCGGCACCCCCATCGCGGGCAGCCAGAGCAGGCTGCGCTGCGGCGAGGCCGGCACGCGCGCGATCAGCTCGTAGCGGTGGCCATCGCCTGCAACCAGGGCCAGGGGCGGCGACGGCGTGTTCATCGGGCGATTGGCCCCAGGTGGCCGAGCACGCTGACCGCGCTCCGGCCGGGCCGGTAGGCGTCGCGCATCGTCGCGTGCACATAGTCGATGCCCTGACGGCAGGCGTCCGGCGCCGATGCCCCCAGCGCCAGGTGCGCGGCGATCGCTGACGACAGCGTGCAGCCGGTGCCGTGGCCGTCGATCGCCAAGCGCGGCGCGGTGTGTTCGAACTGCACCTGCGCATCGGCATAGCGGTCCACCACGCGGTCGCCTTCGTCGAGGTGGCCGCCCTTGAGCAGCACGCCGCGCGCACCGAGCGCACGCAACGCGCCAAGTGCGGTACGGGCGTGATCGGCATCGGTGATCGGGGTGCCGAGCAGCAGTTCTGCCTCCGGGATGTTGGGGGTGAGCACGGTCGCGCGCGGCAGCAGCCGGGTGCGCAATGCTTCGAGCGCATCGTCGTCGAGCAGTTTGGCGCCGGAGGTCGCGATCATTACCGGGTCGAGCACCACCGGCACGTGCGGGTGCGCGGCGAGCGCGTCGGCCACCGCGACCACGATCGACGCGGTCGCAAGCATGCCGATCTTCACCGCGCGTACGTCGAAGTCGTCGAAGCAGGCGTCGATCTGCGCCTGCAGGAACGCGACTGGCGGCGCGTGCACCGCGCTCACGCCGCGGGTGTGCTGCGCGGTCAGCGCGGCGATGGCCGACAGGCCATGGACGCGATGCGCGGCGAAGGTCTTCAGGTCGGCCTGGATACCCGCACCGCCACCCGAATCGGAGCCGGCGATGCTGAGCGCGGAAGGGGGGCGGGGGGTGTCGGACATGGCGCTATTCTGCCGCAACGCCCGGCGCGCACGTGCCGGCGTCAGTGAACGCGGCGCGCATCGCGCACCAGCGTCCAATGCCGGTAGCCCACATAGCCCAGACCGGTCAGGCCGGTCAGCGCGGCTGGGATCAACAGCGCGCGGTAGTGCAGCGCGCGGAACAGCCAGGTGCCAAGCACGCCGCCACCGAGGAAGCCGGTGATGATCAGGCCGCTGAGCGTGAGCCGGCGCATCGGCAGCGGCTTGCCGCGGATCAGATGGCCCAGGCCGATCCCTAAGTCGGTGAACATGCCGCTGAGATGGGTCGTGCGCACGATCGCGCCGCTGTAGGTGGTCACCATCGCGTTCTGCAGGCCGCAGGCCATCGCTGCCAGCAGCGCGCCGTTGAGGGGCTGGGACGAGAACAGCGGGACCGCGGCCAGCAGCAGCGCCGATTCGAGCGCAAGCGCGGCGCCGTAGCGCCGTCCCAGGCGCAGCGTACTGTCCTGGATGATCAGGCCGCTGAGCATCGCGCCGATGCTGAAGGCGATCAGGATCGCCCACAGATGGCGCACCGAGCGCCAGTCGCCGTCGGCGAGCGCGGCGCCGAGCAGACTGGTGGTGCCGGTGAGGTGGCTGACGGCCAGATGCTCGAAGCCCAGGTAGCCGGTCACATTGACCATGCCGGCAATGCACGCCAGCGTCACCGCGCCCACCCAGACCCAGCGTGGCAACTGCATCCCCATCGTCTCAGCGCATCGCCCGCGGTGGCCGTGCCTTGCTCATGCCGGATCCTTGAGCCGCACGCCGCGGCCGCGTCCATGACTGGCGCGGTCGTTGCCGATCAACTCAACGCCAGCGGTCTCCAGCGCGTCGACGATCTTGGTCAGCGTCGCGATCGAGCCGCGCACGTCGCCCGCGCTGGCCTCCATGCGCTGGATCGTCGGCAGCGAGACACCCGACAGCGCCGCCAGCGCGCGCTGGTCGAGCCCGAGTAATGCGCGCGCGGCACGCAACTGGGTGGCGGAAATCACGGGGACGGCCCTGGACGCATGCCGGCATGTTGCATCGCAGCGAATGCCGATGCAAGCCGGAGCAGTTCAAATCGATGGCTGATGCATCACTTTGGCCCGCCCAGCCTTGGGCGAGGTGGCGATGGGTCAGCCGCGCAGGGTGCGGGGCCGACACCCGCATGCGCGGGTGCCGGCGTTGTGTCGTCCCGTGATCAGGCTGCGGTAGCTGGCGCCGCGGTCAGAGCACTTCGGACGCGAAATCGGCCAGACGCGAGCGCTCGCCGCGGCGCAACGTGATGTGCGCACTGTGCGCCCACTGTTTGAAGCGATCCACCGCGTAGGTCAGGCCCGAGGTCGTCTCGGTCAGGTAGGGCGTATCGATCTGCTCGACGTTGCCCAGGCACACGATCTTGGTGCCCGGCCCGGCGCGGGTGATCAGCGTCTTCATCTGCTTGGGGGTGAGGTTCTGCGCCTCGTCGAGGATCAGATAGCGGCTGAGGAACGTGCGCCCGCGCATGAAGTTCAGCGAGCGGATCTTGATCCGCGACGCCAATAGGTCGTTGGTCGCCGCGCGCCCCCAACTGCCGCCGTCCTGGTTGTGGGTCAGCACCTCGAGGTTGTCGGTCAGCGCGCCCATCCACGGCGTCATCTTCTCTTCCTCGGTGCCGGGCAGAAAGCCGATATCCTCGCCGACGCTGACCGTCGCGCGGGTCATGATGATCTCGCGATAGCGCTGCTGGTCCATCGTCTGCGCCAGCCCCGCCGCCAGCGCGAGCAGGGTTTTGCCGGTGCCGGCGGTGCCCAGCAAGGTGACGAAGTCGACGTCCGGGTCCATCAGCGCATTGAGCGCGAAGTTCTGCTCGCGGTTGCGCGCCAGGATGCCCCAGACCGAATGCTGATTGTGGCGGAAATCGTCGACGATCTGCAGCGTCGCGCGGCCGTTCTCGACCGCCACGACCCGGAACTCCGACTCCTCGTCGCCGGGCAGGTACAGGAACTGGTTGGGATACCAGCCGTCCTCTTCGTCGGCGGCGAGTTCGTAGAACGTGCGGCCCTTATCGGTCCACGAGCGCAGGTCCTTGCCGTGCCGGGTCCAGAAATCCTCCGGCAATGCGGTCGCGCCGGTGTAAAGCAGGCTGAAATCGTCCAGCGCGCGATCGTTCTCGTAATCCTCGTTGGCGATGCCGGCGATCGCGGCCTTGATCCGCAGGTTGATGTCCTTGGAGATGAACACCACCGTGTCGTCGGGCTCGTCGCGCTTGAGGGCGAGGATCGCGCCGAGAATGCGGTTGTCGGGGGCGACCGCACCGAACGAGGTCTTGTCCTCCTTGGGCACCGTGGTCTGGAAGCGCAGGTGGCCGACGCTGGCGGCGCCGCGCAACTGCAGGCCCTGCGGATGGGCGAGCGGCAGACCCGAGGCGATGCGCTCGCTGCCCGAGGCTTCGATCAGTTCGTTGATGAACCGGCTGACCTGCCGGGCATTGCGGCTCGATTCGCTGGTGCCCTTCTTGGCGTTGTCGAGCTCCTCGATCACCTGCATCGGCAGGTAGACATCGTGCTCCTCGAACTTGAACAGCGCCGTGGGGTCGTGCATCAGCACGTTGGTGTCGAGGACGTAGACACGCTTGCCTTGGGTCATCATCGTGGTCGCGGCGCTCCGTGACAGGGCGGGGAGAGAAACACACTTGAAGCCAGCATCCGCGCCGGCAGTCGAGAACGGGTGAGGCCGGACAGCTGGCCGGGGTCGAGCGCCCACGGCAGCGCCGCCATGGCCCGGAATCCGGGACGGCGGCCGCCGGGGCGGGCGAGTGCGATCACCTGGATTGCGCGGCCTGCAGCGCGTCGAACACGGCCTGGGCGTGGCCGGCGACGCGGACCTTGCGCCATTGGGCTGCGATGCAGCCCGACGGGTCGATCAGAAACGTGCTGCGCTCGATGCCCAGCACCTTGCGGCCGTACATGGTTTTTTCGCGGATGACGTCGAACGCGCGGCACAGCGCTTCATCGGTATCGCTGACCAGCGGGAAGGCGAAGCCCTGCTTGGCGCAGAAGTTGTCGTGCGCGCGCACCGAATCGCGCGACACACCGAGCACGTCGGCGCCCAGTGCGTGCAGCCGTGGCAGCAGCGCATTGAACTCCAGGCCCTCGGTCGTGCAGCCGGGCGTGGCGTCCTTGGGATAGAAATACAGCACCAGCCAGCGGCCCGCGTAGGCGGCGAGCGTGGTGGTCGTGCCGCCGGACAGGGCCAGCGGCAGCTGCAGCGTCGAGGCGGCGAGAGGCGTGGCGCTCATCGAACAGTCGGCCGTTCCATGCCGGTGGGGCTGCGCATCACGATGCGGCAAGGCGATGCGGGAGGCAAGCGGTGCGCCATCGGCATCAGAACTTCATCGGGTCCATGATGGCATCGAGATTGAGGTGGTCGCAGAACTCGAGGAAATCGTCCCGCAACGCCGCGATGTGCATGTTCGACGGAATACCAATGGTGACCTGGGCCGAGAACATGTCCGCGCCGGTCTGCATGGCGCGATAGCGCGAGGAGTGCAGGCTCTCGATGGTGATGCCTTGGCGGTCGAAGAAATCCGCCAACTGGTACAGGATGCCCGGCTTGTCGGCCGCGACGACCTCCACCACGTAGGGCAGCAGGTTCGATTGCACTGGCTTGGGGCCGGTGCGGTACCAGATCAGCTTCAGGCCTTCCTCGCGCTCCAGGCGTGTGAGCATCGCCTCGAGCTTGGCAACCGCGTCCCAGGGGCCATTGGCCAGCGCGGTGACCGAGACATCGCGGCCCACAGTGGACAGGCGGGTGTCGACGAGGTTGCAGCCGCTGTCTGCGATCCGGCGCGACACCGACAGCAGCGGCGAGGCCGGATGCGTGGTGTAGGCATTGATGAGCAGGTAGTTCTCGTTCGGCGCAGGCCGTGAAGCGGTATCGGAATCAGTCAAGGCGGCGTCCGCGGCGGGAATCTGGTCGACGGCAAGCGCGTCGGGGGGCGACTGGAGGGTGAACGGCAACCCGGCCGGGGCCGGTGCTGCGGTCAGCATACTTGCCCGCGCTTCGCGGCCGCAAGTAACATCGACCGGCATTTTCCGCGTGTTTCCGCCGCTCGTGCGCCCATCGGGCGGGTTCCGGCGAGCACGCCCGTCCCGTCCTCACGCCTTGGATGCCTCATCTTGCGACTCTCCGGCAGCATCACCGCTCTCGCCACCCCGTTCTCGCCCTCCGGCGCGCTCGACCGGTCGGCGTGGAAACGCCTGGTGGATGCGCAGCTGGCAGCGGGGACGCAGGGGCTGGTGGTCGCCGGCTCGACCGGCGAGGCGGCGACGCTGGAGGACGAGGAGTACGACTGGCTGATCGCCGATACCGTGGCGCGGGTCGCCGGCCGTGTGCCGGTGCTGGCCGGGACCGGGCAGCCGGGCACGTCGAAAACGGTCGCACTGACCCGTCGCGCGGCGGCGCTCGGCATCGATGCGGCGCTGGTCGTGGTGCCGGCCTACGTGCGCCCGACCCAGACGGGCCTGGATGCCCACTTCCGCGCGGTTGCCGATGACGGCGATGTGCCGGTGGTGCTGTACAACGTGCCGGGGCGGACCGGCACCGACCTGCTGCCCGAGACCGTCGCCGGCCTGGCGGCGCATCCGCGCATCGTCGGCATCAAAGAGGCGCACAACGGACAGGCGCGCATGCAGGCGCTGCTGGCGCTGCAGGGCGAGGAATTCTCGGTGCTCAGCGGCGACGATCCCACGGCCGCGCGCGCGATGCTGGCCGGTGCCGACGGCACGATCTCGGTGATCTCCAACATCGTGCCGGCTGCGTTCCGGCGCCTGTGCGATCTGGCGCGCGCCGGACGTGTGGACGAGGCCGTGGCCTGGGATGCGCAACTGCAGCCGATCCATGCGTTTTCGGGCATCGAGCCCAATCCGATCCCGGTCAAGGCAGTACTGGCGCGCCAGGGCTTCGGCCACGGGCTGCGTCTGCCGTTGACCCCACTGGCCGAGGCGCATCGCGCGCAGGCCGACGACGCGACGCGACTGGCGGCAGACCTCGAAGGGTCCTGCCGCGCGCGCGCCGCCTGATTTCCCAGGAGAACTCCACCCATGCGTCGATCCCATTCCCCCATCCGTTACGTCGCCATCGCCGTCCTGGCCGTCGCGGTCGTGGGCGCCAGCGGCTGCCGCTGGTTCAAGAAGGACAACGCGCTGTATGCGCAGAGTCCCGAGAGCCGGCCGCTGGAAGTGCCGCCCGACCTCGACCAGCCGCGTACTGACGGCGCGATGGCGTTGCCGCAGACCGGCGGCTCGGCGACCCAGTCGGCGACGGTCGCGGCCGCCTCGTCAAATGTCGCCTTCACCGTGGCCGGCGAGCGCGACGCGGTGTTCGCCCGCGTCGGTCAGGCACTGGCCGGGATTGAGGGCGTGGCCGTCAACAGCCAGTCGCAGGCCCTGGGCACCTACGAGGTCAGCTATGCGGGCAGCCAGTTCCTGGTGCGCGTGGGCGCCGGGCAGGGCGGGGCAACGGTGTCGGCGGTCGATCCGCGCGGTGTCGCGGCGAGCGGCGCAGGCCCCGAGCGCGTGATCGCGGCGTTGCGCGCGGCACTGGCCAACTGAGGGCAGGGCGCCGGTCGGTTCGGACCGGCGTCGGGCCGCAAACGCAGAACGGGCGCCTCGCGGCGCCCGTTTTCGTTGCAATACCCGGTCTGGCCTCAGCGCTCGAGCAGCGGCAGCTTGCCCGGCTTGCCTTCCCAGTCCTTGGCGTCGGGCAGCGGGTCCTTGCGCGTGGTGATCACCGGCCAGACCTGGGCCAGTTCGGCGTTCAGCGCGACGTACTGTTCCTGGCCGGCGGGGACGTCGTCCTCGGGGTAGATCGCGTTGATCGGGCACTCGGGCTCGCACAGGGTGCAGTCGATGCACTCGTCCGGGTCGATGACCAGGAAGTTCGGGCCCTCATGGAAGCAGTCCACCGGGCAGACTTCGACGCAGTCGGTGTACTTGCACTTGATGCAGTTTTCGGTGACGACGAAAGGCATGGAGATCTTCGAGCGCGCGGCAATACGTCAAGTTTAAGGCAGCGCTCCGCGCTCCGGTGGAAAGGATTCGCATTTGCGCGCCCGGCCGTGATGTTGGACGAGCGAGAAAGCGCTTGTCCTGCGGGGCGGTGGTGCGCCTTTCCGCGAAACCGAACCCCGGTTTCGGGCGATGGCTGGCGTTGCGCTGCGCGTCGGCGGAGCCAAGAAAAGGCCCGCTTGCGCGGGCCTTTTTTTGAAGATGGCGCTCCCTACGGGATTCGAACCCGTGTTTTAGCCTTGAGAGGGCCACGTCCTAGGCCTCTAGACGAAGGGAGCTGGGTGTACCGCCGAAGCGGCGACCGGTTGGACGACCGGTCTGCAGTCCGTCGGAAGACGTGTGCAGCTTGCTAGTATAGCAGGCTTGCGGGCCCCGTAACGGGTCGCCCACGGAAAAATTTCATTTGATGCACGACGACATTTCGACTCCGGGCTCCGCGCTGCGGACCATCCCTCGCGACCAGCACATCATCTCGCGCCGGCAGATCAGCCAGAGCGCGCTGCGTGTGCTGTACCGGCTGCACGAGGCCGGGCATGCCGCCTATCTGGTCGGCGGTGCGGTGCGCGACATCCTTGTCGGCCTGGCGCCCAAGGATTTCGATGTCGCGACCGACGCGACGCCCGAGCAGGTCAAGGCGCTGTTCCGCAACTGCCGGCTGATCGGGCGGCGATTCCGGCTGGCGCACGTGGTGTTTGGCCGCGAGATCATCGAAGTCGCCACCTTCCGCGCCAACGTCGACGACGGCAGCGGCGACCGCGAGGTCCACGACGATGGCCGCCTGCTGCGCGACAACGTCTACGGCACGATCGAGGACGATGCGATCCGCCGCGACTTCACCGCCAACGCGCTCTATTACGCGATCGCCGATTTCTCGGTGCGCGACTACGTTGGCGGTTTCGAGGACGTCGAGAACCGCGTGCTGCGGCTGATCGGCGATCCGGACACGCGCTACCGCGAGGACCCGGTGCGGATGCTGCGCGCGGTGCGGTTGGCGGCCAAGCTGGGCTTTTCGATCGCGCCTGAGACCGCAGCGCCGATCCCGCAACTCGCCGGGCTGCTGTCCGAAGCGGCGCCCGCGCGGCTGTTCGAGGAATGCCTGAAGCTGTTCCTGTCGGGGCACGCGGTGGCGAGCTTCGAGGGGCTGGAGCGGCACGGCCTGCTGGGTGCGCTGTTTCCCGAGACCGCCAAGGCGTTGGCGAGCAATCGCAGCGGCGCGTTGCGCACGATGGTGATCGCGGGCCTGCGCTCGACCGATACCCGCATCGCCGCCGGCGATCCAGTGTCGCCGGCGTTCTTGTTCGCGACCCTGCTGTGGCCGGCGTACTGCCGCACGTTGATGAAGTTGCAGGCCGAGGGCGTACAGCCGGTGGATGCGCAGCGTCGGGCCGCGGATCGGGTGACGCTGCACCAGTTGTCGACCGTCGCGCTGCCGCGCCGGTTCTCGTTGCCGATGCAGGAGATCTGGCTGCTGCAGGCGCGCTTCCCGCAGCGCCAGCGCAAGCGCGTGACCCGGATGCTGTCGCACCCGCGCTTTCGCGCCGCCTTCGATTTTCTGGTGTTGCGCAGCGCCGCGTCCGATGCCCATGCCGCCGATGTCGCGTTCTGGGAGGAAGCTCAGCGCGATCCCGACCATGCGCTCGCGCTGTTCCCCGGCGACGAGGACGGCGACAGCGAGGGGCAGGCCCCGCGCCGCAAGCGCCGCCGTCGGCGCGCGCCCGCAGCCGGGTGAGCGCCAGGCCGTCGGCGCCGCGCGTGCGCGCCTGCGTCGGGTTGGGCGCCAATCTCGGCGACGCCGTGGCGACGTTGCATGAGGCGGCGCGCGCGCGCTGGCGGCCTTGCCCGGTATTTCGGGGTTTGCGCTGTCGCGCTTCTATCGCACACCCGCGTGGGGCGTGACCGACCAGCCGGCCTTCGTCAACGCCGCGGCGGCGTTCGAGACCGACTTGCCTCCGGCGGCGCTGCTCGAAGCGCTGTTGTCGATCGAAACCGCGCTGGGGCGACGCCGCGCGTCCGATGGCAGCGACCGCTGGGGGCCGCGCACACTCGACCTCGATCTGCTGCTATATGGCGATGCCGTGCTCGCATTGCCGGGACTCACCGTGCCGCATCCGCATCTGCATGCGCGCGCGTTTGCGCTGGTGCCGCTGCTCGATGTTGCGCCCGATGCGCAGATTCCGGGCATCGGCGCAGCCGCCGATGTCCTCGCAGGCATGGATCGAAACGGCATCGAAGCGATACCCTAGGGCGATGACCACTCCCCACACGTCCGCGCCGGTGACCGTGCCCGCGCTGTTCGAGGCCCGCGCCGCGGGTCGCCGGCTCTCGATGCTCACCGCCTACGACGCCGGATTCGCGCGCACATTCGATGCGGCGGGGGTCGAACTGCTGCTGGTCGGTGATTCGCTGGGCATGGTGGTGCAGGGGCACGGCTCGACGTTGCCGGTCACCACCGACGACATGGTCTATCACACCGCCTGCGTGGCGCGGGCGACCCGGCGCGCACTCGTCATCTCCGACCTGTCGTTCCAGGCCGATGCGACGCCCGAGCGTGCGCTCGAGGCGTCAACCCGGTTGCTGCAGGCCGGTGCCGGCATGGTCAAGCTCGAAGGCGCGACGGCGAACAAGCGCGAGGTCGTGCGCTTCCTGGTCGAGCGCGAGATCCCGGTCTGCGCGCACTTGGGGCTGACCCCGCAGTCGGTGCTGCGCTTCGGCGGATTCAAGGTGCAGGGCCGCGACGAGGCCGCCGCGCAGGCGCTGCGCGAGGACGCACTCGCGATCGCCGAGGCCGGCGCCTCGCTGATCGTGCTCGAGGGCGTGCCGGCCGCGCTGGCCGCCGAGATCACTGCCGCGTCGCCGGTGCCGACGATCGGCATCGGCGCCGGCCCAGGCTGCGACGGCCAGGTGCTGGTGCTGCACGACATGCTCGGCCTGGACAGCGGCCATCGCCGGCCGAAGTTCGTCCGCGACTTCCTGGCCGAGGGCGGCTCGGTCGCCGGCGCGGCGCGCGCGTACGTCGCCGCGGTGCGTGACGGCAGCTTCCCCGGTCCCGAACATTCCTACAGCTGAGCGCCGCGCCGCCGGCCTTCGCCTCCCAGTCCGCACGCCCCATGATCGAAACCGTCGACCGCCTGACCGTCCTGCGCGCCCGCATCGCGGCGTGGAAGCGCGCGGGCCTGCGCGTGGGCCTGGTGCCGACGATGGGCAATCTGCACGCGGGACACTTTTCGCTGGTCGCGGCCTTGCGCGCGCAGGTCGATCGCGTCGTCGCCAGCGTGTTTGTCAACCCCACGCAGTTCGGGCCCAACGAGGATTTCGCGCGCTACCCGCGCACGCCCGAGCAGGATGCGCAGGGGCTGGACGCCGCGGGCTGCGACCTGCTGTGGCAGCCATCGGTGGAGACGATGTATCCGCTGGGGCTGGCGAATACGGTCACCGTGCGCGTGCCCGGCATCACCGAGGTGCTCGACGGCGCGCATCGGCCGGGGCACTTCGATGGCGTGGCGACGGTCGTCACGCGCCTGTTCAATCAGGTGCAGCCCGACGTCGCCGCGTTCGGACGTAAGGATTACCAGCAACTGGCGGTAATCGCCCACTTGGTCGCCGAACTCGCGTTCCCGGTGGAGGTGCTGCCGGTCGCGATCGCTCGCGATGCCGACGGGCTGGCGCTGAGCTCGCGCAACCAGTATCTGGACGCCGACCAACGCGCACTGGCGCCGCAGCTGTATCGCACCTTGCAGGCGATGCGCGACGGCCTGCGCGCCGGTCGCGCGCCGGCCAAGGTCGAGGCCGACGCGCAGGCGCAGCTCAGTGCGCTGGGTTTCGCAGTCGACTACGCGGTCGTGCGCACGCCCACGCTCGGGTCGCTGGCACCGGGCGATGGCGAGGCGGTCGCATTGCTCGCGGCCCGGCTGGGCGCGACCCGGTTGATCGACAACCTCGAATTCAGCCTGGCGCCGGCGTCCACGGCCAGCTGAATCGCCGCCCGCGCGGCCGGGGCGCATGTTGCGATGCCGCACGCGGCGCCTATACTTGCCGACTCCTGCGGAACGCCCGCGTCTGCCAAAGGCCGCACCCGGCCGCCGCCATGCAACTGACCCTGCTCAAAGCCAAGATCCACCGCGCGTCCGTGACCCACGCCGAGCTGCACTACGAAGGCTCGTGCGCGATCGACGGCCATCTGCTCGACCTGTCGGGCATCCGCGAATACGAGCGCATCGAAATCTACAACATCAACAACGGCGAGCGGTTCGCGACCTACGCGATCCGCGCCGAGGCCGGCAGCGGCATCATCTCGGTCAACGGCGCTGCCGCGCACAAGGCCGGCGTCGGCGACCTGGTGATCATCTGCGCCTACGGCGTGCTCGACGAGGCACAGGCGGCCCAGTTCAAGCCGACCCTGGTCTACGTCGACCGGCAGAACCGGATGACCCACACCAACGATTCGATCCCGGCGCAGGCGGCCTGATGACGACGGCGGCGCAGCGGATCGAGGACACGCTGGCGCCGCACGCGCGGCGCCTGGACGCGGCGCGCATCGCCGACCTCGTCGCTGCCGATGCCGCGCGCCCGCGCGACTTCGCGCTGCGCGTGGGCGGGCTCTACGCCAGCTTCGCGCGCCAGCGCTTCGATCGCGATGCGCGCGATGCGCTGCTCGCGCTCGGCGCGTCGGCCGAACTGGCGACCGCGATGCGCGCGCTGTTCGACGGCGCCATCGTCAACACGTCCGAGCAGCGCCCGGCGCTGCACGTCGCACTGCGCTCGGCGCTGTCGCAGGCACCGGCGGCGCGCGATGCACGCGAGCAGGCGCTCGCAGCGCGCACGCGCATGCGCGAACTGGTCGCGCAGCTCGAGGCCTCCGGAGTCACCGACATCGTCAATGTCGGCATCGGCGGGTCCGATCTCGGCCCGCGGCTGGTGGTCGATGCGCTCAAGGACTTCGGCACCGGTCGCTTCCGTGTGCATTTCCTGACCAACGTCGATGGCAGCGACGCCCAGCACCGCCTGGCGAAGCTGGATCCGGCGAAGACCGCGGCGATCCTCGTCTCCAAAACCTTCGGCACCCAGGAGACCTTACTCAACGGCGCGGTCGTGCGCGACTGGTTGGGCGGCAGCGAGCGGCTGTATGCGGTCAGTGCCAACGTGCCGCGCGCGCAGGCCTTCGGCGTCGCGTCCGAGCGCGTGCTGCCGATGTGGGACTGGGTCGGCGGTCGCTACTCGCTGTGGTCGGCGGTGGGCTTCTCGATCGCGCTGGCGATCGGTGCCGACGGTTTCGATGCCTTGC
This sequence comes from Luteimonas sp. S4-F44, assembly GCF_022637415.1. Lineage (NCBI taxonomy): Bacteria > Pseudomonadati > Pseudomonadota > Gammaproteobacteria > Lysobacterales > Lysobacteraceae > Luteimonas > Luteimonas sp. S4-F44. The sequence continues at coordinate 1,200,438 of NZ_CP093340.1, forward strand.
TCGATGGCGCGGCCGAGATGGACGCGCACGCCCTGCAGACGCCGCTGGCCGGCAACCTGCCATTGCTGCACGCGCTGACCGCCATCTGGAACCGCAATGCGCTGGGCCTGGCCACGCACGCCGTGCTGCCCTACGACGAGCGGCTGGCGCTGCTGCCGGCCTACCTGCAGCAGTTGGTGATGGAGAGCCTGGGCAAGTCGGTCACGCCCGAGGGCGAGCCGGTCGGGCTCGACACCGTGCCGGTGCTCTGGGGCGGGCCGGGCACCAACTCGCAGCACAGTTTTTTCCAGGCGCTGCACCAGGGCACGCAGACGGTGCCGGCCGATTTCATCGGCGTGGTGAATCCGGCGCACCCGCATGCAGACAACCACGCCGCGCTGCTGTCGAATCTGCTGGCTCAGACCGAAGCGCTGGCCAATGGCTATGCCGCCGAGGACCCGCAGAAGGCGTATCCGGGCAACCGGCCGTCGACCTTGTTGCTGCTCGACCGGCTCGACCCGCGCAGCCTGGGCGCGCTGATCGCGCTCTACGAGCACAGCGTCTACGCGCAGTCGGTGCTGTGGGGCATCAACGCGTTCGACCAATGGGGCGTCGAGCTGGGCAAGCGCATCGCCGGCGAACTGCTGCCCGCGGTCCAGGGCCAGGACGTCGAGATCGCCGACCCGGTCACCCGCGCCGTGCTCGACGAACTGCGCGCACGCCGCAACGCCTGATCCGTCGTGATCACCTCCCCGCATGCGGGGAGGGCGACGTGCGTAGCGCGCCTGGTGGGGCATGGGCTTGTCGCGCAAAGCGCCCCCGATCCCAACCTTCCACCCGTGAAGGGCGCAATGCCCCGTAAACGGGGGAAGGGGCAAAAAGCCATCATCGCGCGCCGGGTGGGGGCAAGGGCGTCCGGCCCTGTCATTGCGCCGACGCTCGCCTGCCGCAGGGCAACCGTCGTTCGTGCCAAGCCGTGATCGACCGAACGCCACACGCGACGTGCGGCGTCGTCAGCGCGCGTCGTGCCGCGCCAGTGCCCATTCGACGTGCTCGTCGACCAGCGCGTCGCCCGAGTGCCGGCGCGTGCGCAGGGCGGCGATGGTGTCGGGGGCAGTGGGCGCGTTGCCCAGCGCGACAGCGATGTTGCGCAGCCAGCGACGATGGCCACTGCGGCGCAGCGGTGAACCTTCGGTGCGCTGCAGGAATTCGGCCTCGTCCCAGGCGAACAGGTCGGCCAGAGTCGCGGTGTCCAGGCCGTTGCGTGCGCGGAAGTCGGGTTCGTTGTGGCGCTTGGCGAACTTGTTCCATGGGCAGACAAGCTGGCAGTCGTCGCAGCCGAAGATGCGGTTGCCGATCGGCGCGCGCAGCGGTTCGGGAATTGCGCCGTCATGTTCGATCGTCAGATAGGAGATGCAGCGGCGCGCATCGAGCCGGTAGGGCGCGACGATGGCCTGGGTCGGGCAGACATCGATGCAGCGCGTGCAGGTGCCGCAGTGCGCGCTCGCCGGTGGGTCGATCGGCAGCGGCACGTCGACGTAGATCTCGCCGAGGAAGAACCACGAGCCGCCGCGCTTGTCGATCAGGCAGGTGTGCTTGCCGATCCAGCCCAGGCCGGCGTTGCGCGCGAGTGCGCGCTCGAGCACTGGCGCCGAATCGACGAACACCCGATGACCGAACGGGCCGATCTCCTCGGCGATGCGGTGCGCGAACGTCTGCAGCCGGTTGCGCATGAGCTTGTGGTAATCGCGGCCGAGCGCGTAGCGCGCGACATAGGCGCGGCGGCCGTCGGCCAGCGTGTCCCAGGCGCTGTCGTCGTCGTTGCGGCCGTAGTCGAGCCCCACCGAGATCACCCGCACGGTGCCGGGCAGCAGTTCGGCGGGACGTGCGCGCAGCGTGCCGTGGCGCGCCATCCAGTGCATCGTGCCGTACAGCCCCTGGGCCAGCCAATCGCGCAGGTGGGCCTCGTCCTCGGCGAGTTCGATGCCGGCGATGCCGCAGCGCTGGAATCCCATCTCGGCCGCGATCGCGCGGATGCGCGCGGCCACCTGCTGCGGCTCGGGCGGGCGGCGCGCCGGTGGCGCAGCGTCGGGGATGTCGGGGCAGGGACTCACGATGCCTGAAGTATAGAATCGACGCGATGAGCCCCCCCTGTGCCTCGACTGCGGCGTCTATGCCGGGAACCCTGCTGTACGACGCGGCGGCGTTGCGCGCACTCGAGACCGCGGCAATCGCAGCCGAGGGCGGCGATGCCGGCGTGCTGATGGCGCGCGCCGGGCAGGCCGCGTGGCGTCTGATGCAGCAGCGCTGGCCGCAGGTGCGCACCCTCGTCGTGGTCTGCGGACCGGGCAACAACGGCGGCGACGGCTACGTGCTCGCGCGCCACGCGCAGTCGGCCGGCTGCGAGGTGCAGGTGGTCCGGCTCGACACGCACGCGCCACGGACCGACCTGGCGCGCGCCGCTTGCGCGGCCTTCGTCGAGGCCGGCGGTCGTATCGCGACGTTTGGTGGCGGCCCGCTCCCGTCGGCCGGGCTGGTCGTCGATGCCGTGTTCGGCATCGGCCTGTCGCGTGCGCCCCAGGCCGACGCCGCAGCCTTGATCGCCGCGATCGATGCGGCGCCCGCGCCGGTGCTGGCGCTCGACGTCCCCAGCGGCCTGGACGGCGATCGCGGTAGCGTGCCCGGCGTCGCAGTGCATGCCGAGGTCACGCTGCAGTTCCTCGCCGCGCGCGTCGGTCTGCAGACCGGCGACGGTCCAGATCATGCCGGCGAGCTCGCACTCGATACGCTCGGCGTCGATCCGGCCCTGATGGCAGCCGCCGGGCCCGGTGTCGCGCGCCGGATCGAGGCCGGCGATCTCGCGCACTGGCTGCGCCCGCGTCCGCGCAACAGCCACAAGGGGATCTCCGGCCGCGTACTGGTCGTCGGCGGAGACCACGGCATGGGCGGGGCGGTGATGCTGGCCACCGAGGCCGCGCTACGCGCCGGGGCCGGGCTGGTGTCGGTCGCGACCCAGGCGGCGCATGTCGCCCCGCTGCTGGTGCGCAGTCCGGAGGCGATGGCCCGCCGCATCGACAACACGTCCACCCTCGCGCATCTGCTCGATGCCGCCGACGTCGTCGCGCTCGGTCCGGGGCTGGGGCGCGGTGCCTGGGGCCACGGGGTGTACGACGAGGTGCTGGGCAGCGGCCGGCCGCTGGTGCTCGACGCCGATGCGCTGCGCCTGCTGGCGGCCATGCCCCGCGCGCTGCCGCCCGGCACCGTGCTGACCCCGCACCCGGGCGAGGCCGGGCGCCTGCTCGGCGCCGCGGCCGCCGACATCCAGCGCGACCGGCCCGCTGCGGTGCGTCGACTCGCCGCCCAGACCGGCGCAGTCGTCGTGCTCAAGGGCGCGGGCACGCTGGTCTGTGCGCCGGGCGGCACGCCGTGGCTGATCGCCGCCGGCAACCCGGGCATGGCGACCGGCGGCATGGGCGACGCGCTGACCGGTGTGATCGCCGCGCTGCGCGCGCAGGGGCTCGACCCCGAATCCGCCGCGGCCTGCGGCGCGCTGCTGCATGCCGCTGCCGGCGACGTCGCAGCGCGCAGCGGGGGCGAGCGCGGCCTGTTGCCGGTCGACCTGGTCGCCGCACTGCGTCCGTTGGCCAATCCGGCGCCCCGGGAGGCGTGGTGATGAGCCTGTGGCAACTCGACGGCGAGGCCGCGACGCAGGCCTTCGCGCAGGCGCTCGCCGCCACGGCCCCCACACCGGCGGTGGTGCATCTGCAAGGCGATCTGGGTGCCGGCAAGTCCACGCTGGCGCGCGCCTGGCTGCGCGCACTGGGCGTGACTGGCACGGTGCGCAGTCCCACCTACACCCTGGTCGAGCGCTACCCGGTGGCAGGCGGCGAGGCGCTGCACCTGGACCTGTACCGCATCGGCGACATCAGCGAGCTGGAATTTCTCGGCCTGGACGACGTCGCGGCGCGGCTGTGGCTGATCGAGTGGCCCGAACGCGGTGCCGACGCGTTGCCGCGGCCAGACCTGCGGGTCACGCTGGCGTTGTCGGGCCATGGCCGCAGCGTCCGCCTGGATGCCCTCTCGGATGCCGGCCGGGGCTGGTGCGAGACAGTCGCCGCGACCGTCCGTTTGCCAACTGTTGCTGAACCGAAACCGTAGGAAGGACACGCAGGCTGCGGATTTGCAAGGGAAAACGGCTTGCATTGTCCTGGCGGCGATGATTGACTAGCCGCATGCGTATCCGGGGGATCAATCTGTCTCAGGCCTTGCTGGCGCTCGCGCTGCTCGCGGCGCTGTGCTGGAACCTGGCTTACGGCGCTGAATTGCGCGGCGTCGACCTGCAGACCGGCGCGACCGGAACGCGGGCCGAACTGCGGCTCGACGGCAAGGCCGAGTTCTCGGTGATCTCGCTGGCCAACCCCGACCGCCTCGTGGTCGACCTGCCCGGTACCAAGCTCCGCGGCGGCCTGGCGCTCCCGGCCGCGCGCGGCGTCGTGCGCAGTGTCCGGACCGGCCAGCCGGTGGCCGGCACCACCCGGATCGTGTTCGATCTCGCCAGCCCGATCGTGGCGATGACGCCGCGCCTGGAAGAGGGCGGCGACGGGGCCCGCCTGGTCGTCGAGTGGCCGGGCGACGGCGATGCGGATCCGATCGCGCGGGTCGCCGCGCAGACCGCGACACCGCCGCCGGCCGCCGCCGGCGTGGCGCCCGCCGGCAGTGCCCCGGCCGCCAGCACGCCACCGGCCGATCCTGCGCTCGCCTCCAACGATGCCACCTCGCGGCTGATCGCCGAGATGGCGCGAGCCCGTGCACCGGCCACGCCTGCACCGCAGCCCGCCGCGCCGACCCCGGTGCCGGCATCGTCTGCGGCCGCGCCCGTCGCGCAGGCGCCCGCGCCGACCCCCGAGGCCGCCGCACCGGCGCCGCGCAGCGCCGCCCCGCCACTGCCGACCACGGTCGGGCCGGGCATGCGTCCGCTGGTGATCGCGATCGACCCGGGCCACGGCGGCCAGGATCCCGGGGCGATCGGACCGGGCGGCACCTACGAGAAGCACGTCGTGCTGGCGATCTCGCGCGAGCTCGCGCGCCAGATCAACGCCACGCCCGGCATGCGCGCGCACCTGATCCGCGACAACGACAGCTACGTCGAACTGCCGCAGCGCGCACGTCGCGCACGCCAGGCCAAGGCCGATATGTTCGTGTCGATCCATGCCGACGCCGCGCTCAACCGCGCTGCCTACGGCTCTTCGGTCTACACCCTGTCGCTGCGCGGGGCATCCTCGCAGCAGGCGCGCTGGCTGGCCGACCGCGAGAACAGCGCCGACCTCGTCGGCGGCGTGCGCCTGGAGAAGGACACGCTGTCGAACGTTCTGCTCGAGATGGCGCAAAGCGGCCATATGCGCGCATCGCAGGAGGCCGCGACGCATGTGCTGACCGGGCTGCGCGATGTCGGCAAGACCCACAAGTCGAATGTCGAGTACGCGAACTTCTCGGTGCTGCGCAACGCCGATATGCCGGCGATGCTGGTCGAGACCGGCTTCATCTCCAATCCCGATGAAGAAAAGCGGCTGCTCGATCCCGGGCACCAGAGGCGCGTCGCCGCCGCCGTGCTGCAGGGGATCAATGCCTTCTTCACCAGCCAGCCGCCCCCGGGCACGCTCTACGCGGCGCGCGCCGCCGCGGCCGCGGCCGGTGGCGGCGGCAGCCCCTGAATCGGCCGGATCGCGCTGTCGGGCAGGCCCACCCCGCGCCCGCTATCATCCCCATCCCCTTGCTGAAAGCGCCTTGGCGCCGTCGTGCCGTGCCCATTCGTCAACTGCCCGACATCCTGATCAACCAGATCGCCGCAGGCGAGGTCGTCGAACGACCGGCCTCGGTGGTCAAGGAACTGGTCGAGAATGCGCTCGATGCTGGCGCGCGCCGGGTCGACATCGAGCTCGAGGAAGGCGGGGTCCGTCTGATCCGCGTCCGCGACGATGGCGGCGGCATCGCGCCCGAGGAACTGTCGCTGGCGGTGTCGCGGCATGCGACCAGCAAGATCGGCTCGCTCGACGATCTCGAATCGGTCGCCACCCTCGGCTTCCGCGGCGAGGCGCTGCCGTCGATCGCCTCGGTCAGCCGCTTCTCGCTGGCCTCGCGCCGCGAAGACGATGCGCATGGCAGCGTGCTGCAGGTCGACGGCGGGCGCGTCGGCGACCTGGCCCCCAAGCCGCATCCGCGCGGCACGACCGTCGAGGTCCGCGACCTGTTCTTCAACGTGCCGGCGCGCCGCAAGTTCATGCGTGCCGAGCGCACCGAGCTCGGCCACATCGAAGAATGGCTGCGTGCGCTGGCGTTGGTGCGGCCGGATGTCGAGCTGCGCGTGAGCCACAACGGCAAGCCCGCGCGCCGCTACAAGGGCGACGAGGACCTGTTCTCGGGCGCGCGCCTGGTCGAGACGCTGGGCCGCGAGTTCGCCGATGCGGCGCTGCGGATCGACCATGCTGCGGCTGGCCTGCGGCTGTCGGGCTGGATCGCCCGCCCGGCGTACTCGCGCGCCAGCGCCGATCAGCAGTATCTGTACGTCAACGGCCGCTCGATCCGCGATCGCAGCGTCGCGCACGCGGTCAAGCAGGCGTTCGCGGATGTGATGTACCACGGGCGGCAGCCGGCCTATGTGCTGTTTCTTGAACTCGATCCGACCCGGGTCGACGTCAATGTGCATCCGGCCAAGCACGAGGTGCGGTTCCGCGACGCGCGACTGGTGCACGATTTCGTCTATCGCACGCTGCACGAGGCGCTGGCCGATACGCGGGCGGGGCAGACGGGCGATGTGGCGACCGAGGTGCCGTCGCCCGGCGCGACGTTCGCCGCCGGGCCGACGAACGGCGGCTCTGCGGCCGCCTGGTCGCGGCCAATGCCGCAGACGCACCTGGCGCTGCGCGTGGGCGAAGCGCGTGCGGCCTATGCCAGCCTCTACGGCGGCGGCATGGGCGGCGGTGATACCGGGGCCCCCACAGGGACGGACGCGACCTTCGCGCCGGGCCCCGCGGTCGGCGATGCGTGGCCGGGCGCAGGCGGCACGAGCGCCGACGGCATGGCCCTCGACCGCGCGGCCGCCGACAGCAGCACCGCTGACAGCACGGCCTTCGTCCCGCCGCTCGGCTACGCGGTCGCGCAGTTGCACGGCATCTACATCCTCAGCCAGGCGGCCGACGGCATGATCGTTGTCGACATGCACGCCGCCCATGAGCGCATCGGCTACGAGCGGCTCAAGACCGCGCACGACGGCGAGGGCGTGCGCATGCAGCCGCTGCTGGTGCCGCAGACCGTCGCGGTCTCCGAGCGCGAAGCCGACGTCGCCGAACAGGAAGCGGGCACGCTCGCCGACCTGGGTTTCGAGGTCACGCGCACCGGACCGCAATCGCTGCTGCTGCGCGGCGTGCCGGCACTGCTGGTCGATGGCGACACCGAGGCGCTGTTGCGCGATGTGCTGGCCGATCTGCGCGAGCACGGCGAAAGCCGGCGGGTGCGCGCGGCGCGCGACGAATTGCTGTCGACGATGGCCTGCCATGGCGCGGTGCGCGCGAACCGACGACTGACGGTGCCCGAGATGAATGCCTTGCTGCGGCAGATGGAGGCGACCGAGCGCTCGGGGCAGTGCAATCATGGGCGTCCGACCTGGGCGCATTTCCCGCTCGCGGAGATCGACCGTTGGTTCCTGCGCGGGCGTTGAGCGCGCGTCCGCTCGCAGCGCCTGGGCACGTGTCAGAAGACGCGCGCGCGACGACGACTGTCCGCGTTCCGAACCGTTTTCATTCTGGAGTCCGCATGCGTTTGCTCCCTGTATTGCGCGCCGCCCGTGTCGCCGCGCTCGCATTCGTGTTCCTTGGCCTGGCGCCGACGGCATGGGCGCAGTCGCCCGCCGCCGTGGACGAGGTCGCGCCGTCCGCGGTGCCCCACATCGCCGAGGTGCCGGCGCCGGCGCCGCCGGTCCCGCTGCTGTGGAAGGTCTCGGGCGATCACGGTGCGCTGTACCTGCTGGGCTCGTTCCATTTCCTGCAGCCCGCGGACTATCCGCTCTCCGAGGACGTCGCCCGGACGCTGGCTGCGGCAGGCGAGGTGGTCTTCGAGCTGTCTCCCGAGGAACTGGAGTCGCCGACGCTGGCGATGCAGATGATGCAGGCCGGGCTGCGCAGCGATGGCAGCCGCCTCGACGACGACCTGCCGCCGGCGCTCGCCGCCGACCTGGCGGCCTGGGGCCAGGCGAACCTCGCCGCGCAACCGACCGGCGGCATGAGCGCGCAGAGCCTGCAGTTGTTCAAGCCGTGGTTCGCCTCGCTGCTGGTGACCACGACCGAACTGGGCCGCTATGGCCTGCAGGCGCAACTGGGCATGGATGCGTATCTGGCGCGGCAGGCGCGCGAGGCGGGCAAGGCGACCGCGGGGCTGGAGACTGCGTCCGAGCAGATTGGCTTTCTCGACGGCCTGGGCCAGGTCGAGCAGGTGGAGATGCTGCGCGAGGCGCTGGATCAGGCGCAGGGCGGGCAGGCGTCGATCGAGACGCTGCATGGCGCCTGGCGTGCGGGCGACGCGGCGCAGCTGTGGAACGGCATGGCGCTGGACATGCGTGCGCGCTTTCCCGCGCTGTATCGGCGGATCAACACCGAGCGCAACGATGCCTGGTTGCCCAAGCTCGAGCAGATGCTGCAGCAGGACGGCGAGATCCTGGTCGTCGTCGGCACGCTGCACCTGCTGGGTGAGGACGGCGTGGTCGAGAAGCTGGCGGCCAAGGGCTACGAAGTCGAGCGCATCTGCAGCGCCTGCGCGCCCCCGCCGACGATCGAGATCGGCGACGGCACCGCGCCGTTGCCCGAGGAGCGCACGCCTGCCTCGTCGCCGATGACCGCGCCGAAGGACGAAGCGCCCGTACCGCCGGCCGATGCAGACGACGCACCGCCGCCGCAGCCCGATCTGCCCGCGCGCGACCCCGCCCCGCCGGAACGGTGAACCTGGCGGCCTCAGGCCGCCTCGACCATGACGATACAGTCGACCGGACACGCCGGGACGCACAGGGCGCAGCCGGTGCACAGCGGTTCGACGACCGTATGCATCAGCTTGGAAGCGCCGACGATCGCGTCGACCGGGCAGGCCTGGATGCACTTGGTGCAGCCGATGCAGTCCGCTTCGATGACCAGCGCGACCGGCGGGTGTGGGTGGTGCGGGCCGCGGCTGCGATCGAACGGCCGCGCCGGCACGCCGAGCAGGGTCGCGAGCGCGCGCGCGCCGGCATCGCCGCCTGGCGGACACCGGTCGATGTCCGCCTCGCCGCGCGCCATCGCCTCGGCATAGGGGCGGCAACCGTCGAAACCGCACTGGCCGCACTGGGTCTGCGGCAGCAGGCGATCGAGGCGTTCGACGAGATCGGGAGCGGGGGACATGCGGCTGGGGTGAGGCGGGCGGCGCACAGGGTAGCGCGCCGCGCCCGCATGCGCTGCGCTGTGTCGTCAATGGCGGGCCCGACAACACGCCTGCAGGCTATTCCTGACTGCGCGGTCTAGTTCGAATGTATGACCGCGCAGGACGGCGCGGTCTGGCAGGCTCGCCTCATGCCTACCGATATCACGCCTCCGATCGCGCCCGACGCGACGCTCCGCACCGCCGTCCGCCCCCGCAAACCGCTGTGGCACCACCTCTACTTCTGGGTCCTGCTGGGGATTGCCGCCGGCATCGTCATCGGCCTGGCCGCGCCGCAGGTCGGCGCACAGATGAAATGGCTGGCCGACCTGTTCATCAAGCTGGTCAAGGTCGTCATCGCACCGACGATCTTCGCCACCGTGGCGGTCGGCATCGCCGGCCTGGGCAATCTCGCCAAGGCCGGCGGGCTGGCGCTCAAGACCGTGGTCTACTTCAACGTCACCACGGTGTTTGCGCTGGGCATCGGCCTGGTCGTGGTCAACCTGCTCGGACCCGGCCGCAACCTCGGCCTCGACATCGAGACCTTCGACGCCTCGGCCGCGCAGGGCACGCTCGCCAGCGCAGGGGCTGCGGCCGGCGACGGCATCACCGGCTTCCTATTGCATCTGGTGCCCAGTTCGTTCTTCGCGGCCTTCGTCGAGGGCCAGCTGATCCAGGTCCTGGTGATGGCGATCCTGGTCGCCTGTGCGATCACGATGCTCGGCGAGCGCGGCAAGCCGGCGGTCGCCGCGCTCGACACGATCGCCCAGGTGATGTTCGGCGTGATCAAGATCGTGATGTGGTTCGCGCCGCTGGGCGCGATGGGCGGCATGGCGTTCACGATCGGCGAGTACGGCGGGGCGATCCTCGGCTCGCTCGGCTACTTCATGCTCAGCTTCTGGCTGACCTGTCTGCTGTTCCTGTTGCTGGTGCTCGGGCCGATCTGCTGGTGGTCGGGCTTCAGCGTATTCAAGTACATCCGCATGATCCGCGACGAACTGCTGATCGTGCTCGGCACCTCGTCGTCGGAAACCGTGCTGCCGCGCATGCTGGCCAAGCTCGAAGCAGCCGGTGTGCCCAAGTCGGTGGTCGGCCTGACGATTCCCACCGGGTACTCGTTCAACCTCGACGGCACCGCGATCTACATGGCGATGGGCGCGATCTTCATCGCGCAGGCCTTCGGGATCGAGGTGCCGATCGGCACGCAGATCGCGCTGCTGGTGTTCATGCTGATCTCCTCCAACGGCGCGGCGGGCGTGTCGGGCGCCGGACTGGTGACGCTGGCCGCCTCGCTGGCAGCGTTCGAAAGCGTGATTCCGCTGGCCGGCATCGCGCTGATCGTCGGCATCGACCGCTTTATGTCCGAAGGCCGCGCGCTGACCAACCTGACCGGCAACGGCATCGGTACCCTGGTGATCGCGCGCTGGACCGGCCAGCTCGACCGCGAGCGACTGGCGACGGTGCTCGACAACCCGCAGCTGGTCGACCCGGATCGGGTGCTGGCCGAGCAGGCGGCGCGCGATGCCGGCCCGTCGGTCGAGACGGCGCCGGCGCGGCCGGCCTGACGCACGGGGCGGGCGGTTGCGCACGCAACCGTTGCGCGGCGCGCGCGCACCGGGTAGGGTCGATCCCATGTCGCGCCTGTCCGCCCGCAATACCAACCGCAACGCCCCGCGCACGAATAATCATGCGCGGCCGAGGCGGGTGTGGGAGCGGGCGCAGGGATAAGGCAACACGCGCAAGGCACCAGACACACCACCCGCATCGGCCGCGATGCGGGTTTTTTGTGGCCCGCGCGCGGCTCCTCACCCCAAGGAGCCTCACCATGTGTTCGATCTTCGGCATCTTCGGCCTGCAGCCCGGCGATGACATCGCCTCTCTGCGCCGGCAGGCGCTCGCCTGTTCGCAACGCCAGCGCCATCGCGGTCCCGACTGGAGCGGCGTGCACGCCGACGACCGGGCGATCCTCGTGCACGAGCGCCTGGCGATCGTCGATCCGGCCGGCGGCGCCCAGCCACTGCGCTCGGCCGATGGCGCACTGGTGCTGGCGGTCAACGGCGAGATCTACAACCATCAGGCATTGCGCGCCGACCTGCCTGCGCCCTATGCGTTCACGACCGCGTCCGACTGCGAGGTGATCAACGCGCTGTATCGCGAGCATGCGGCCGACCCTGCGGGCCCAACGACCTGGCTCGAACAGCTCAACGGCATCTTCGCGTTCGCGCTGTGGGACCGCACCTCCGGCCGCGCGATCATCGCCCGCGATCCGATCGGCGTGGTGCCGCTGTACTGGGGCCACGACCGCGAGGGCCGGCTGCGTGTGGCCTCGGAGATGAAGGCGCTGGTCGACAGCTGCGCCGATGTCGCGCAATTTCCGCCCGGCCACTGGTACGACAGCGCGACCGGCACGCTGACGCGCTACTACGCGCGCCCCTGGCGCGAGCACGACGCGGTGGCCGGGCACGCGCCGTCGTTGCCGGCGCTGCGCGAGGCCTTCGAGGCCGCCGTGCATCGGCAGCTGATGACCGACGTGCCGTACGGCGTGCTGTTGTCGGGCGGGCTGGATTCCTCGCTGGTCGCCGCGGTCGCCGCGCGCTATGCGCGCCATCGCATCGAGGACGGCGACCGCAGCGAGGCCTGGTGGCCGCGGTTGCATTCGTTCGCGATCGGCCTGACTGGCTCGCCGGACCTTGCCGCCGCCGCGGTCGCGGCTGAGGCGCTGGGCACCGTGCACCACGGCTTCGAGTACACGTTCGAAGAAGGCCTTGACGCGTTGCCGGACGTGATCCGGCACATCGAGACCTTCGACGTGACCACGATCCGCGCGTCCACGCCGATGTTCCTGCTCGCGCGGCGGATCAAGGCCATGGGCGTGAAGATGGTGCTGTCGGGCGAGGGCTCTGATGAGATCTTCGGCGGCTACCTGTACTTCCACAAGGCGCCCGATGCGCGGCAGTTCCACGAGGAACTGGTGCGCAAGCTCGACGCCCTGCATGGCTACGACTGCCTGCGCGCGAACAAGGCGATGATGGCCTGGGGCGTCGAGCCGCGCGTGCCATTCCTCGACCGTGAGTTCCTCGACGTGGCGATGGACATCGACGCCGCGTACAAGATGATCGACCGCGGCAGCGAGGAGTATCAGCGCATGGAGAAGGGCCTGCTGCGCGCCGCATTCGACGGGGCATTGCCCGACGAGATCCTGTGGCGGCAGAAGGAGCAGTTCAGCGACGGCGTGGGCTACGGCTGGATCGACGGCCTCAAGGCACACGCCGAGGCCCAGGTCAGCGACCGCGAGCTGGCGGCCGCCGCGAGCCGCTTCCCGCACGCGCCGCCGCAGACCAAGGAGGCGTATCTGTATCGCAGCCTGTTCGAACAGGCGTTCCCGACGCCGGCCGCAGCGGCGACCGTGCCGGGCGGCAAGTCGATCGCGTGTTCGTCGCCCGCCGCGATCGCCTGGGACGCCGCGTTCGCGAACGCCGCCGACCCGTCGGGCCGCGCGGTCGCCGGCGTGCACAACGCCGCGGTGGCCTAAGGCCACGTCACCGTCACCGCATGGATCACCTTCCCCGCAACGCGGGGGAGATCGGTCCGCATCGCGGACCGGGTGGGGGCCGGGACGGCGCAGCCCGCGCGTCTACAGCCGGCCGGCCATCCGTGCGAGCGTGGTGTCGCGCCAGAGCAGATGGTGCAGCGCGACCATCAGCACGTGACCGAGCACCAGCGCGAGCAGCGTCCAGGCGAGTACGCCGTGCGACAGGTTGGCCGGCGCCATCAACGCCGCCTGCTTCACGCCGGTGGCCGGGAACAGCGGGATCCCCCACGGCGCGAAGCCCTTGCCCGAGCCGTACTCGCGCAGCAACGCCACGGTCGGCACCCAGGCCATCAGCGCGTACAGCGCCGCATGCCCAGCCAGTGCCGCGCGTCCCACCCAGGTCGGCGGGTGCGGCGGCCGGCGCCGCCATTGCGACAGGCCCCAGACGCCGCGCGCGAGGATCAGCAGCATCAGCAGCGTGCCGACCGGCTTGTGGGTGCCGACCAGGAACGCGGTCAAGGCGTGGCGCCCGAGCGCCAGCTTCACGCCCATGCCGAAGAACTGCCACGCCAACAGCGCAGCCATGCCCCAGTGCAGCAGGCGGGTGACTAGGCCATAACGGGCGGGAGAATCGAGCCAACGGGAAGACATCGGGAGCGGGATCCGCAGCAGGGCGCGTACGCCCGGGCCCCCAGTTCAGCCGGCAGCTGGCGTGCTGTCAATCGCGTCGACGCAATGCAGCATCCGTCGCCCTGACGCACCATTGCCCCCCGTACGGGACCGGGACCGCAGCACGCCTTAAACTGGCGCCCGATTTCCACGACAACCGGGCAGCACAGTGATCATCCATCCCAAGGTCCGCGGCTTCATCTGCACCACCACGCACCCCACCGGATGCGCCAACAACGTGCGCGACCAGATCGAGGCCACGCAGGCGCGCGGCGTGCGCGACGACGGCCCGAAGAAGGTGCTGGTGATCGGTGCATCGAGCGGCTACGGACTGGCGGCGCGCATCAGCGCGGCCTTTGGCTTCGGCGCCGACACGCTGGGTGTGTTCTTCGAAAAGCCCGGCACCGAGAAGAAGCCCGGCACCGCCGGCTGGTACAACGCTGCGGCGTTCGACAAAGCCGCCAAGCAGGCGGGTCTGTACAGCCGCTCGATCAATGGCGACGCGTTCTCCGACGCCGCGCGCGAGCAGGCGATCGCGCTGATCCGCGACGAGATGGGCGGGCAGGTGGACCTGGTGGTCTATTCGCTGGCCTCGCCGGTGCGCAAGCTGCCCGACACCGGCGAGCTCAAGCGCTCGGCGCTCAAGCCGATCGGCGAGGCCTACACCTCGACCGCGATCGACACCAACAAGGATCAGGTGATCCAGGCGACCGTCGAGCCGGCGACCGAGCAGGAGATCGAAGACACCGTGACCGTCATGGGCGGTCAGGACTGGCAGCTGTGGATCGACGCGCTGCGCGATGCCGGGGTGCTCGCCGATGGCGCGAAGACGGTCGCCTTCAGCTACATCGGCACCGAGATCACCTGGCCGATCTACTGGCACGGTGCGCTGGGCCGGGCCAAGGCCGACCTCGATGCGACCGCGCGCCGTCTTGATGCGCAGCTCAAGCCCAGCGGCGGCAGTGCCAACGTCGCCGTGCTCAAGTCGGTGGTCACCCAGGCCAGTGCTGCGATCCCGGTGCTGCCGCTGTACATCGCGATCGTCTTCAAGGTCATGAAGGAGCTCGGCCTGCACGAGGGCACGCTCGACCAGCTCGACCGTCTGTTCCGCGAGCGCATGTACCGCACCGACGGCGCCCCGGCCGAGCTCGACGACGAACACCGTCTGCGTCTGGACGACTGGGAGCTGCGCGACGACGTGCAGGCGCAGTGCAAGGCGTTGTGGCCGCAGATCACGACCGAGAACCTGACCGCGCTGACCGATTACGCGGGCTACAAGCATGAGTTCCTGAAGCTCTTCGGCTTCGAGCGCGACGACGTCGACTACGACGCGGACGTCGATCCGGTGGTCGATTTCGACGTGATCGAACTGCGCGACTGAGCGCGCGCGACCGCAGCGCGTGCCCGGCGCCGGCATTGGCCGGCACCGGGCATGTCCGCACTCAGCCGCAACAGTAGCACTGCAGCGGCTGGCCTGGGCCGCCTGGCCCGAGCTGTCCGCCGAATGGCGCGCATTCCTGCGCGCAGGCCCACGCGCTGCACGAGGCCTCGCGGTCCTCGCCGTCGTCGGCCATCGCCTGCATCGCACCGAAGCCCATGCAGCCCACGAACAGGGCAGCAACCGCGGCATTGCGCATCGTCTTCCAGTACCGTGTCATTTCATCGCTCCTCGACAGTGGCCAGGGCCGGCGACGCATCCGTGCGTTGCAGCGCGGCCAGAAGGTCCTGCATCCGCTCCTTGGTATCGAAGGTGCCCACGCGCGCGTAGCGCAGCCGGCCGTCGCGATCGAGCGCCAGCAGCGCCGGCACGTTGCGCGCGCGGAACAGCATCACGTGGCGCCGGTCGGTCAGCGTGGTCACCGCAAACGGCAGGCGATGGGCGTCCGCGTAGGCACGCGCCTGGGCCGGCGTGCAATGGCACACGCCCAGCACCTCGACGTTCTGGCCGTGCGCCTCGGCGATGCGCCGCGCGGCTTCGGCCACGCGCGGCAGCGAGCGCCGCGAGTACGGGCAGGTCGGGGTGAAGAAGTACAGCACCTGGAACGCGCCGGACGGCGCGCCGAGCACGTGCGCGGCCCCGTCGAGCGTGGTCGCGTCGACCTGCGGCACGTACATGCCCAGATAAGGTTCGGTGGTGCGTGTCACGAACCAGCGCCGCTCCTCGCGCAGTTCGCGGTTCTGCCAGGCGAGCACCGCCACCAGCGCGCAGGCGCCCAACAGGCCCAACCAAATCCATGGCATGCGACGTGGCATGCGACCGCCTCCTGCATTCGATCGTGCCTCAACCCTGCGCATGCGGCGGGCCGGGGTCAATCGGCGGCAGGGCGATTGACCGCGCAAAGGCGCGAACTGCACAGGCAGTCACAGTTCCGATGCAATGGCGTTGGCGGCCTTGCGGCACGGGTGCGGCAGTGCGTCACGGCCTGGCGCTTCGCCACGGGGGGGCGCGTGTTCCAGGTGACGATGGATCGCATGGCGATGGCGCACCGGCCCGCGCCGGGGATTGGTCGGATGCCGATGTCGCATGGCGCTTGATCCGATGCGATCGCCCCCGCGGCGGCCCGAGGCGGCTTGCCCGACGTGTCGGACGGCCCCATTTCGGGACCATGGATCTGTTTCCCACCGCCGCGCCGCGGATCCTCGTCGACGACGACGAGGGCGGTATCCGCTACTGGACCGATGCCGTCGATCCGGCGACCGCGGCGGCGTGGTTCGAGGCGCTGCGCGACGGGGCGCATTGGGAGACCCAGAATCGGCCGATGTACGACCGCGTGGTCGCCGTCCCGCGCTTGCTGGCGTCCTATCGGCTTGATGCGCTGCCACCCGAGCTGCCGCTGGCTCAGATGGGCCGTCTCGTGCAGCGACTGGTGCCTGCGCCGTACACCGCAGTCGGGCTCAATCTCTACCGCGACGGCCGCGACAGCGTGGCCATGCATCACGACAAGTTGCATACGTTGGTGCCGGGTCAGCCGATCACATTGCTGTCGCTGGGCGGTGCGCGGCGGATGTCGATCCGCGCGAAGAATGGGCGCGGCAAGTCGATCGCGATCGAACTCGCGCCCGGCAGCGTGCTGGCGATGAGCCATGCCTCGCAGCTGACCCACGTGCACGGGATCGCGAAGACCACGCGCCCGGTCGGGCCACGGATCAGCGCGGTATTCCGCGCGCGCCCGGCGGAGAAGATGGCCGCCGGGCTTTACGGCACCCATTGGCAGGGGGCGCTGGACCGCTAGTCGCGGCGCGCCGAGTCGGTGGGCGCCGCGCGGTGTGCGGGCTGCAACTGCAGCACGTGTGTGGCCGTGCCCGGCAGGAACGGCGAGGCGCGGCCCTGCACCCAATCGTCGTGACCGGCGCCCCAGAACGGTGACAGGGGATGGCCGCTCTGGCCGCCGGGCATGTGCGCGATACCGTCGGCTTCATGCCCGGGCGCGACCACCATGCGCTGCGAGGCGCCGAACGCCGGGGCCTGCACGCGCGGCACGGTGCCGTCGCCGGGCAGCGGCTGCGCCGGCATACACAGGGCGCGCCGGCCGACGAACGGGATCGCGGCCGCGAGCGGGTGGCAGATCGCCGCGGTGTTGTGCTCGCCCCAGGTCCGTTGCGCCAAGGCCCCCTCAGCCTGCAGCGTGTCGCGGACCTCGCGCGCAGCGTCTTCGAGCAACGCGGTCCAGCCGTCGGCGACCGGCGCGCAGCGCCCCTGCTGGGTCTGCGGGGTGCAGGCGAAGCGGCGCGGCAGCAGGTGCTCGGGGCGCTGGCTCACCAGCGGCCAGACCACGCCTTCGAAGTTCGGCGGGTCCGGCCAGGCGATCGCGTCGCCGGCCGTTGTGCGTGCGGGTGCGAGCAGGCCGTCGGCGATGCGCGCATGCACCGCCAGCCGCCATGCGCGGACGATGCGGTAGGCGACCGAATCGACCGCGGCGCGGCCGCGCCAGTCGGCGGCGGCATCGGCGAGCGCGCGCAGGGCGGTGGCGTCGGTACCGGCCGCGTCGGCCGCTCGGACGAGCAGACCCTGCCATTGCGTCAGCAGCAGCGCGCGGTCGTCGAGCTGGATCGCGAGCAGGTCGCGTTCGCCGAAGCGCACGCGGGCATCGAGTCCCTGGCGGATCTGCCAGGCGCGGATGCCCAGCGCCGCACCGCCATCGCCGAGCCGGGCGAAGTCCGCGCCATCGACGACGCGGCTGTTCGCGGTCCACAGCCGCATCGCGTCGGGCGTGCGCACGATCGGCGAGGCGTCTGTGGCGATCGGCCATGGTGCGCAAACGTTGCCGGCATCGCCTGACATGGCGCCAGCCCGGGGTGAATGCGAGACGGTGCGCCCGTTGCAGCCGGGCGCACGCACCGGGACCGGCCCGAGCAGGCGCCAGGCGACCGCGCCGTGCAGGTCGCCGATCACCAGGTTCTGGGTCGGGGTCGCGGTGCGGTCGGCGATCGCGAGCGCGTCGTCGAGGTCGCGGGCGTGGGCGAAGTCCGCCAGCCCGAAGTTCAGTGCACTTGGCAGGTGTGCGGTCCAGCGCAGCGCCAGCGCGCCGCCGTCGACTTCGCGATGGACGACCGGTCCCCAATCGCTGTCGTCCACGGTCAGCACCTCCGCCGCGCGCCCGGCGACGGCGATGGTCTCGGTGTGGCGTCGCAGCGGCGTGCAGCCGGGCGCCTGCGCGGCGGCCGCGTCGCAGGGCACGATGCGTTGCCAATCCAGCGTATCGATGTAGCTGTTGGTGAAGCCCCAGGCGATATGTCCGTTGCTGCCGACGATGACGGCAGGCAGGCCCGGCAGCGTGAACCCGGTGATGTCGACGCGGCCGCCCGGCGCGCGGGCATCGGGATAGCGCAAGCGCGCACGGAACCAGAGGTTGGGCGCGCGCAGACCCAGATGCATGTCGTCGGCGACCAAGGCGCGGCCGTCGGTGGTCAGTGCGCCGCCGACCGCGAAGTTGTTGCTCCCCCAACCAAGATCGGCCGCCGCAGGCGCAAGCGGTGGAGAGGGGGCCTCCCAAGCCATCGCCGCGGGCGGCCCACCGACGTCGCCCGCGTCCGTCACATCCAAGCGGCGCAGGTCCACTGCGTCGGCATCCGGCAAGGTCGCATCGCCGCGCGCTGCGCCCTCGAGCGGGGCATCCCAGCGGCTGCCGTCGTGGGCCACCAGTGCAAGCAGCGCCGGCGGCAGGCGCGGGCCCAGCCGGTGCATCGTCAGTTCGCGAGCATTGCCGGCGTCCTGCAGGTCGAAGTACATCGAGAAGCCGACCAGGGCCGAGTCGGCCGGCGTCCACGGCGCCGGCGGCTGGCGCAGCAGTAGATACGGCCAGGGCCGGGCCCGCAACGCGGCGAGCCCGGCGTTCGCGCCCTCGGCGTAGGCGCGCAGCTGCGGCATGCGCGCGCCGGCGACCTCGGCCAGCGTGGCATCGACGCGGGCGCGCATGCGGTGCAGGCGATGGCGGCGATCGGTATCGAGCGCCCGCTCGCCGAACAGCGCCGAGAGCTCGCCTGCGGGCAGGCGCCGCATCAGATCCATCTCGAAATAGCGCTCCTGGGCATGCACCCAGCCCAGCGCGCGCATCGCATCGGTTTCGCTGTCGGCGGTGATCGTCACCGTCCCCAAGGCGTCGCGCTGGATCGTCGCCGGCGCCTCGAGCCCCGGCAGCGTCCGCGTGCCCGCCAGGTCCGGCAGGCTGCCGCGCAGTTGCCACCACAGCATCGCGACGATCGCCAGCGCGACAACCGCCAGTGCGAGCAGTGCCCGCAGGCTCCAAGCGCGCCACCGATTGCGCATTGCCGAGCTCCCCCTCGCCGCGGCCGCCTGCCGCCGCCCGATTGTTTCAGGTTCCGTGCGCGCCCGCCGACGCTCAGTCCGCGGCGGCGGGCGCGTTGTACGCGTGCTCGGCCAGGCCCGAGACCACGCCCAGCGACGGGTCGCCGCGGACGACCCGGGCTTGCGGGAACCGCGCCCGCGCGGCGGCCTGCACGTACGGTGCGCCGGACATGCCGCCGGTCAGGAACAGGCTGTCGGGCGGCTGCGGCAGGTCGGCGCGGACCGCATCGAGCAATCCACCGATCTGGTCGAGGAAGCGCGCGGCGGCCGTCTCGAGATCGGCGCGCTCGGCGTCCACGCGCAGGCCGTGCTCGATGAAGTCGAGCGGCTGCATCGCCGTGGCGTCGTCGCTGAGCCGGACCTTCATCGCCTCGATCCCGCGGTAGAGCCGGGTGGTGCCGCCCTCGTCCTGCAGCGCCTGAAGACGCGCGCCGTACGGCGCCACGACGTCGCGGTAGTCGTGGCGGTGGAACTCGCGTTGGCGCGGCAGGTCCTGCACGGTGGCGGCCTCGACGAAGTGGTGGACCGGCGTGCGCGTGATGCCCTTGCCGAACAGCGGCATCGCGCGGGCCAGGCTCAGCGCGATGTCGACATCGGTGCCGCCATTGGCGATGCCCCAGGCGCGGTGCACCTGCGGCGCATCGCGGCCCCCGATGCTCGCCAGCGCGATGTCGGTGGTGCCGCCGCCGACGTCGACGACCAGGGTGGTCTGGCGCTGCGGGCTGATCGCGTGGTGGTGCAGCGCGGCCGCAGCCGGTTCTTCGAGAAAGTGCACGGTGTCGAAACCGGCGATGCCCGCGGCCTCGCGCAGGATCGCCAGCGCCTGCGCGCCGCCGGCCTCGCCCATCGAGCTGCGGAAGCGCACCGGGCGGCCCAGTGTGGCCTCGCGCACCACGGTGCCCAGCTGACGGCTCGCGGTGAGCCGGATGTGCTCGAGGATGTGCGCGGCGATCCCGGCGATGGTGGCGCGGGCACGCGGATGCAGATTGAAACCCAGCATCGACTTGGGCGATTGCACCAGGTTGCCGGTGCCGTCCTCGAGGTAGCGTTCGATCGCCTCCTCGCCGAACACCGCGTCCTGCAGGTCGGCGACCGAGGTCTCGGCATCGCGCATCTGCTGCTCCATCCATTGCCGGCGCACGATGCGCACCGCGTCGCCACGCAGCTGCGCCTCGCTGCGTGCCGCGGTGCCGGCGCGGGTCTGCGCAGCTTTGAGGTCGCGCACGATCTCGGCGACCTGCGCCTCCATCGCGTCGGTCAGGGCGAAGTCGGCCACGTCGGGCACGGTGCGCGGGAAGTACACCGCGGTGCGGAACTGCGCCTGCCCACCGAAGCGGATGTGTTCGAGGCGGTCGCCGATGCGCGCGGCGGCGGCCGAATAGCTGGTGCCGAAGTCGATACCGATCTTCATCTGCGCGGGCCGGGAGGCGGAGGGGCGGGCGAGTCTACGTGGCTGGCCCTGAGAATGCGAAATGCATGCATTTGCATCCGATCATCGTCGCGCACGACTGGGCATACTGCGCTCATTCCCGGACCTGCGAGCCCCCCGATGAAAGGCCATCCCGAAGTCGTCGACTACCTGAAGTTCCTGTTGCGCGGTGAACTCGCCGCACGCGACCAGTACTTCATCCATTCGCGCCGCTACGAGGACCTGGGCCTGCACCACCTCTACGCGCGGATCAACCACGAGATGGAGGAGGAGACCCAGCATGCCGATGCGCTGCTGCGTCGCATCCTGTTCCTGGAGGGCGATCCGGACATGCGCCCCGAGGCGTTCGAGCCCGGTCGTACGGTCGAGGAGATGCTGCGCAAGGACCTGGCGCTCGAGTACGCCGTACGCGACCACCTCGCTCAGGGTATCGCCCTGTGTGAGCGTCATGGCGACTTCGTCAGCCGTCAGGTGCTGGTGACCCAGCTCTCGGACACCGAGGAAGACCATACCTACTGGCTGGAGAAGCAGCTGCGCCTGATCGAGATGATCGGCCTGCAGAACTACCAGCAAAGCCGGATGGGCGAAGCGGAAGGCACGCACGCCGGCGTGGGCTAAAGCCCCGCGCATGCGCGCGCCGCGCTGCGCGTCAGTCGCGGCGCGCGACCTGCCAGACCGCGGTCGACAGCGCGGTCGTGCCGAAACCCGGCTCG